>CAZRMK010000006.1:0-38829 GCA_964601165.1 uncultured Piscirickettsiaceae bacterium | reverse complement strand
TAGGTTAAATGGTGCTTTAATATCCCTTTTTTGTCATAATGGCGGAGAAGAGCCTTTTTCGGGAATATCAATAAGTATTCCACTCGCATCAAAATTATTCTACAAATCAATACCTTACGATATATATACAATCACTTGCAGGATTCAGGCAAAACCTTTTATTGTTCCCATGCTCCAGCGTGAGAACGGCTATTAAAACATCTAAAAACCACTTTCAAGACCTTAACCAAAACTTTTTCAAACAGTCATCTAGCTCAGTAAGAGCTTGATTATAAACCGACTTTTTAAACTCAACAACCTCTTGCACAGGCAGCCAATAATCAACCCATACCCAACTTTCAAATTCAGGTCTACCATGACTCTGCAAATTTATTTTATCTTCACCTGATTCTAAGCCTAGCAAAAACCAAATTTGCTTTTGCCCAATACAAACAGGCTGACTATAATGGCGAACAAGATGCTTAGGAAGGTCATAAGAAATCCAATCTTCAGTACGTCCTAATATACGAACATCAGACGGATCCAGCCCAACCTCTTCTTTTAACTCACGAAAAACTGCTTGCTGTGGGGTTTCTGTTTCCCGCATGCCACCTTGAGGAAATTGCCAAGCATCCTGACGCACCCGTTTTCCCCAAAAAAGTTTACCTTCTTTATTAACAATAATAATACCAACATTGGGTCGGTACCCATTAGAATCTATCACTCCAAAACCTTAAACTTTTATTCAAATTAAGGTATTATTGCAAAAAACTTACTAATAATTCAACTTCTTTTTAATGAGACTTTGCAAAATGACTTTAGCAATCTTTGACCTAGATAATACTTTAATTGCTGGTGATAGTGATCATCTTTGGGGGCATTACTTAGTAGGTAAAAATGTTGTTGATGCTAAATTGTTTGCAAATGCAAATGATCGTTTTTATGAAGAATATAAAAATGGCTGTTTAGACATTATGGCATATCAACAATTTGCACTGCAACCTCTAGCAGAACATTCCATGGAAACCTTGCAAGAATGGCATGCTGAATTTATGCAACAGGTAATTGAGCCTATTTTGCTACCCAAAGCCCAAATACTCGTTGACCAACACAGAGATCAAGGTCATACCCTATTAATCATTACTGCCACAAACAGCTTCATAACCCGACCAATTGGCTTAAAATATGGCATTACACACTTAATTGGTACAGATCCTGAAATTATAAACAATCGTTTTACTGGAAAAGTTACCGGAACACCTTCTTTTCAAGAAGGCAAGATAAGCCGTTTAGAAAACTGGTTAAAAGACTATGACTTTGATTTAGCAACTGCCTACTTCTATTCTGATTCTAAAAATGATTTACCCCTACTAGAAAAAGTAGGCAACCCCATAGTAGTAGATGGCGACCCTACCCTGCTTGAAGTGGCACAAGAAAAAGGCTGGAAGACAATAAGTTTAAGACCTGAGTCCTGCAAGTGATTGTGCCTATATAGCACAATCACTTGCAGGATTTAGATAAGAGATTAAAAAGTAACTTCTCAAATTTCTAACGCCCTCTACCAGGAGGCAACATACCGCCTATTCCTGGAGACATTCTGCCAGCCATTCCTCTCATTAAATTCTTCACCCCCCCGCCTTTCATTTTTTTCATCATTTTTTGCATTTGGGTGAATTGCTTCATTAACTTATTAATATCTTGCACACTAGTGCCAGAACCCGCGGCAATACGTTTCTTTCGAGAGCCTTTAATAATGGCAGGAAAAGCCCTTTCTTTTGGTGTCATTGAATGAATAATCGCTTCAGTACGCTTAAAATCTTTAGCAATCACATCATCATTTACCTGATCTTTTAACGCCCCCATCCCAGGAAGCTTACCCATCAACCCGCCAATACCTCCCATATCATTAATTTGCTGTAATTGCTCTAAGAAGTCTCTCAAATCAAAACGCCCTGATTTTTGAATTTTTTGGGCAAATTTTTCTGCTTTTTTCTGGTCAATTTTAGCTTCAGCTTCTTCAATAAAACCAAGCATGTCTCCCATGCCAAGAATGCGTCCTGCCATTCTTTCAGGATGAAAAGGCTCTAAAGCATCTACTTTTTCACCTTTACCAATAAACTTAATCGGCTTACCCGTAATCTCACGAATAGATAAAGCTGCCCCACCACGAGCATCACCATCGGTTTTAGTTAATATTACTCCTGTTAAGGGCAAAGCCTCATTAAAGGCTTTAGCAGTATTTGCGGCATCTTGACCAGTCATAGAGTCAACCACAAATAAAGTTTCTGCTGGGTTAATCGCGTTATGCAAGGCTTGAATTTCGGTCATCATGACATCATCTATCGCCAAACGACCCGCAGTATCCACGATTAACACATCCATAAATTTACGACGAGCTTCAGCATGAGCATTTTTAACAATATCAACAGGGTTTTGTTCTGCCGTAGAGGGATAGAAAACTGCCTCAACCTGTGCAGACAAGGTTTCTAACTGCTTAATAGCTGCAGGACGATAAACATCAGCAGAAACCAACATTACTTTTTTCTTTTCTCGCTCTTGTAGCCACTTGGCTAACTTAGCAACAGAGGTAGTTTTACCTGCTCCTTGCAAGCCTGCTACCATAATGATTGCAGGAGGCTCGACATTAAAATTAAGCGACGCAGCTTCTTGACCCATTACTTCGGTTAACTGGTCTTTAACAATTTTAATAAAAGCTTGCCCAGGGTTTAGGCTAGAAGAAACCTCTTGACCCACTGCACGGGCTTGTACTTTATCTATAAACGACTTAACGACAGATAAAGCAACATCGGCTTCTAACAAAGCACGTCGAACATCCCTTAGAGCCTCTTTAATATTCGACTCAGACAATCGCCCTTGTCCGGTGATGGCTTTAAAACTTTTAGATAAACGCTCAGATAAATTATCAAACATGAAATTAATCTCTTTTCTTATAAAACCTGCCCCAAATCTTTTATTAAAATACCAGATTAGGTTTCATTAATTATTTAATTTAGATATTATAAGGTTTTATCTTAAAAATTTCTAAAGATTGGATACTCATAATGCTTATCGGACTCAGTGCCATTGTTGCCAGCCTATTGTATCTAGTTGCAATCAACTTGCTATTTCGTAGAATAAGATTTAATAAAACTGACCTCCACCGCTCTTTGCTGTTAAAAATTGTTGTTGCAGCTGCAACCTTTCATTTAATATCACTTGCTCCGCAATTTATTACCGCTTCAGGAATTAATTTCAGCCTCGCACTTTCGATATCTTTTATTTCTTGGGGAGCGGTGGTGGCATTACTGATTACCAATATTAATAAAAATACTGGAATATTAGGGATTTTTATTTTTCCTATTGCCGCCTTCGCTCCTCTACTACCTCTTGGCTATCCAGTAGAAACCTACCTAACCTATGAAATTGGCGCACACATTTTATTATCCATTGCTGCCTATAGCGTACTTGGTTTAGCGGCGGCTCAAGCCATATTGTACAGCCAGCAAGAAAAACGCTTTCGCAAGCGCCAGCTTTCTATTTTATTTAACGCCCTACCTCCCTTGCAAATCATGGAAAAAACCCTTATTCAACTAACCCTTATTGGCTTTATTTTACTTAGCTTGGCTTTAGTTTCTGGTGGTTTTTATATTGAAAACATGTTCGCACAACACCTCATTCACAAAACCTTCTTCTCGGTCTTATCTTGGGTTATTTATGGGATATTTTTATGGGGACATTTTAGAAAGGGCTGGCGTGGACAAAAAGCTGCAAATTTTATTCTTTGGGCCTATGTTTTGTTACTACTGAGTTATTTAGGCACAGAAACTATTTTAGTGATACTTTCTGCTATTTAAAAAACCTGTAAAGATAATTTAAAAAAAATATTAAATTATCACTTGAGAGCAATTCATTCTCTCGTTATAATTAACCTCCGACAAACTCTGTAAAAAAACACCTTGAATTCTATACCTATTTCTTTTCTATTCGGCATTCTCTTCATTTTAATCATTCTTTCTGCCCTGTTTTCAAGCTCCGAAACTAGTATGATGGCATTAAATAAATACCGTCTCAAGCATAAAGCCAATAAAGGACATCCTGGCGCACTTCGCGTGCAGAAACTACTAGAGTCACCTGACCGATTGCTTGGTGTTATTTTACTGGGTAATAATTTTGTAAACATTTTTGCTTCTTCTATTGCTACTATTATTGCCTTACGCTTAATAGGTGAAGCGGGTATTGCTATCGCAGCTGGATTACTCACTCTGGTTATCTTAGTTTTTTCAGAAGTGGCTCCTAAAACCTTAGCTGCTTTATACCCTGAAAAAATTGCCTATCCTGCTTCCTATGCTTTAGGTCCATTACTGAAGATTTTTTTCCCTATTGTTTGGATGGTAAACTTCTTCGCCAACAACTTCTTAAAATTATTTGGCGTTAAAGTAAAAGGTCACAATAATGATCACAGTAGCTTAACTCAAGAAGAGCTAAAAACTTTAATGAATGAGTCTACCAGAAAATTACCAGAACAATACCGTAGCATGTTAATCAGTATTTTAAGGCTAGAATCTGTAACGGTTGAAGATGTCATGATCCCAAAACAAGATATTTACTCCCTTGATGTAGATCAACCCTTAAAAAAGATTATTAAAATTCTACAAAAATCACCCTATACCAGAATCCCTGTCTATCGTGGTTGCATGGACAATGACTTTATCGGTATTTTAAGTTTACGCAAAGTGCTACCAGTATTAATGAACGACAGCATTTCTCTTAAAGACATCATAAAAACTACTAGTCTAGGATATTTTGTTCCTGAGACCACCCCTCTTAATCTGCAACTTTCCCAGTTTAATCAAAAAAAACGTCGTATGGCAATGATTGTTGATGAGTATGGCAATTTACAAGGCTTATTAACCATAGAAGATTTGCTTGAAGAAATTGTCGGCAAGCTTTCTACTGACTCTCGTGGTAATTCTGCTGAATTAAGCACAGTCTGCAATGAAGATGGTTCCTTTACTTTTGATGCTGGAGAGTTTATTCGTGATATTAACAAAAAATATAATTTTAACTTACCGACAGAAGGCCCTAAAACTATCAACGGATTAATTCAAGAACAACTTGAATCTCTGCCTAGCATAGGAACCTGTATTTTAGTTGGCAACTATGTTCTAGAAGTAATTGAGCGATCAACTAACGCCATTGAAAAAGTTAAACTAACCTTACAGAGACCTCGACATGACTGAAACACTTTTTAATAACAATACTAAATGGACTAGACTTAAGAATGGACTGGTTCAACTAGCAAAACAGGAAATTTTAAGCCGTTTTGAAAAGGTCGGCTATGAACTCAAAGAGGACGGCTCTCTGCTAACAGAAGCAGATACTCAAATGCAAATAGCAACCGAAGCCTTTTTAAAGAAAAATTGGCCAGAATTTGCCTTTTTAGGAGAAGAGTCTTCTAGTGAAGAACAGGTTCAAGCGATGGCATCCAAACAAGGTTGCTGGATTTTAGACCCAGTAGATGGTACTAGCAACTTTGCCAGTGGCATCCCCATCTTCACCGTTTCTCTAGCCTTAATTGTGCAAGGCAATATTGTGGCAGGCTTGGTATATGATCCAAGCCGTAAAGAGTTATTCGCTGCCAGAAAAGGTCTTGGAGCAGAACTCAACAACCAACCTCTAATAGCTAATACACCAAAGAAATCCCTTAAACACTGCATTGGAATTATTGATTTTAAACGCTTAACCACTCAACTCGCCTTGAAACTTGCCCAGCAAGCCCCTTTTGCCTCGCAAAGAAGTATCGGTTCTGTCGCATTAGACTGGTGCTGGATTGCTGCAGGACGAGGTCAAGTTTATTGTCATGGAGCCCAAAACATTTGGGACTATGCCGCTGGCTGGCTAATTTTAAATGAAGCGGGAGGACAAAGCACCACCCTAAATGGAGAGCCTGTGCTGCTAGCAAAAGTAACTAAACGCTCTGCCGTTGCCGCCACCACTCCTGAGTTATTTAATGAATGGCAAAATTACTTAAAAGATAATCAATAAGAGACCTTTGCATGAAATAATTACGAGGTAAAAATTAGATAGATTTTGCCTTATTTTGCTTAAAAAAACATGTACTAGCTAGATATTGCGTGTTTTTTTAAGTGAAAGAAGGTGAAATATAGCAATTTTTAACCGTAATCTATTTCATGCAAAGGTCTCAACAAAAGAGAGGGTCCTTAATTCATCACGGATTCAGGTATAAGAAACTACTCCCTTAGGGGGGAGCCTCTGATTAAATCTGTTGAATTCTAAAAAGACTTGGCGTTGCCAGAATTCAACAGACTTAATCAGAGGCTCCTTAGAATTCCCATCGACTCCTGCAAACTTTTAACTCCCACGATCTCCATTCCAGAAACCCCACCCTTAGGAACATTGCCGACTGGCACGATAGCACGCTTAAAGCCATGCTTTACTGCTTCGAACAAACGTTCTTGTCCACTAGGAACTGGGCGTATCTCGCCCGACAAACCAACTTCTCCAAAAATAATTAAATCTTGAGATAGAGGTTCATTACGCAGGCTGGATACTATAGCACTCAATACGGCTAAATCTGCACTGGTTTCTGCAACCTTAACCCCACCAACAACATTAACATAAACATCTTGGTCTGCTGCTTGCACTCCAGCATGGCGATGTAAAACGGCTAACAACATTGCCATACGGTTTTGATCTACTCCTACCGTAACTCGTTTTGGAGCTCCAAAAGGACTATCGTCTACTAGGGCTTGAATTTCTACCAATAAAGGACGCGATCCTTCCCACACAACCATAACTACTGAACCTGATGTTACAGTATCTCCACGAGATAAAAAAATAGCAGAGGGGTTTTTAATTTGCTTCATCCCCTTGTCAGTCATAGCAAAAACCCCCAACTCATTAACTGCACCAAAACGATTTTTAATGGCTCGTAAAGTTCTAAATTTAGAGTCCGATTGACCTTCTAAAAATAGCACACTATCGACGATATGTTCCAATACCCGAGGACCCGCAACTTCTCCAGACTTAGTAACATGTCCAACTAAAAAAATCATTACTTGGTTTTGCTTGGCAAAACGTGTTAAAAACGCTGCAGTTTCCCTTACTTGAGAAACCCCGCCAGCAGCACTATTAATGGCTGACAATTGCATAGTTTGAATAGAATCAATTACCATTACTTTGGGACTTTCTTGTTGTGCCGCAAGCACAATTTTTTCTACATCTACTTCGGTTAATAACCGCAACCTTTCATCTGGTAGCCCCATACGCTTGGCTCGCATTGCAACCTGAGTCAAAGATTCCTCGCCCGTTACATAAAGTACACTGTATTCTTGGCTAAGAAAACAAGATAATTGCAATAAAAGAGAAGACTTTCCAATCCCAGGATCTCCGCCTATCAACACCACAGAACCAGGCACTATTCCTCCGCCTAAAACACGATCCATTTCAGACATTCCCGAAGAAATTCGCGGCACTTCCGCTAAATTAATATCTCGAATAGACAAAACTTCATTAATCGTCGTTCCTGTGTAACCCAGCCTTTTAACCTCCCCTTGCTGAGATGGGCTAACCTTAAAGTCTTTTAAGGTATTCCAAGCTTTACACGCCATACACTGACCTTGCCACTGAGCATAGTCAGCGCCACAGTCTCCACAAACATAAACCGTTTTTACTTTAGCCATTCTTTTCTCGTAGCACCTAAATCCTGCAAGTGGTTGTGCATATATAGTGCAAAATGTTGATTTGTAGAGTGATTTTAATTCGAGTGGAATACTTATTGATATTGCCGAAGAATTAAAATTCGCTATATGAATCAAGATCTTGTGCTATATATGTGCAAGGACTTGCAGGATTTAGGTATCAATAAATAAACCCGCATAAAGCGGGTTAAAAAATAAACTTGGGAAACTATTTAAACTAGTGTTTTATATCACGCCAATACTCACGTTTCAACAAATAACTCAATATAAACAATATACCCAAGAAAATTAGCACCTTCCAACCTAAATCCCAACGGGCTACCTGACCTGGCTCACCGACATACTCAAGAAAATTAGTAATATCTCTAACCACTTGATCATACTCTTCTGCTGATTTGGTCTGTTCTATACCTGCTAACACATCAGGCATAGAAGTTCCCCTTAACAAAACATTATCCAACTTTCCATCTTCTCCTATCTCATAACTACGAAGAAATGTAAAGATATAGTCTGGACTTCTAAGTCGTGATGTCAGAGAAAGATCTGGAATATGCTTGCCAAAAGCTAACATAGCAACCTCATCACTCATGCTCGACATAACATAGTCAACAGGCCTTTTTAAACCACGTGTCATTTTCTCAATAACTTCTTCATCTGTCCAACCTAAATCTCTAGCAATTCGATTATAACGCATGTATTTCACTGAGTGACAAGCCATACAGTTATTAGCAAATAACAAAGCACCTCTTTGTAAAGACGCGATATCCCTTAAATTATTATTAGCATCTTCAAGTGCTACCTTTGATTTAGCAGAGTACACATTCAGCGACAAGGTTATAGATAGCAAGAACAAGGTTGCTAATGTCAATATTTTTAATGAGACCTTCATTTTAAGTCACCCTCTCTGGTACAGGTTTAGTTTTTTCTCTTACCGAACTAAAGGGTAATATTATAAAAAACAGAAAATAAGTCGTGGTAAAAATTCTTGCTAATATTATTAACTCTGGAGTTGCATGCATTGAGCCTAACCAACCTAATGCGATAAAACTAATCACTAACATCGCTAAGAGTAATTTATACGACAGCCCTCTATAGCGAATAGATTTCACCTTACAACGATCTAACCACGGCATGGCAAACAAAACAAAAATTGCTGCCCCCATTGCAAGCACGCCCAAAAATTTATCTGGAACAGCCCTTAAAATTGCATAATGCGGGGTAAAGTACCAAACAGGAACAATAAGCTCGGGGGTTACTAAAGGATTTGCAGGCTCAAAATTTGGGGCTTTAAGAAAATAGCCTCCTCCTTCAGGCATATAAAAAATAAAAAATGCAAAAATAAACATAAACCCAACTGCAACAACAGTATCCTTAATCGTGTAGTAGGGGTGAAAAGGAATGCCATCAAGCGGTATGCCTTTTTCATTGGTAAGTTTTTTAATTTCTATACCATCTGGGTTATTAGACCCTACTTGATGCAATGCCACTATATGCATAAATACCAAAATAATTAAAACTAAAGGCAAGGCAATAACATGCAAAGCAAAGAAACGATTAAGCGTGACATCAGAAATAACAAAATCACCACGTATCCACAGTTCTAAACCTGGTCCAACTACAGGAATGGCACCAAATAAAGATACAATAACCTGTGCACCCCAAAAAGACATTTGACCCCAAGGAAGTAGGTACCCCATAAAGGATTCAGCCATTAAGACCACAAACAATAACATGCCAATAATCCAAACTAGCTCACGGGGGTTTTTATAAGACCCATAAAGAAATGCTCGCATCATATGCAAGTAAACCACAATAAATAAAGCCGATGCTCCTGTAGAATGCATATAGCGAATTAACCATCCCCATTCAACATCGCGCATAATATATTCAACCGAATTAAAAGCCTCTAAAGCATCTGGTTTATAACTCATGGTTAACCAAATACCCGTTAGAAACTGATTTACCAGTACTAATAAGGCGATTGAACCGAAAAAATACCAAAAATTAAAATTCTTAGGGGTGTAATATTCTCCTATATGTTTATCCCATGTATCTGACAAAGGAAATCTGGCATCAATCCAAGATAAAACCGGACCCTTTGTTTCTGTCTCTGACGGCTTTGTTTCTGACTGTGACATTATACAGCTCCTTCTTTTGTTGGGTTTACGCCAACACGAATCATGGTATCTGTTAAGTAAGAATAAGCGGGGATAGGTAAATTAGTTGGGGCAGGCATGCCTTTAAACACTCGTCCTGCCATATCAAAAACCGTACCGTGACAAGGACAAAAGAATCCACCTTGCCAATTAGCAGCCATATCAGGAGAATTTACGGCTGGACGAAACATAGGAACACAACCTAGGTGAGTACAAACACCTATAACTACCAGAAACTCACTATTTAAAGCTCTTGCTTCATTTTGTGAATGGTCTGGTTGATCAGATTTCTCTGAGTTTGGATCTCTCAATTCGGTAGTTAAAGTTGATAAACGCTCCAACATATCAGGTGTTCTACGCACCACCCACACAGGCTTGCTCCGCCATAAAACAGTAAGCAGTTGTCCTGGTTGTAATTGACTAATATCAGCATCAACTGGAGCACCTGCCGCCCTTGCTCTTTCACTAGGGTTCCATGAACCCAGAAAAGGCACTGCCAAAAATCCAGCACCAACAGCACCAACAACACCTGTTGCTACGGTTAAGACCTTGCGACGAGATACATTTATATTTTTTTCATCAGACATTGAAGACATTGAAGACATTGAATACCCCTATCCCTATTAAGTTTCAGGTTAATACGGAGGGTATTCTACCCAAAGTTCAGCCAAACTTAAAAACAGAACTATTTATAGGGGGATAAAGGCAAGTCTATATTGGATGAGATCTTTGCATAATTCTGAATCCATGACCTTACTACGGCACAGGACACAAGTTATTTATTCATCACGAGTTCAAGATAATTAAAGTACAATTTATGAACTGCATAAAACAGGATATAAATTAAGCAAGTGCTTGCACACTAACTCATAATTCTACTTGCGGATTAGGGTTAAACAGGATTATCAATATCTACGAAAGTTACCGGTATACCAAATTGTTTAGATATATGCCTTCCTAACATTTTAATACCTAAGCGTTCTGTTGCATGGTGTCCCGCTGCTAAGTAGTGTATTTTGCTTTCTAAGGCTTGGTGAGTAGTTTTCTCTGACACTTCTCCGCTAATATAAACATCCGCTCCCCAAGCTTTAGCTTTTTCAATATAGTCTTGTGCTCCGCCACTACACCAAGCTATTTTTTGTACTTTTTTAGGCCCTCCAGGTAAATGCAGCACCTCTCTAGCTAAACTTTTTGAAACTTGTTGTGAAAACTTTTCTATTGAAATCTTTTCCTTTAAGCATCCTAAGCGTATTAAAGAATTTTCTACCGGTGTAATATCTTCCAAACCCCATAATTTTCCAAGCAAAGCATTATTTCCTATAGTTTTATGCCCATCTAAAGGTAAATGATAGCCGATTAAACTAATACCATTTTCTAACAGAGTTTTAATACGTCGCTGCTTCATGCCGGTAATGACTTGAGATTCATTTTTCCAAAAATAGCCATGATGTACCAATATTGCATCTGCTTGTAATTCAACCGCTTTATCAATTAAAGCCTGACAAGCCGTCACTCCCGTTACAATGTGTTGCAGTTTTTTTCGCCCTTCTACTTGCAAGCCATTCGGTGCATAATCTTGATAATCTGCAGTTTTTAAAAACTCATCACAATAATTTACTAAGGTTATTAATTTCATAAAATTCTCCTACAATTCAACATGATTAAAGGTCTTATCTAAAATATTTAAACATAAAAAAACCCCAGTTAAGGGGATTAATCATTGACAACAACTCCTCTAAAACCAACAAAAGTTAATCATCAGACATACGATACCTAGCTGACTCAGCATGAGCTTGCAAACCTTCACCCTCCGCTAAAACAGTAGCAATTTTTCCTAATTCATTCGCCCCCTGAGGAGAGCACATAATTAAACTAGAGCGTTTCTGAAAATCATAAACTCCTAAGGGTGAAGAGAATCGCGCTGTCCTAGAAGTTGGTAAAACATGATTTGGTCCTGCACAATAATCACCCAAGGCCTCAGCCGTGTAACGCCCCATAAAGATAGCTCCAGCATGGCGTATTTTAGGCAATAAAGCTTGAGGATCCTCCACCGATAGCTCCAAGTGTTCTGGAGCAATAAGGTTAATCATTTCCAGAGCTTGTTCTTCACTATCCACCACAATAATAGCACCACGATCAGTGATAGATTTAGTAATAATTTTTTCTCTAGGCATGCTACTAACCAAACGATTCATGCTTGCATGAACTTTATCGGCAAAATCAGCATCTTGAGTAACTAAAATAGACTGGGCATCTTCATCATGTTCTGCTTGAGAAAACAGATCCATAGCAATCCAATCAGGATTAGTTTGACCATCACAATACACTAAAATTTCTGAAGGTCCTGCAATCATATCAATTCCGACCGTTCCAAAAACCATACGCTTAGCAGTTGCAACAAAAATATTTCCTGGTCCAACAATTTTATCAACGGCTGGAACTGTTTGCGTTCCATAAGCAAGGGCAGCTATCGCTTGTGCTCCTCCCAAAGTAAACACTTTATTGACACCACAAATTTCGGCAGCAGCTAACACCATATCATTCACTTCCCCATCAGGGGCAGGAACAACCATAATCAGCTTTGCCACTCCCGCAACCTTAGCAGGAACAGCATTCATAATAACAGAAGAGGGATAAGCAGCTTTGCCACCTGGGACATACAAACCAACACTATCGAGAGGGGTGACTTGCTGACCCAACATAGTGCCATTAGGCTCGGTATAATTCCATGAATGTTGAAGTTGTTTTTCATGGTAAATTCTGACACGTTCTGCCGATATTTCTAGGGCAGTGCGTTGTGCTTGAGGAATACGCTTTAATGCCGCTTGTAATTCAGACTTTGGTACTTCCAATTCCGCACCTGATTGTAAAGATAGACGATCAAATTTCTTGGTATATTCTAACAAGGCTTCATCACCCCGAATACGCACAGCATTAACCACTTCTTTAACAACATCATTAACAGCATCATTAGAAACAGTTTCCCATGCTAACAACTGCTCTAATTCCTCACGAAATCCTACTGCGTTTGCAGATAGTCGCCTAATCTTTAACATTTTATTACTCATATTTAAGGAACTTCTAAACCACGGCAGCTCTAAATTTTTCTACAATCTCATTAATCTGCGCAAACTTGGTTTTATAGGCATGCTCATTAACAATCAGGCGAGAACTAATGTCCGCAATATGCTCCATCGGAACCAAACCATTGGCTTTTAGCGTGTTTCCTGTATCTACTAAATCGACAATATAATCTGCCAAATCAATTAAAGGTGCAATTTCCATTGAACCATAAAGCTTAATTAAATCAACTTGTTCGCCCTTTTGAGCATAATAAGCTTCTGCTGATTTAACATACTTGGTTGCAATTTTAAGACGATGCCCAACAGGCTTTGCTATTTTTGGACCCGCTACCATCAAACGACATTTAGCGATATTTAAATCCACTAATTCGTACAAGTTATCCGTGGGAGATTCCATCAAGACATCTTTACCAGCCACCCCAATATCTGCGGCTCCATGAGCAACATAAGTAGGCGCATCTGTCGCTCGTACAATCAGTAACCTAATATGGTCGTGATTGGTAGGGATAATTAACTTACGGCATTTGCTAGGGTCTTCTAAGGGAACTATCCCAGCAGCCTCAAGCAAAGGTAAAGTATCTTTATAAATTCGGCCTTTAGACAAGGCAAAGGTAAGTTGTTCATTCATGGCTTATTTTCTTTATTTTTATAAACAATAATTAAGAAGTACGATAAATTTGGCAGCCTAACTTATGAAATTTTTCTTCAATCAATTCATAACCACGGTCAATGTGATAAATTCGACTCACGACAGTTTCACCTTCTGCTGCCAATCCTGCTAAAATCAAGCTGGCTGAGGCACGTAAATCTGTTGCCATCACGGGTGCTCCCTTTAATTTTTCAGTACCGGTAATATAAGCAGTATTGCCATCCAAACGAACATTTGCACCCATACGAATTAGTTCTGAGACGTGCATAAAACGATTTTCAAAAATAGTTTCTTCTACTTTTGAATCGCCACTAGCAAGCGTATTCATCACTAAAAACTGTGCTTGCATATCGGTTGGAAATTTGGGATAAGGATCGGTTCTAATATTAACAGCTTTTAAAGTCCTGTTGGTCATATCAAGAGTAATGGTATTTTCAGTGGTTTTAATATCCGCCCCTGCCTCTACAAACTTTTCCAAAACTGAAGTTAAGTGCTTAGGCTCAACATGGGTCACGGTAATAGAACTTTGAGTTACTGCAGCGGCAGCCAAATAAGTTCCAGCTTCAATACGGTCTGGAATCACTCGGTAGCTACAACCTTGTAAAGAGTCAACCCCTGTAATTCTTAAAGTATCTGTCCCAATACCAGTAATTTTAGCACCCATTTTATTTAAGAAATTGGCTAAATCCGAAACTTCTGGCTCTTTTGCCGAGTTCCTTAAAGTAGTAACCCCCAACGCCAAGGTAGCTGCCATCATCAGGTTTTCGGTTCCTGTAACTGTAACCATCTCCATAGTAATATCAGCGCCTTGCAAACGATCCGCTGTAGCAAAAATATAACCTTGCTCTATCTCAATCTTGGCACCCATTTGCTTCAAACCATCAACATGAATATTAACTGGACGAGAACCTATGGCACAACCTCCAGGCAAAGAAATTTTTGCTTCGCCATACTTTGCTAATAAAGGACCCATTGCAAGAATTGATGCTCGCATGGTTTTAACCAACTCATAAGGGGCTTCTTTGGTGGTTAAAATACTGGCATCTATCTCAATATTTAACTTCTCATCAAATAATACTGCTACTCCCATAGTTGCCAGTAGCTGAATACTAGTGGTTACATCTTTAAGATGAGGTACATTTGACAAAACCACTGGTGAATCTGCTAATAAGCACCCCATAAGAATAGGTAATGCTGCATTTTTAGCACCAGATACCCTAACTGTTCCACTTAACTTTGCAGATCCATTGATAACAATTTGATCCATACTAGGTAACCTTAAGGAGTTTTAGTTTTAATGGATAAAGCATGCAATGCACCTGATTCAAATTCAGCTTTAAATATATCATTCACCATTCTATGTCTTTGAATAACAGACTTTCCAGCAAACTCAGCACTCACCACCTCAACAGAAAAATTACAATCAGACCCGGTCATAGTCACCACCGCATCTGAAATGTCTTGCTTAATCTTTTGTTGAATATCTTCTGGAGACATAATTATTGACCTTTTTCTTGAAAATTAATCGCGTATTTTAACGCCTTTAATCAATAAAATCATATTTATCACCGCTATCAACACAAAGCAAAGCAAAAGGGCTATAGGCGTGCTTAGCCTTGAGGGTTAGGTTTTTTGGCTGGTGCATTGGCACTAACCAGAGCTTTACGCAACTCCGACTCTAAGGCTTTAAGCTGCGTTGTGGCTTCAGCACGCTTTATGCGACCCTCATCAGCGATTTGCAAGCTTTCTTCGATGGTTTCAATTAAGGCCGCATTAGCTTCTTTAACTACATCAATATCGAATATGCCACGCTCTATTTCACGCCTAGCTTCAGCATTACCTTGCTTGAGGTTATCTGCGTTGGCTTTTAATAACTCATTAGTTAGGTCACTTGCCGCACGTATGCTACTTGTTGCCTCGCGGGAGCGTTGGATAGTGACAGCCTGTGCTAACTGTGTACGCCATAGTGGCAGAGTGTTGGCAGTGGTGGAAATAATTTTATTGACTAAACCCTTGTCATTTTCCTGTACCAGACGGATGCTGGGCAAGCTTTGCATGGCTACCTGACGGGTGAGTTTGAGGTCATGCACGCGGCGTTCAAGCGCATCACGATTGGAGCGTAAATCACGCAGACGCTGTGCTTCAATGACTGCGTCATTATTTTGTACCTGAACCTCCATTGCAGGGATGGTTTCCTTGTCGAGTTGTCTGATTTTTTCTTCACCAGCAACGATGTAGCGTTCTAACTGGTGAAAGTATTTCAAATTTGCATTGTAGAGTCGATCTAACGAGGTGATATCAGTAAGCAGTTGGGTTTTGTGGCGGTCTAAGTCGTCTGCAATGGCATCTATCTGGTCACGCACTTGTTCGTAGCCTTGCAGGAATTTAGCGAGAGGTTTGGTTTTACCGAGCATACGGGATAAAAATCCCTGTTTGCGATTTGGGTCTAAATCACTTAAATCAAAACCGCGTACTGTTGCTATCATGCTGTTGAGTGAATCGCCAGCAGGGCCAGTGTCTTTATTACGCACACCCTCCAGCATATCATCGGAAATGCTGGCCAGTTGTTGTTGTGCTGACGAGCCAAAATACAGCAAAGAATGGCTGTCATCGAGATCAATTTCCTGTAGTAGGCTATTCATTGCCTGTTGCTCTGCAAGATCAGCCTGCTGATATTGCACCATTTCTTTACCCTGTAACAGGTCGGTTTCGATGGTCTTGAATTCGGTCTCGTTAATCATATTTTTGCGTCCTGTGGGTTTCTTATCAATTGAGTCCTTCGCGCTTGAGCTGGCTTTCTAGCACTTCCATTTGCACGTCAAGGTCGTTTAGATCATTTTCTAACAGTCGTTGGTACTGCTGTTCAAAAATCTCTTCAATTGACACCAGAACACGGCTAAAATTTGCTTCCAGTGGCTTGGCTTTGTGCTTGCTATGAGTCTTAGCATAACCACTAACCACACTCTGCGTACCATCAAGGTAAGTGTTGAGAAACTTGCGAGCACGTCGCAGGTCACTAGGGTTACTAGCAATTTCGTTGAGAATTTTCCGTGCTACAGCGACGATACGAGTTAGACTCTGCCTCACCTCTAAATCACTAATTTGCAAGCTTGCCTGCTCAATGGATAGGATTTTTTTCTCTGCTCGATGCAGGGCTTCTATAACACGCTGGTTATCGCCAGAATTACTGGCAATAACTATTGGTTGACGGCGTGCATCCAAACCGTATAGCAATAAAAAAGCGGTGAATGCACCTGCACCAAAAGCCAGTGCCATAGGAATACTGTGTCCCGCTCCTGCCCATGCGGTGAAGGCAGTGGCAACCGCAACTGTTAATCCACCAAGAGCTTTATATGGCAAGAGTCTACTTGCCTGGAATTGTGACTGTTGCTGAGTTACTTCCTGTTCAAAACCACGGCGTGTAAGTATGGCTCCACCGACAAACAGGGTGTAAGCAAGAGCATTAGTGGCGAAGGCTACCAGTTCGCCGCTACCTAGTGCAATAATTGTGGCTGGTATTAGCGGTAGTGGTAATAGCCATAGCAAACGTGATTTACGTGGTTTTAGTGCGACTTTATGTTTTCTTTGCTCGCGGTAGTTTTGGATATTTTCGCCAGTTTGTTTTGCCTGTTGTTCAAGTTTGGCAGCACCTTTAGGTAACCAATAAGCGGCGAGCTTTTTACCATTATTGAGAATAGCATCCAGTACTTGGGATAAGCTTGGTTGTTTTTCCATAGTTATAATATTAAAAGTGTCTGCCAGCTTACGGAGCCGACAGTAGCAAATAATAAAATAAATCCGATTAATTTACGTAAAAAATTAGGCATAGGATTTGTTTAATGCTATAAATAAAAGGTTTTCATAGGTACAATTTACCATGGATACTCTCCTTTATAATTCTTTCTAGAGAATCTAATTATATCATCTTTTAAGAAACTGTCTTTCTTATGCGTGAAATATTCAGGTTAAAAAACTACTACCTAAATCCTGCAAGTGGTTGTACATATAATAGTGCAAGCTCTTGCAGGATTTAGGTTGGAATTAATCGCGTATTTTAACGCCTTTAACCAATAAAATCATATTTATCACCGTTATCACCGCCAAGCAGAATACCGTCACCAGCAGACTTAAATAAACCGACACATCCGACTGGGCAAAAAAGCCATACCTAAACCCATCTATCATGTAAAAGAAGGGATTAAAATGTGAAACTGTTTGCCAAACTTCAGGTAAAGCATGAATTGAATAAAAAACTCCACTCAAAAAAGTAAGCGGCATAATAATAAAATTTTGAAAAGCAGATAAGTGGTCATACTTATCAGAAATAATTCCAGCCGTTACCCCCAAGCCACCCATTAAAGCACCGCCTAGTACCGCAAACACCAAAATCCATATTGGAGACTGCCATTGAACATCAAACCCAATAACTGCCACAATCAATATACTTAGACCTACTGCCAAACCTCTAACAATAGAAGCGGCAACAAAAGCAATATAAAATTCTAACGGTGATATTGGACTCAACATCACAAAGGTTAAATTGCCATAGGTCTTAGATTGAATCAAGCTTGACGAACTATTAGCAAAAGCATTTTGTAAAATCGCCATCATTACTAAGCCAGGAATCAAAAACTGACTATAACTAATGCCTATAAACCCCTCCAGCTCAATATCAATTACATAACCAAATACCAACAAAAATAATAATGTAGAAACCACAGGAGCAAACACAGTTTGGATAACAACCGAGTAAAAACGCCGTATTTCCTTAATAAAAAGAGACCAAGCTCCTGCTAAATTCACTCTTCATTCCTTTCAGAACTAGTTAACTGTAGAAAAACTTCTTCCAACGAAGCATCTCGGGTACTAATATCTTTAATATCCATGCCGCTTTTCTCCAGCCATCCCAACATAGTAGCCAGAGACAAACTCTTCTCCATTTTAAACAAAGCCCCGCCTTTATCTTGCTCAATAAAACGTGAAGACAAGTTTTCTGGCAGTGCACCAAGATCAATAAGACCAGACTGAGTATCTACCTTAATAAACCTATAAGGATGCTTTAACAATAAATTTTTAGTCTTATCTAGTGCTTTAACCTCTCCATCTTGCATAATAGCAATGGTATCGCATAAGGCTTCGGCCTCTTCTAGATAATGAGTCGTCAAAACAATTGTATGACCCTGCTGATGCAATTCTTGTGCGAATTGCCACAAAACTTTACGTAAATCTACATCCACTCCTGCAGTAGGCTCATCTAGCACCAATACTTCTGGTTTATGCACCAACGCCATAGCAATCAAAACTCGACGCTTCATGCCGCCTGACAGCATATTAGTAAGATCATTAGCCTTCTCAGTTAAGGCTAACCGCTCCAAAAGCTCATCCACCCAAGCTTTTTGCCGCACTCCTTTCAATCCAAAATAACCAGACTGAATTAACAGCAGTTCTCGAATAGTAAAAAAAGGATCGGATATTAATTCTTGCGGCACCAACCCCAAAAGCCTCCGTGCTTGGCGATAGTCTTTAATCACATCATGACCTTGCACCATAATTTTTCCAGAAGTTGGCACTACTAAACCTGACATACAGTTGATTAAAGTAGACTTTCCAGCTCCATTAGGACCTAATAAACCGAAAAAACTACCCTGCTCTATGTCAAAAGAAATACCCTTAAGTGCCTGCAACTGGGCATATTTTTTAGTTACTTGAGTAAATTGAATGGCTGGCATGATGATATTTATTTTAATACCTAAATCCTGCAAGTGATTGTGCATATATAGTGCAAGATGTTGATTTGTAGAGTGATTTTAATTCGAGTGGAATACTTATTGATATTCCCGAAGAATTAAAATTCGCTATATGAATCAAGAGCTTGTGCTATATGTGTGCAAGCACTTACAGGATTTAGGTAATACCTTTGTATAATCCTACATTCAAATTATTGATGTAAAACGCTAATCCGTAAGTAGAAATCATTATTTTACTTGCACATTTTAGAGTATAATTTTATTTATAATAGCATGTTATATTACAGCTAACATTAACAAAATTCCTGACCAAAAACAGGATTCTCTTACAAGCTAATGATCTCACATTTGCCTAGTATCTAGATGAAAGAATATTATAACCTGATATAGAATTATATAGAAAATGAATCAAAACCAACTCGAAAAAAGACCTTACATAGAAGAAGATGAAATAGATTTAATAGAGCTATGGAAAAACCTATTAGAAGACAAAAAGCAAATTATTGCTTACACTCTAGGGGTTGTTGTACTAGCTACTGCCTATGTATTTTCTATTACACCCACCTTTCAATCTAAAGCTTACTTATTACCGCCAGCACTAGAAACCATCCATGAATTAAACCAACTAGAGCTATTACTAGGAAATCAGAATAACCATTCACAAGAAAGTATTTTTAGACAGTTTTTACAAAACTTAGATTCTCGTTCATTAAAAACTGAACTTTTTTATGAGCAAAATCTTGTTCTTTTATACAACAAAGACTACAACAATCTAAGTGGCGAACAACAAATTAAAGCCTTCAACATGGCTTTTGATCAATTTTCTAAAGATTTTAACATTATTCTTCCTAAGAAAAACTCTGGCACCTCATTGGTGACCGTAGATTTATCTTTGCAAGCTTCCCCAAACAAAATACCCCTATTGCTTAAGATTTACTTGGACAAAGTAAACCAAAAAACCACCCAAAACTTAATAGATAACATTAACAATAAACAAGCCATTGCTATGAACCAGCTTGAACTAAAAATTAATTCTTCACGAAGAATTGCTGAGAGCAAAAGAATGGATAGAGTTATTATTTTAAATGAGGCAATTCAAATTGCTCGAAAATTAGGCATTTCAGAGATAAAAGAAGTTGGGGCAAATATTCATTTTTCACTATCAAGAGAAGAAAGTTTTAAACTTTTTTACATTGGGTATAAAGCATTAGAAGCAGAAAAATATATATTAAAATCAAGAAAATCGGATGATCCTTTTATAAAAAGCTTAAGAGGCAATCAAGAAAAACATGATTTAATCAACAGGTTAGTCATCAATAAAGAAAGAATATCGGCAGTCAAAATTGACCAAGCTCCTGCTATTGCTATAAAAACCGAACCCAATAAAGCTCTTATTCTAGCTATGTCTGGCATACTGGGTTTAATGCTAGGAATTTTTATTTCTTTAATTAGACGTGCTATAAAGAGCCAAAATGCCACAAATTCTTAAAATAAATTATTGAAGACAATCTAAACCCTGTATATTCCTTAATCAGTAAGCAGGATTAAGGATTAACATTTAAGTGTCCAATACTTCAACACATTACTAGGAGATTGTCTTAGCCACTTAAAATCCTTTAAATACAGGTGACAAATCATACAAATCTGCTAAAACTTGTAATCGTTCAGGAACATTAACCATCTTAACCTGCTCTTCTTGCTGACTTTGAAGCCACATTATTAAAGCTAAACAAGAGCTATCTAACTCTGTCACCTCATGCCAATTTACGGTTAAAATAGAACTGTTTTCTCTGGATTTTATGCTTTGTTTAAATATCATAAAATCTTTTTCAATAATTCTAGCCGTCATTTTCCCCTTGAAAGATAACACGCTATCTTGTACTTCAAAATTTAAAGCCATTAAATATCCCCGATTAGATTCTTATATATTTCACAATAAGCCACCGACATTTTTTTAGCACTAAATAACTGCCAATATCTTTTTTCGGCAGCCTCACCCATAATAGCTACTTTATCAGGATTGTTCCAAAAAAACTCCATTGCCTGACGAAGAACAAGGGGGTTACTCGGAGGAACTACATGCCCAGTTACCTTATCAATATTAATAAAAGAAGTTCCTGTACCTATCTCACTAGAAATTAACGCCTTACCATACATCGCCCCTTCTAATAGAGAAATACCAAAAGCCTCCGAGCGAATATGCGAAGGAAAAATAACCGCATAACAAAGCTCCAACAAAGCCACCTTATCCTCATCAGACACCAAACCAACAAAATATATATTATTAAGCCCAAGCCGTGATGCATGCTCTTTCAACTCTTGCTCAATAGGGCCTGCACCAGCAATTACCACTTTATAAGCCGTATTATGAACCGCATCCAGCAGAATATGCAATCCCTTATAATATCGAAGCACCCCGATAAACAGAAAAAATTTTGCCCCACAACGTTTTCGCCAATAATCCATTCTTTCAGGAACAACTGCTGAATAAGTATTTTTATCTATCCCTATTGGAATAACACTAGTTTTATGCTGGTATCTGCTAAGAACATCACTGCTGTGCAAATAATTTGGCGAAGTTGCAACGATATGATCAATGCTTGACAAGAATCGTAACATTAAAGGTCTATAAAGCTTCAGCAAATACTTTTGCTTAATAACATCAGAATGATAAGTCAATACAGCAGGCTTATTAACTCGAGTTGCAAAATGCAATAAATCTGCAAAAGGATAAGGAAAATGATAATGAATTAAATCCGCCTCCTTAGCTAACTGCTTAAACCTTAAAAATGCCGCCAAAGAAAAGGGCGTAGAAGCAATCTCAAAATTTGCCCGACAACGATGCACCTTATGACCGTCTAACTCCACAGTTCTATCAACCATAACATGGCTTAATGACAACACCTCCGTCACCACACCCAGTTTTGCAGTTCCACGTGCTATCTGATTAATCGTCTGCTCAATACCACCGACACTATCAGGAAGATAAGTTTTATAAAAATGTAAAACCTTCATCCACAACGCTCACGACGCTTAACCAACGCTATTTCAAAAACATAAAAAAGTTGCTGGGCTGATTTACCCCAACTAAAACGCACAGCATTCTTCAAAGCATTATTAGCAAGCTGGTTGCGTAATTCACTATTTTTAATCATTTGATTCAAACCATCTAAAATTGAGTTAATATCTTCTGCATCAACCAACAAACCTGCATTGCCAGCCACTTCGGGCATAGATGAATTATTAGCAGTCAATACTGGCACACCGTATGCCATTGCCTCAACAAGAGGCAAACCAAAGCCCTCATAGAGTGAAGGCATAACTAAAAATAGCGCCTTGCTGTATAAAGATGCAAGCATAGTCTCATCCACATAACCAAGAATATTTACATCTTCATCCAGATCAAGATCGGTTACTATTTTTTCTAACTTAACCCCCCCCAGCCAGACCCACCTGCTACTACCAATTGAGCCTGTAGCCTAATCGATTGTGGAAGCTCCGCATAAGCTGTTAGCAACCTAAGTAAATTTTTTCGTGGCTCTAAAGTACCTACAAAAAGAAAATAAGGTTCCTCTAAGCCCAACAAATTCCAAGACTCAACTGCAACAACACTGTTAGATGTTATTGCCGCCAGAGATACCACTCTCAACTTATCAGCAGCAAGAGAAAACTCATCTATCACCGCAGCAGACGTTGCAGCAGAGTCAGCAACCACCATATCGGCACGACCAATTGCCAACGGCATCTGATAACGCTCTAATAAATATGGCAGTGGACGCATGGTATCTCTTGCATACTTCCACACCAAATCATGAATAGTAACCACCCGTGGAGACCTTTGCATAAATGGGGTGCGAATAAAAATGAGATATATTTTACTAGGTTTTGCTCAAAAAATAAGCTTAATAGCTAGCTATTGGGCGTTTTTTTGGGCAAAAGATTGTGAAATATAGCCATTTTAATTTGTGCATCCATTTATGCAAAGGTCTCCGTGCTATATTAGTGGGAAGAAAACTTGGTAAGCGATGAACGGGACCCCAAAAAACGTCTATTTCATCTTGCTTTGCCCACCAAGGCAGATAAGTCTCCGACCAGATCTGACGTAAAACTCCATTATTCCAAAACTTAGTTCGAACCACTGCCCCTTGCATTACCTCCAAATGCACCGTAAGAAGAGGGGCTGGAGAATAAATATAGAGAGAGGCGTTCTTAATATTTAACAACTCACGGCACATTTCTAAAGTATAACGTCCCATCCCTGTCAACGGGCGTGATAATAACCTAGCATCAACCCCAATTCTCATTCACGAATCATCTTGTAACATCCATTGCAAGGTATCTTCTAACTTATATAAATTGCCACTATCACCAACCAAATCTTTAAGACAACGATTATCCCCTGTTAACACACGCACCTCATTAGCTCTTACAAAAGTTGGATTAACCTGAATATCTATCGAATTCCCAGTAATTTTTTTGCACATCTTAACCACTTCACGCAAGGAATGAGCTTTACCTGTACAAATATTCAGCACCTTACCAACAGGAGCTAATTCCAATAACTGTCGATAAATGTCAGCAACATTACGCACATCACCAAATTCACGCCAGACATCCAAATTACCTAGCTCGATAACTGACTTATTTTCCCTGAAATGTGACACTACTTTAGGGATGAGAAACTTTTCATCCTGACCAACGCCAGTATAATTAAATGGTCGTACAATAAATATTGGCAATCTATCCTGCCATAAAGTTGCCATCTGCTCCATCGCCAATTTACTCACTGCATAATCGTTAACAGGAAAAGGCACAATATTTTCATTCAACACACCCTCTGCACGATTACCATACACATTAGCACTACTAGCTAACAGAATAGAGCCTACATCAGGCGCATGTTCAGCTAATGCTGCCAGCAAATTACGTGTACCTATAAGATTAACTTCATAAAAAGCATTAGCATTGCCATGAGCAACAAAGGCTATTGCTGCCAAATGAGCAACCGCATCTGGTGCTAACTGTGCAATTTCGGTAGCAACCGCATCAGCATCTGTTAGGTCACTAGTCAAGCCAACCACAACATGTCCTTGTTGCTGTAAATTATACTTAAGGTGACTACCTGTAAAGCCATCTAAACCAGTAACTAAAACCCGCATCAGAAAGAAGTTCCATATTTCACCCTACGCAAATCAGCTTCAACCATCATGGCACAAAGTTGCTCTAGAGAAGTACTAGCGCTCCAGCCAAGCTCTCTAAAAGCCTTATCCGCATCGCCAAGCAATAGTTCTACCTCAGCAGGTCGGTAAAATTCTGGATTAATCTTAATAATAGTTGCACCAGTTTTACTATCAACGCCTATTTCATCAAGACCAGACCCTTGCCAAACAATATCTATATCAAGAGCTTTAGCAGTCATTGCAACAAAATCGCGTATCCGCTCGGTTCTTCCCGTTGCCAAAACATAAGTACCAGCAACATCTGTCTGCAACATTCTCCACATGCCCTCAACATAGTCCTTCGCATAGCCCCAATCTCGTTTAGCATCAAGATTTCCCAACTCCATATAGCTCTGTTTACCTAATTTAATCCGCACCATACCATCAGTAATTTTACGGGTAACAAATTCCAAGCCTCGCAAAGGTGATTCGTGATTAAACAAAATACCGCTAGAGCCAAAAATATTATAACTCTCACGATAATTAACAGTCATCCAGTGAGCGTATAACTTAGCAATACCATAAGGGCTACGAGGATAAAAAGGTGTTTTTTCTGCTTGCGGAACCTCCTGCACCTCACCAAACATCTCTGAAGTAGATGCTTGATAAAAGCGAATTGTTGGATTAACAATACGAATTGCCTCCAATAAACATACTGCCCCTAAGCCAGTAATCTGCGCTGTAGTGATTGGCTGGTCAAATGATACCGCAACAAAACTCTGTGCTGCAAGATTATATACCTCATCGGGCTGAGCCTTTTCCAGTAAACGAATACTAGAGCCAAGATCAGTCAGATCGTATTCTACCAAATAGAGATTTGGGTTATTGCGAACCCCCAACTCCTCAATACGCCAAAAGTTAATTGATGCAGTACGACGATAAGTACCGTAAACCTTATAGCCTTTCTCTAATAGAAGCTCTGCTAAATAAGCTCCGTCTTGACCAGTAATTCCGGTTATAACTGCTGTTTTCAATTTATTTTTTTTCCTATAAATTATTCTTCCCTAACCACTAAATAAAATCACGAATTAGAGCATAAGCTATTGATATGCATAGAACATTTTTAAATTTGCTAAGTGCATCAAGAGCTTGCACTATGATCGTGATTTCTATTTAGGGATTAGGGTTCTTGCAAATGCTCATTAACTTTCAGGCTAGGTGGCAACCATGCTACACCCTCAAAGTGCAGATGATTTGTATTTACAACTTGAAAAACTAAAGCCTGATCCTTCCACTCATAATTAGCCACCATATGCGACTCACCTGCGTGCAGAGCCGTTGTAATAGAATAAGAACCAATACCAAGATTAACGTAAAACTTAAAAACAAATTCAATACATTTTTCTGGTATTAAATTTACAATGTTATCTTTTAAAAAATGCGTATTAGTTCCAAACACATCCTGCCCAATACGATCCTTAATCAAATAACCAAGCGTTAAATCAGCAAGCTTTTTATTCACCTTTAGCGTTATTAACAAGCTCACCTCTTCACCAATATTCACATACTCAACAACCTTACCCTGCTCATTATAAAGTGCTATAGACACCACCTCAGCCTCTAACGAACCTGAAACGGTTTGCACCTTACCGCTATCAAGCTTTCTAACCTCCACCCTACTATTCTCTTTTTCTGCAATAATAGCATTATAAAAATCAAAAACCTCCTCAGGACAACCATCTTTTATTACCGCACCTTTTTCCAATAAAATCGCCCGAGAACACAAGCTCTGAATTGCACTACGGTCATGAGAAACAATTAATAAAGCAGTACCTTGCTTTTGAAACTCACGAATGCGATTAAAGCTTTTATGCTGAAAATAAGTATCGCCTACCGACAAAGCCTCGTCCACAATTAAAATATCAGGTCGAAAAGCCGTAACCACCGCAAAAGCTACCCGCATTTGCATACCGCTAGAATAAGTCCGCACCGGCTCATCAAAATACTCACCAATTTCGGCAAAATCTTCAATATCAGGCAAAGCCTGCTTAGACTGCTCGCTAGTAAAGCCCATAAGCCCAGCAACATGCAACACGTTTTGCCTGCCTGTAAGCTCCAAATTAAACCCCATGCCTAGTTCAAGAATAGCAGCTACTCTACCGCCAACTCTAACCTCACCCTCAGAAGGTTGCAGAGTTCCAGTAATCATTTTGCCCAATAATACCAACTGCCTCACCTGGTTTAACTTCAAAATTTAAATGTTTCAACACCCAACTTTCTTCGCAAGGAGCAATAGGAACGCCAAACCAACGAGCAAAGCGTCGCCACTCTTACTTATATGTTCGATACGCCTTACCAATATTATCAACTATTAACAAACTCACAGCGCATCAACCATCTCATCACCAGCACGGCGAAACACAAACAAACCTAACAAAGTTAACAACAAACCGATAGCTGCCACCACCAAAACGCCCTCCCATTTTGGGCTATTGCCAAACACCAAGATCTGCTGATAAGCATCAACAATAGGAAACATCGGATTAAGAGTAAACCAATGCCTATAAGCTTCAGGAATTATAGTAATCGGATAAACTATCGGAGTAAGCCAAAACATCATCTGCAACACCACTGGAGTAACCTGCCCGACATCGCGCAAAAAGACATTTACCACCCAGCACCAAACCAATCCCCAAAGCCAGCAGCAGCACCACCAAAGTAAGAGGAATTAGCCACAACATCACCAAATTAAACTCATGCCCCAGCAACGCAAAAATTGCCAACACCGCCACAAACAACAAAAGCCCATTTAACAAGCAGGAACCAACCACGATAACAGGCAAAGTAATTCGCGGAAAGCTCATCTTCTTCATAAGACTGCCATTTTCAATAAATAAATTTACACACCTATTTAATAACTTCACTAAACAAAGTCCAAGCCAGCAGCCCTGCCATCAAATAAACTGCATAAGCATACTGGGTATCAATGCCAGGCAATTTAGCCTTAAAAACATTAGACAAAATAAACGCATAAATCGCAACCTGTGCCAAAGGGTTTATAATCATCCACAAGCCACCCAGCTTACTACGATCAAACCGGCTAACAAACTCATTATAAATAGAGCTAAAAACAAAATGGCGATAAAACCACAAACTCCTAAACATTCCAAACACTAATAATCACCTCCGCTCACTCATTTCTTGCAACAAACAAAGCATCTATTCTACCCAAATCATCAAGCGAATTAACCGTTGCCAGCATTACCACATAAATAGCAATCACATTAGTCAGATTATCCAAATAAAGCTGTTTAACCTCATAGAGTTTATGAGCTGCAAAATTAACCTCAATTATACTACTAAGGCCATGCTCAAACTTTTTTTGCTGCTCTTTAGCATAAAGCTCAGCTGCCACAATGGACCTTAAATACATCGGCAACAAATCAACCGCATTATCAAACTGAGTAAATGCTTCATACCACTGAATTTGCACTTGTTTTTTAGTCTCCTCAAAATCCTCAAAAGCAGACTGTTTCAGCAAATTTGCCTCTCTTATTTGAGCTCTATACCTACCGCCAGCATAAAGTGGTTGACTAAAATTAATAGAGATACTACTACGATTATCATAACTACTCTGAGAATTAGGGCTAACAGTATCATACCAATCATAGCTAACTGCCAGCCAAACTTTTGGTAACCTATCGCTTTTAGCGCGCTCCACCTGCTCACGAGAAAGCAACAGATTATCCTGTGAATACTTAATATTAGGATTAGAACCAATTTGATCTGCAAGCTGCTGTAAATGTCTTGACATTTTACCAACCAAAGCAACAGAATCATTTTCTGCAGACTTTAAAGTAGGCACCTTAAAATTAACTGCTCCAATAAATTTTTGTAACTTACTTTTAGCTAAAGCAAGATTATTTTGTTGTTTTCTAAGCTCTATTTTAACGCCATCATAATCAATCTGAGCCTGCAACACCTCAACACGGCTTCCCAGATTTAAAGCATACTGTTTTTCAGCCATCTCAAGTTTAGCGCCACCAAGTTTCAACCTACTAGCCAATATTTTAATGCGATTATAATTTCTAATCACCTCAAGATAAGCCTTTAAAGAATCCTGTGCCAACGCTGCCTGCTGTAAACTTAACCTATGTCCAGACAACTTTCCCCTAAACTCCTCAATTTTAATGTTATTAAAATTTCTTGGATCATACACACTCAAATTCAGATTAACCCCCAAGCTAAACAAATCCTGCTCAACATCATCACGATTAAATTTAGGATTATATGAAAAGTTATTACGAGCATAACTGCCAGTTAAATTTACCGTAGGCAAAAGATTAGCTCTTGCCTGCTCAATTCTAAACTTATGGCTTAAAGCCCTAAGTTCACTAGCACGGGTTTTATGGTCATTTTCCAATGCCAACAGATAAACCTCTGAAAAAGACAAATAACTACCTACCAAGCTATTATCGAGCGGCACGGCTTCTGCTTTTACACCACCAGCCACGCCCAACAACAAGCCCAGCAAACCAACCAAAGGCAAAGAAAAATACTTCATAAAAACCCCTATTAGGAACGTGCACGGAATAAGTTGAGCAACTATGGCGTAGAATTTTTGTTTCTGATGGAACTATCTCAAGAGGAGCATATCAGGGCTACGCGACGATTGAGGTCGTTTCATCGGGGACAAAAAGACCAGCCAGAGTGATCAAGTTATTTCGTGCACGTTCGTTCCAACCTAATTCTGCTTTTGAGCCGCCAAATTAAACAACTTACTAATGTTATCCAAAGAAACCAAATGAGCCTCAATTAAAGCCACAATCCCCTTTCTAGTCCAATCCGCAAGGGTTTCGTCATCCAACTGATTAAATTTCTCACGATCCACCACCTTAAAGCCATTAACCAGCACTTTAGTTTCGCCCTCCACATCTATAGTAATTTCCTGCTCCACCAGAATTTCACTCTTAGCAATTACATTAGCTACATTTTGGGTAATTATTGCCTGCTCATCAAATGACTTTAAAAACTCAATGGCATGATCTAAAGTCTCAGTTGCCTCGCCCTCCTCATTAAACAACGGCGAACCTTCTGTTTTTGAAATTAGATCTGCTCCCTCATCAAGCAAAATAATTTTCTCTGCCGCAGATTCATCACTGCTTGCCAAAGCAAAAGGAAATTTTCTTAAATGGGTAGGCACATACTCACAAATCCACTTACCATCCTCATTAATAGCTAAATTATCACTACCTAAAGACACTAACGCAATAATATTAGCACTAATTGCGGTTTTGTTTTCAGCCTCATTTTCAGCCTCAGATTCATTCTTATTTTCAGTCTCATTAAAAGTAAAAACTACTGGGAAATCACGGCTAACTTTTACCGCTTCGGTTGCCAACACAGGCAAATAATGCAACCCCTTAGCAAAGTTTAAATTTTCCAACGGTTTAACCTTAAACTCTTTATGAGTTTTTTTATTAAGTGGTGTTAAATGTTGATACATAGTATTCTCCTTATTAGATATAGGCTTAGGCGGGCGACCTCGTTTTTTAATTAACAACCCCTGCCCAATTAATTCTTCAAGGTTTTTAATATAAGTAACAGAGCCTGTTACAAGCTGCTTATCAAGGCACTGCTTAATAAAATCATTATTACAATTATCCTCCCACTCCGCAATATCCAGCAAATAATTAGCAAAGCGATCAGCAGGCGAATTTCCCAACTTCAAATACAAAGCATGCGGCGCAACCAAATCATCTATTTTATTTTCACTATAAAAAAGACGGCTAGACCTAGCACCAGCCACCTCATCAATATAATTCATAACGCTCAGCAAATACACCTCCGCCTCAACCCCAGAGCATTTATACCTACCTTTAAAAAGCCTGCCAGAACGTCCATGTTTTGCATTATAATAGTGCACATAACTACGCCCAAAAGACTGCATAAATTTAGCCAAAGAATCAGTATTTCTAGGCGTAACCAGCATCTCAATAAATCTTTTGGTTAAAACATAACTATGTATTTTCACCTTATTTACAGAACTAAAGCGTAACAAAGTAGCATATAGCTTCTCTAAATCCTCCTCATCCACAAAAACATCCAGCTCATCAAAGCCCTCCAAAATGACATGCTGTGGTTGATCTGCAATAAAAATCCGTAATTTACGTCCCACTAGATACCCTCTACTTAAAAATTTCACTGCAAAATTTATTCTTAATTAGCAACAAAAACTCACTACTAACTTTAGAAAGTTTTTTATCGATGATTTGAGAACTTAAACGTAAAGCACTTGTCATATTTAATAAAAGATTTTAATTTCAAAGGCTCTTCTTGAAAATATCTTTGCTCCAACTTGATAGAACACAAGTTATTATTAGGATTAGAAGTAATTTGAAAGCACATTACATCGTTAAAATTACTTTCACTTTTTATAATCAACACAGGTCGTAACTTAGACTTATCTAAACTTGTAAAAGGAAACTTAACCAGCACAATATCGCCCACTTTATAACTCATTCCACACCTTATCATAATCATTATCCCAAGATTCAGACATAACTTTCTCTTGTGTTTGAATTAATTTTTTTCTAGTCTCTAAAAAATCATAATCAACTTCGTAATCTAAGTTTTCTAAAACCTCAATCTCATCGACAGAAAAATGGCTTAAAAGCCATAAAAACTTCTCACTTACATCATCGGCCACTTTTAACGTGATTGTTTGCATTACGATACTCCTTCTAAAACCCCTAGAGCCATTACGAGACTTAAACCCTACTTACAAGGACTGCATTATACAGAAAAAAACTCCAAAAAAAACTAATCAGGCACTATTTTTTTAATGTATAATTCGTGCCACACTAAAATTCAAGCGAAACCAAGGACTTTTGGGCATGCAACAAAACCAACAAATATCACAAACTCAGCTACACAAAGCTCTCAAGATGCTCAAAAAGTCTTTCATCTTTGTTGGGCTATTCAGCTTTGTTATCAACATACTCATGCTAGTTCCGGCACTCTACATGCTTCAAGTATTCGATAGAGTTATGCAAAGTCGCAGCATAGACACCCTTATTTTACTAACATTAATAGTGGTATTCCTGTTTGCCATAATGGGCATACTAGAAGTTGTTCGAGCCAAAGTACTAGTTAGGGTTGGCAATCGGCTAGACCTCTACCTAAACAGCGAACTATTCGACACCATATTTCACATGGCAAAGCTTAATCCAGCCCATGCCACCTCCCAACCAATCTCCGACCTTACTCAATTGCGTCAATTTTTAACTGGCAACGGCGTATTCGCGTTTTTTGATGCCCCATGGTTTCCTATTTATATTTTTATAATGTACATATTCCACCCACTGTTTGCCCTATTTGCTTTTTTTGCCGCTATGGTAATCATGACCATCACCCTAATTAACGAATTTTCCACCAAAAAAGGTCTTGCCGAAGCCAACCAGCTTCACTCGCAATCAATCAACTACGTCAGCAAAAGCCTTAACAATGCCGAAGTAGTCCACGCCATGGGGATGCACGAAAACCTCAAAAAAAAATGGCTCACCCGCCACCTAAGCTTCCTAAAAATTCAATCACAAACTAGCGATACCGCAGGCGTATGGATAAACACCAGTAAAACCCTCCGCCAGCTATTTCAAGCTCTCACCTACGGGCTAGGAGCCTACCTAGCCATTACTGGGCAAATATCCGACGGTATGATGATAGCAGGGGCGATTCTTATGGGACGCGCCCTACAACCGCTAGACCTACTAACCAGCTCATGGCGAGGGTTTTCAGAAAGCAAACTAGCCTACCGTCGTCTTAACGACCTGCTACAAAACTTTCCAGAACAACCAGAAGTTATGGACCTGCCATCCCCAACAGGCGAGCTAAGTCTAAAAGAAGTTACCGTTATACCACCCGGAGCCAAAGTTCCAGCCATAAAAAACCTTAGCATGTTAATCCCCGCAGGCACCACAGTAGGGCTAATAGGACCTAGTGCCTCAGGTAAATCTACCCTTGCACGAGCTATTCTAGGTGTCTGGCCCCTAGTGGCAGGTAAAGTAAGGCTAGACGGCGCCGACATTCACCAAAGAAACATCACCGAGCTAGGGCAATACATTGGCTACCTACCGCAAGACATCGAACTTTTTGAAGGCAGCATTAGCGAAAACATTGAACGTTTTGGTAAACCAAACCCAGAAGAAGTAGTAAACGCCGCCAAACTTGCAGGGGTTCACCAAATGATACTCAAACTACCGCAAGGATACGACACAACAGTAGGAGCAGGCGGAGCTAGTCTTTCAGGTGGGCAACGTCAAAGAGTAGGACTAGCCAGAGCAATTTACCAGCTTCCAAAACTTATAGTGCTAGACGAACCCAACTCCAACCTAGACGAAGAAGGCGAAGCAGCCCTTCTTAACGCCATACTAAAACTAAAACAACACCAATGCACCATAATTCTAATCACCCACAAAACCAACATTTTAGCCGCAGTAGACAAAATTGCAGTATTAGTAGAAGGCGTACTAACCATGTACGACGAAAAAAATACTATACTACAAACCCTGCAACAAGCTAAAATGGCTCCAGGAGCTCAAACGGCTAATACAGCTAACGCAGCCAAGCCAGCCAAGCCAGCTACGCCAATGGCGCAACCAAAAATGAGTCAACCAAAAATGACCAAGCCTAATTCAGGAGGCAAAAACCTATGAACACCAAAAACACCAACAACCAAGCCGCAGAACCAACCCTAAAAATTGCCAAGCCAAAGGAAGTGCCAAAAGAACTACCAAAGCTAGACACCAACGACAGCAAATACATCATCTACGGGCTAATAGTAATAGCCCTCATGCTTGCCATAATGGTCGGTTGGGGATCAATTGCCAAGCTAGACTCGGGCGCCCCCTCAGCCGGCAATGTTACTACCAAAGGCAACAACCAAACTGTGCAAACTTTACAAAATGGTAGCGTCGCAACAATTCATGTTAGCAATGGTGACCAAGTTAGACAAGGCCAAGCTCTAATTCAACTAGACACTACTCAGCTAGACTCAAATTATGGCTACCTGCAAAGCAGATATCACAAAAATCTTGCCATGCAAGCACGGCTAACTGCCACCAACAACCGTGTTCAGCAAATAAATTTTCCAACCAAGCTGCTACAACCAACCACCCAACTATCAGCTATCCTACCAGCACACCAACTACACAACATTGTTAACTCCCAGCAAGAAATTTTTAACAACGACCACAGCATGCTCCAAAATCGTCAACGAGTAACGCAGCTACAAATTTCCATGCTCAACAACCAAATAGCCAACCTGCAAAACATAATTAACAGCCAACAACAGCTACGCCACTCCTACCAAGTTGAAGCATCTGAGCAACAAAAGTTATTCGATGCCAAACTAATCGACATCACCAAACTACGCCAACTTAACCGCCAAATTAAAGCCCTACAAGTTGAAGAACTCAGTTCACAATCACAAATAACTCAAGCTCAAGACCAAATAATCAAACTAAAAACTAGCCTAGAACTAGAAGAAGAACAATTTTATCAACGCATCAAAGAACAACTAGTGCAAGTACAAAGCATTATTTCTGAAACCCAAGCAAGGCTAACCACCCTTGCTCATCAGCTACAACAACATACCATCACTGCCCCGATAAACGGCACTGTATTCAACCTCAAGGTCAACACCCTAGGAACAGCAGTAAGACCAGCAGAGCCACTAATGGAAATATCCCCCTATAGCTCAAAACTAATCATCACCGCCCACCTAGAGCCGCAATACATCAACCACATGTCGTTAGGGCTAAGTGCCGACCTTATTTTCCCATCCTTTAGAATGAAAAACTCACTACTACCAGTTATACAAGGCACGGTAACCTATGTTTCGGCAGATATTATCACCAATGCCCAAGGCATGGGTTTCTATACCGTAAAGCTAGAAGTTGACCAGCAGGGTCATCAAGTCCTCCTAGAAGAAAATCTACAAATGACAGCAGGCATGCCAGTTAGTGTAGTTATAAAAACAGGTCAACAAACCCTACTAGAATACATTCTCAAACCCATAACCAAAATGATAAGCCGAGCATTTTTAGAAAACTAACCAAGAGCCAACACCATGCAAATTAGTTTAATTTTACATTTTGCCAAGCAAGATATGGTTGACAAATATCGCAACTCACTGCTAGGGGTTTTATGGAATGTTATACTACCCCTTACCATGATATTTATTTTTATATTTGTCTTTTCCAAGATTATGGGAGCCAAGCTTGCCGACTTTCAAGACCAGCCTTACTCATACGCCATCTATCTCATTTCAGGCATACTATTTTGGAACCTATTTGCCAGTAGTTCGCAAAGAATAGCCAACCTATTTAACGAAAAAAAAGCCCTGATTAAAAAAAACCACATTGAGCTTGCAACCCTACCGCTTTATGTGCTAATTACTGAAACTGTCATATTTATCATTTCCTTTAGCATCTTTATCGGCTTTCTGGTTTATATTCAGCACCCCATAACCCTACAATGGTTACTGCTAATCCCAGTTTATGTCATAACCCTGCTACTCGCCTATGTTATAGGCTTTAGCGTAGCAATTTTTGCAGTATTTATTAAAGACATAAAAGAAGTATTTGGCGTTATATTGCAAATATGGTTTTGGCTAACCCCCATTGTTTATGTAATAGCTATTTTACCTCAAGGAGTAGGGGTATTTTACCAAGTAAACCCACTTTATTGGGTAGTACAAGCCTCCCAAAACACCATCCTCTACCAGCAAGCCATCCACTGGCAAAGTTTAGCTCTAATAACTGCAATAGCGCTGTTAATGTTATGGATAATAATCCAAATTTCTCAGCGACTAGAAAAGGATATTAGAGACTTTATTTAGAGACCCCCATGACACTACTGCAACTATCCAACATCAACAAACACTATAAATCTTATCGAAAGCCCATAGACAGGCTGAAAGAAATTATTTTAAAAAAGCCTTATCACCATTCCAACCAGGTGCTGAATGACCTTAGTTTTAGCCTTAATCGTGGCGAAGCCGTGGCTATTTTAGGGCGTAATGGAGCAGGCAAATCAACCCTGCTAAAAATTTTATTAGGCATAACCTTGCCAGACAGTGGTAGCCTACAAATTCAAGGCAAGATTACTGGGCTACTAGAGCTAGGTAGTGGGTTTGATGAAGAGCTTTCAGGTATTGATAACATCCAAACTAACGGGCTGCTAATCGGCATGAGTTCCAGAGAAATAGCTCAAAAAAAGCCCGCCATTATCGAGTTTTCGGAGCTAGGAGACTACATTAACCAACCAGTACGCACTTACTCATCAGGTATGCTAATGCGTCTAGCCTTCTCCATAGCCATTTTTGCAGACCCCGACTGCTTTATTGTTGACGAAGCTCTCGCAGTTGGTGATGCCTCCTTCCAACAAAAATGTATAAAAAAAATAGCCCAATTTAGAAAAGCTGGTGGAGCCTTACTGTTTGTTTCTCATGATCTCAATGCCGTAAAAATGATTTGTGAGCGTGCCCTAGTGCTAGATCAAGGCAAGCTAAAGTTCAACGGTAGCACTGCAGCCGCAGTAAACTACTACAATCGGTTAATCTCTAAAGACAGCCAAGCCATACCTAACCACCCAAGCAACGGCTCGACTAACAGCCCGGCTAACAACCTAGTAGACTCCCTGGCAATGCCAAGTTTTGGCAACAACCAAGCTCAAATAACCTCCGCCCAGCTCTACCAAACAGACAGCCACAGCCAAATTATAACTAGCGGCTCACGAGTAACTCTAAAAGTCAGTATGCAAGCCAGTCAAATACTTAACAATGTAGTGCTAGGTTTTCTAATTAAAGACCGTTTTGGGCAAGATATTTACGGCACCAACAGCCATCATCTTCAGCAAAGCATCAACCTCAATCCAGCTCATAGCACATCTGCCACCTTTAACCTAACCATGCTATTATCCCCAGCTAGTTACACCCTAACCCTAGCCCTGCATGCAGGAGCAAATCATCTTGACCAATGTTACTTTTGGAGCGACAACTACCTGCAGTTTGACATAGCTGGCACCAAAACTCATTTATTTACAGGTATCTGCTCACTACCAACCCAACTAGAAATTACCACCAACCAAACATGAAATTACTAATCAACATAAGCTCGCTAAACCAGACCAAAACAGGCATAGGGCACTACGCTTTCGAGCTAACCAAGCGCTTACTTAAGCACCCAAAAATTCAAGACATTGTTGGTTTTGATGGCATCAAGCTATACAGCCATCAAGAGCTATGCCAGAGACTTAACCAAGCCGAAAGTGCCAAAGCAGCAACCATAAAGCCTGCTCTTAAATCTCGTCTAAAAAACCGCATAAAAAACCATTTAAAAAGCATTATCTTAATAAGAAAGCTCCATCAAATAATTACCTTCAAACGGAACCAGCAACGACTAAACAAATTTGCTAAGCAAGGCTACCTCTACTGGGAGCCCAACTATATTCTTAGCCCCTACCAAGGCAAATCTTTCCCAGTTATTTACGATCTCTCACACATTCAATGTCCACAACATCATATACAAAAAATATCTCAATGGTTTGTCAAGAACATTTCCCTTAGTACCAGCCGAGCCTACCGCATACAAACCATCTCACAATACAGTAAACAACAAATTATCCAGCTGCTTCAAATATCAGCCAGCAAAATAGACATTATACCTCCAGGGGTTAGCTCCAACTTCTACCCACGCCAGCACCAACCAACCCAACAAGTTTTAAGCAACTATGGTCTCAAGCACCAGCAATACCTCCTTAGTGTTGGCACCCTAGAACCGCGTAAAAACCTACAGGGCTTATTTTTAGCATGGCAACAGCTCCCACAAGAGTTAAGAAACCGCTACCCCCTAGTTCTAGTAGGCAAAAGTGGCTGGCTAAACCAAAATTTTACCCAGCAACTCCAGCCCTACATTCAACAACAACAGGTTATTCTTACTGGCTATATTCCAACCGCAGAGCTCCCCTATTTTTACTCAGGAGCCAAGCTATTCGCCTACCTATCTTTTTACGAAGGCTACGGCATGCCCATAGCCGAAGCCATCTGCTGTGGCTGCCCAGTGCTAGCCTCCAACACCACTGCCATGCCAGAAGCAGGCAAACACCACGCCAACTACGTATCACCAAACAAAACTGCTAAAATAACTCAAGCACTACAAAATTTACTACAACTACCACCAAGCAAAACTAACTTAAACCACCAAGCAATATATCAAGCAATACACCAAGACTACAGCTGGCACAAATCTCTAGCAAAACTAATTGCCAGTTTTGAAAACCAATCAACCTAAAGAGGTAAGCAATGACAACTCCACAAACAGATCAAGCTACCGAGCTAACCTCACTACTCAAGCAACTAGAGGTGGCCTCCCAGCAACTAACTCTAACAGACCAACCAGCTCCGCACATTAGCACCCAAGCTGGCACCAGTCCCACCGACCAAATACTAGACAACCTAACAGCAGCCGAGCTAAACCTAGCACTAATTTTACAAGCCCAAAGCCCAGAATCTTTTCTTAACCAACTCTACCAACTAGTGCTTAAAAGACCTCTTGATGCAACTGGTGCCAAACACGGTTTAAAACTGCTAGCCGCAGGAATACCACGGTTACAGCTGCTAGTAAACCTAATAAAATCTTCAGAATACCAACAGCTTAATATTGCATTACCACTGCCTTTAAGCCTAAAATTTACCATAAAATATTTTAGCTTATTTGCCAAAATTCCCTTGTTAAAAATCCTCTGGATTAACAATCTAAACTACCAAGCAAGCTTATTAGATCCACAAGGCAAGCTCAACCTCCAGCAGCTACAAACAAAACTCGCCATGCAAAAAATTACCACCAGTTTAGAGCTTAATGCCACCAAGCTAGCTGAACAAATTAAATTACAACAAGACAACCAGCACGCCCTAAGCCGTGTTCAAGCCGAGCTAAAATATATTCAGCTCAATATAGAATTACGCTTTAAAGCTTTAAGCCAACAGCCCAGCCAGCAACCAGCCAGCGATATAATCAATATAGCAACCATAGCACAAGACAAATACGACGCTTTTTATGTCGCCTTTGAAGACCAATGCCGTGGTACTTTAGAGCAAATTCAACAACAACAATCCATCTATCTAGCCTACTTAAAACAGCTAGCTAACAACAGCCAACCACTGCTAGACCTAGGCTGTGGGCGCGGCGAATGGCTACAGCTACTACAGCAAAACAACCTGCCAGCCATTGGCATAGACCTAAACACCACCATGGTAAATGTTTGCAAGCAACAG
>CAZRMK010000005.1:0-40667 GCA_964601165.1 uncultured Piscirickettsiaceae bacterium | reverse complement strand
ATATTTATTTTGTTTATCCATTAAGAAGTTCCTTAATTAACCTTTGCCACTTATAGAGACCTTTGCACGAGTTATTCACGGATTAAAATGGCTATAATTTCGCATCTTTCAGCCAAAAAAATGCTCAATAGCTAGCTATTAAGCTTGTTTTTTGACTAAAACCTGCAAAATTCTATCTCATTTTACTCTCGCGACTAACTCGTGCAAAGGTCTCATATCCGTTATAATTACTAGTTCACATATTTTATCAGAGAAAAATACCATGCACCCCATTTTAAATGTTGCGATTATGGCCGCTAGAGAAGCAGGAGAATTTATCAAAGACCAATCGAGAAACCTCGACAAAGTCACTATTGAAAAAAAAGGCCGACATGACTATGTTAGCCAAGTTGATAAACAAGCCGAAGATATTATTATTCAAATCATTCGCAAATACTATCCTCAATACAACATTATGGCGGAAGAATCTGGCATACAAGACCGCAACTCTGAATTTGAATGGATTATTGACCCTTTAGATGGTACAACCAATTTTTTGCACGGCTTCCCACATTTTGCAGTTTCTATTGCTCTAAAAGAAAAAGGTAAGTTAATGCATGGTGTGATTTACGACCCAATGCGTGATGAACTTTTTAGTGCTTCACGCGGAGGTGGTGCTAGATTAAACAATTATCGTATTCGTGTTAGTAATGAAAAAGAGTTAGAAGATTCAATCTTAGCTACAGGTTTTCCTTATCACGAATTTGATTATGTTGATCCTTATATGGAAACTCTTAAGTCTTTCATACTAAAAACTGCTGGGATTAGACGCCCTGGCTCTGCTGCTCTTGACTTAGCTTATGTTGCCGCAGGACGAGTGGATGGCTATTGGGAAATGAACCTCAAACCATGGGACATTGCCGCTGGAGCTCTAATTGTTCAAGAAGCAGGCGGATTTGTTACTGATTTACAAGGTGGCAATAATTACTTAAAAAGTGGTAACCTCATAGCTGCCAATCCTAAAATGCTAAAACACATGGCAAAAGTCATCACCCAAACGATTCCAGAACAGTATCGAAAATAGAGGTTTTCAAAAAAAACACAAATAATTAGGTTTGTAGAAATTCTTTACATCTACTTGAAAATAAGCCATTATTTGCTCACTTTTTGACATGATGCTGAATCCGTGACTTCACTACGGCACAGGATGATGCTAGAAGCAAATATCTTATAAAAGATTTTAACAATGACCTATAAACGGGTTTGTAACATAAGGGTTTAGAACACACAGTATGAATACGCCAATTAATGAGAATATAGAGCAATCACCTAATCATAAACCACGCCCAATAGTGGATTTACTGGTTAGCCTTGTTATTCCCACTGTGATTTTAATGAAATTTAGTGGAGAAGAGCATCTAGGACCAACAATGGGCTTAATTGTGGCATTAGCTTTTCCGTTAGGCTGGGGCTTACTTGAGCGTATTAAGTATAAAAACACCAATTTTATTGCCATATTAGGCCTTGTAAGCATATTACTGACAGGAGGGATCGGGTTATTCGAATTAGATACGCAGTGGCTTGCTATCAAAGAAGCCGCAATTCCTGGGATAATTGGTATTGCGGTATTAGTTTCTACCTACACTCGCTATCCTCTGATTAAAACTTTGTTATATAACCCAAAAATTATGGATGTAGACAAAGTTGGAAAAAAACTAGCAGAGCAGGGACATACAGAATTGTTTGAAAAGCGAATATTAAGGGCAACTTATTTTCTAAGTGCAACCTTTTTCTTTTCTGCAACTTTGAATTACTTTTTAGCAAGCTGGATAGTCACCAGTCCTGCTGGAACTGTAGCTTTTAATGAAGAGCTTGGACGCTTAACCATGTTAAGTTATCCTGTTATTGCTATTCCATCTACCTTAATGATGATTGCCATTTTTTATTATTTGTGGCGAACTATTCATGGATTAACAGGTTTTAAACTAGAAGAAATTTTTAATCAAGAGAAGAAAGATGATCAAAAGGAGTAATCTCCTATAATCGTGAAATTAGCTAATAAAATCTATTTACAACAGTCATAATAATTTGTATCATACGCTCCACAATATGGAGACGTGGCCGAGAGGCTGAAGGCGCTCCCCTGCTAAGGGAGTATAGGGTTTGTAGCCCTATCGAGGGTTCGAATCCCTCCGTCTCCACCACATTTCACTATTAGCCCGTATCATGCGGGCTCTTCTCCGCCATTATGACACTTTCCCCTCAATTCCCTCGTAAAACATAGAGCAATCATCAGGCACGGCGGTTTGTCTTATCTTCAGTTTAAAATAATCCGTATCCAAAATACCACGAGCTCTTTTTCGAATCATACCAATGGCAACATTACCTGCCTCAATACGAGCACTGGTTAGCTTATGTTTTGCATAATTACAAACCCCCACTCGATGATTTCGTAACGATTTTGCAAAACTTTTTAAATAAGTCATATTGGTCTGCTCTGCCGTTATACACCATGTTTCCAACGCTGCATGCATCTCTTCATAACTTGGTTGAGGTTAAGCAAGTTTTATTCTGTAAATTCAGACTTGCTCTTTTTTCAAATGAATTTGATCAAGATTCACTAAAAATTACAAATCTGAATTTACAGAACAAACTTTACACTACCATGGCGGAGAAGAGCCTAAAAAGATATTGTGCATTAGAGATATTCCCTAAAACTAAAAAAGCCCAGATAAAATTATCTGGGCTTATCATTTTAAGGAAGACCTTAATAACCGCGATTAGAATTTTACTGAGAAAAAGTAAAAATCTATTTCAGTTTTTTAATTCTCTCTTGAGGGCTAACAACATCCGTTAATCTAACTCCAAATTTATCATTAATCACCACCACCTCTCCATGAGCAATTAAAGTACCATTTACTAATAAATCCAAGGGTTCACCAGCCATTCTGTCCATTTCTATTACTGATCCTTGCGTGTAAGACAAAAGGTTACGGATAGAAATTTTAGCTCTACCAATCTCCAGCTGTAACGTCACAGGAACGTCTAATAGAACATCTAAATCTACTTTTCCTTTACTGTCTCCACGGCTAGCTTTTAAAGAATCAAGCGAAGCAGTATTCATTGCAGAATTTTCACTGGAATCCGCATCCGCTTGCTCACTTAAAGCATCACCCCAAGGATCGCTTTCAGGCGTTTCTTCTGACTTAGATTGTTCGTCTAAGGCTTCACCCCATGCACTCAAATCATCTTCTTCACTCATCGTACCATTCCTTCACATTTTCAACCATCCTTTCATGATAAGCAGGATGGTGTACAATTTCTTCAATTTGAACAGCTTTTTTATCGTTACTTTCACCTAACTTGCCTCTAACAAAGGGAATTCCTTCCGCTTTAACAGAAACTTGTTTAGGCATTTCAATCGGGATAATATCACCTTTTTCCATATGCATTAAATCAGAAACACTCATACGAATTTCAAGTAGATTAACAGACACTTCTACTTCAATGTTTTTAGATTCTTCTTTTAGAGTTCTCGCCCAACGATTATCTGACTCTCCCTGTAAATTAGACATTCCCTCTTCTAATTTATCCCTAACTGGCTCAAGCATAGAATAAGGCATTACAATATCAATACGCCCTTCCACACCCTCAAATCTAACATTAATAGGGCTAACAACAATCATATCTGTTGCATCGACAATGCTAACAAACTTAGGATTCATCTCTGAGTGCATATATTCTACCTCTATATCCATAACAGGACTCCAAGCTTTATGCAAATTAATCGCGGCAATATCTAAAATACTACGTACCATTGACATTTCAACTGGAGTATATTCTCTGCCTTCTATTTTGAAAGGCAACAAACCAGTTCCCCCAAAATACATATCAACGGCGGTAAATATTAACTTTGAATCTAAAGTAAATAAAGACACCCCTTTAAGAGGATTAATACGATAAAGATTTAAACTGGTAGGTACAAAAAGATTACGCAAGTAATCAATCATTTTAATGATTCTAACTTCATTAGCCGTCACTTCGACACTCGACATAATCATTTCATTAAAATGTCTCTGAAACCCTCGAGCAAAACGTTCATTAATGATATCTAGAGCTGGTAATCGCCCGCGAACAATACGTTCTTGATTAGTAAAGTCATAAGATTTAGCAGTGGATCCATCGACTTCATCAGCATCTTCAGTGTCAACCTCTCCACCACCCATTCCTCGTAAGAGTGCATCCACCTCATCTTGACTTAAAAGATCATCCATTCAACTTTTCCTAAAAAACTAGTACCTAAATCTATTGCATTACAAATCTAGTCATAAACACGTCTTCAAGAAGACTGGGGTAAATATTCTGCTTTTCTAAAATACCATGTGCAACAGCCAAGATATCAGCACGCAACTGATCAGGACCTTCTGGCTTATTTAGAGCGCTAAAACGTTGATTTCTTAATAAACGCTGAATATCATTTTTTAACATCGGTCTTAAATGCTCCATTTCACCCCCCTCTCCTACAAGCTGAGGATAATAAGACATAAACTTTAAATCAACGGCTAAAAATCGTGCTTGACCTTCTCCATGAAAATTCACCACAAATTTTTCCATTGTAAAAAATTCAGGAGGTGAGCCTGGTTCAGGGTGATCAAACTGCCTATAATTTTCAGGTATACTTATCGCTCTAATTTCATAAGGGCTCTGCTCTGCAGTTGCATGCACTGCTTCATTATCAGTAGTAGCATCTTTATCACCACTCATCATTAAAAAAGCTAAGGTTCCAACTCCGACGAGTAATAAAACAATAATCACGATAAGAGCGATAATTAAGCCTTTACCACCTTTTTTAGGCTCTTCTTGAACTTCTTCTTCAGCCATAATATTTCCTTAAACTTTTACCATAACTCTAATGAGTCTAAACCTTAGAATTATACGGCTTTTTTATTAAAATATACGCAATAAACTAATCTTTTATCGCAGTTGATAAGGCTTCTTGTGCACTTTTAAGTTGCCCCAAATTATCTGCAATCTCAGTCAAAAAATGACTAACCTTATCTGCCTGTTCTTGAGTAGATTCTACTTTAGCTTGACCGTGCTCCATAACCTGAACAGCATTACGAGCTCTTTGCTGCAATTCTTCAATAATAGATTGGATTTCTGTTGTGGCTTTTTGTGTTTTTCCAGCGAGTATTCTAACTTCGTCAGCTACCACAGCAAAACCACGCCCATGCTCCCCTGCTCTAGCCGCTTCAATAGCCGCATTTAAAGCTAGTAAATTGGTTTGCTCAGCAATATCCCTAATTAAAATCAATACTGTTCCAATATTACTGCTATCTTCTTCTAAACGCTTAATAACTCCAGAAGCTTCGGCGACTTCATCAGTCAAACCACTTACATCACTAACCACATGTTTGGCTGATTTAATACCTGCAGCAGAATTAGAGCTCATTTGTCCAACCACTCCAGCCAACTGATCCGTCAAGCCTCTAATATTTGAATAATCACAAGGTTCTGGCTGCGAAGAACTCTGACTTGCAGACGATACTTGAGCATAAGCTCCCGCTAGTGACTCATTTAGCTCTTCAATTTGATTGTCTAATTCTGCAACTTTAAAATTAGCTTTACTTAACTCCGTCTCTTTTTCAGCCACTTGTTCTTTAAAGTTACTCAATAATTTATTAATTATTTTCAAAAGGTTAGGGTCTGTACTTACAGATGATACTCGCTGCTCAAAATTTTTCGAAACCACTAAATCTCTCAAATCCTCTACTAAAGTAGGTTGCTCACAAATACCAGATTTGTTACATAAAAACAAATATACCATCGCCCCGACAATAACTGCTGTAATCATAACTGCAATGGTAACAACTCCTACAACAGGAATCCCAGAAGCATTATCTCCTGCCATAACGGGAGTTGATAAAAACCCCACACTTAAAGCAAGAATAACTTTAAACTTACAAGCTACAAAAGAAGAAAAACCTATCTTCTTCATATGTTTATACCTTGGTAAAAAATTAAAGCATTTAAATTTCATTTCGCGGCTCCTATGCGTAATAATCAACTAAATTATCGGTTTTTGTTACTAAAACATTACTTTTCTCTGCTACAGATTCATCTACAGCGTCATTATTTTTACTTCCAGTAGATTCAGAAGACCTTTCATTACTTTGATTTTGCTCAAACTGTTTTTGATCACCTACATCTAAAGAACCAAAACTAATTCCTGATTGCTCTAACATTTCTTTTAATTTAGGTAATGCACTTTCCATCGCTTCTCTTGTTACTCCATACTGTGCATACATTACCACATGAACCTGCTGATCCTTGTCCATACTTAACTTAATTTGAATAGGCCCTAACTTTTCAGGATTAAGTGAAATTTTAGCCTCTTGAATTTGGTCATTTGCCATCACCACAATTCTTTGCCCTAATGCCTGACCCCATTGGGGGTGACGAACTGGGGTATTAATAGACTGCAACCCTAACGGCAATGATATTTGTTTATCCAAAGGCTGAACCACTCCCCCTAATAAACTAGATAATTTTTCTTTATCTGCAGAAACTTCAAGCGTTTTTGCAACAACTCTTTCATCTAACATTTGAAATTTAAAATTCTGCTCCGTCATTTTTTGCTCTTGCTGCATTTGAGAAAACATTACCTGATTTTGTTGAGATTGACCTTGAGGCTGTCCACTAGCACCCTGTTGAAAACCTGACTGTGATGCTGGCGAGGAAGAGTTTGATGTAGAACTAACTCCCCAAGAAGCTATATTTTCAGACTTCTCACCCTTTTCAGGCTTAACCATCATGCTATCAACTATCGGTCTTATTTGTGGCATCTCATCTTGAACAATCATTTGATTATTGCCTTGAGAATTCAACATATTTTCATGCTCTACTGCGGGATTTGCAATAACTTCTGGCACATCCAATACCAACGCAACATCAACACCGTCAACCTCTTTAAGCACATTTTCAATAGGGCTAAATAAATTGCTGGACGATAACAAAGATGGTGATTCTAAATTGTCCAAGTCAGAAACATCAGCATTTAAAATTTCTAAAGCATTAAAACTAGAAGCCTCATTGATTAAAACATCTGAATCGTTTAGCTTAATGGCTTCATTCATCAAATCACCCTGATTAACATCTGTTAACAAAGAAGCAACTGGTTTAAAAACATCTTTTCCTGTTGAGACAGATAACTGATTAAGAACTAAATTTTCTAGCGGATAATCTGATTTCGCAAGATCAAAGGGAGGTGATTCCAATAAAGGAGATGGTTGCAACAAGCTTAATTCTGATGACCCTGCTTCTGTAGTGGTTCGCATAAGTTCCGAAAAATCTTTCATAGATTTTGGCAAAGATTGCCGTTCGCCAGCGGATAAAGATCCGACCAGCAAGGGGCTTTGAAGTGACTCTACAATTTTAGCACCACCACTTTTCTCTAACATTTGCTCTAACATAAAACTATTCTCAGCATTTCTAAAGGAGTCATTAAACCTCTAGAAGCAATATGTGAGCCAAATTCTAATATAACCCTTGTCTATGCCGTATAAATTGCTGAGAAGATAAGTCATCCAACATTTTTTGCTCTTGCTTCTCTAAAAAAATCATTTCGTTTTTTTTAATCTTAGCAAATAATTTCTGCAATGCCTTAACTCGTAACCGTTTTTCGACCCAGTTTTCTTCAGCTTTATTAACAATCTCTGTCATTTCTAAAATCTTTTGAGCCTGTGCGAAAATAGCAGAATTTAATTTATCTAAGAATGATTGAGTTGTTTGTAATTGAATAGGCATTAAAGACAAACCTTGATTATTTATCTTATCAACATACTCTTGCAAATATTCTTTTAAAGAATCATACTGTTGCTGATGTTCATTAAGTTGATTTCTAAGAATCCCTAAAGTTTCTTGAGCTTGATTGAACTCTCCTTCAGATAACTCGACTAGAACCAGCATTCTATCTAAACGAGCACTCACTTAAAATACCGCCGTTTTAAGATCTTGCAAACTATGCTCTACGGTAAACTTTTCTGAAATTTCTTGCGACAAAAAAGTATTTAATTGTGGAAATTTCTCAATGGCTTTATCAATTTCAGGATTAGAACCTTTGCGATAAGCTCCTACTGAAATTAAGTCATGATTTTGTTGATAAGCAGCGTAAATTTTTTTAAACTTTCTTGCTAATTGTAACTGCTCTGGAGATACAATATCTACCATCACCCGACTAATTGAAGACTCTACATCAATGGCGGGGTAACGTCCTGAGTCAGCTATTGTCCGTGACAAAACTATATGCCCATCTAATACTCCCCTAGCAGAATCAACAACGGGATCAGACTGATCATCCCCTTCTGCCAAAACCGTATAAATGGCAGTAATAGAACCTTGATCTTTAGTACCATTTCCAGCTCTTTCAACTAACTGAGGCAGCTTGGCAAAAACAGAAGGCGGATAGCCTTTACTTGCAGGGGGTTCTCCTATTGCCAAAGCAATTTCTCTTTGTGCCTGTGCAAAACGTGTTAAAGAATCCATCAGCAATAACACATCTTTGCCTTTATCTCTAAAATACTCTGCTACCGCTGTGGCTAACATAGCTCCATGCAATCGCATCAAAGGCGGATCATCTGCTGGGGTTGCTACAATAACCGCACGTTTTAAACCCTCCTCCCCTAAATTATTACGCACAAAATCATTAACCTCTCGACCACGTTCACCAATCAAACCTACTACCACAATATCAGCATCGGTAAACTTCGTCATCATACCTAATAAAACACTTTTCCCAACACCTGTACCAGCCATTAAGCCTATCCGTTGCCCTTTTCCAAGAGTAAGCAAACCGTTAATAGCTTTAATTCCAACATCTAAAGGAGTGTCAATTTGGTTTCTATGCAAAGGGTTAATTCTGGAACCATTAAGAGGTACTTTATTTTCAGTAACTATTGCACCTAAACCATCTAAAGGTTGCCCTGTACCGTCTATTACTCTGCCCAGCATAGACTCACTGACACCAACTTTAATCCCGCCTTCCACAGGTATAACTTTAGCATTAGGCTCAAGCCCATGCACATCGCCTATCGGCATTAAATAAAGACGGTCATTGTTAAAACCTACCACCTCAGCCTCTACTGGAGCTAAATGATGAGATAGTATTTGGCAACGTGATCCAATAGGAGCATAGGTCCCAACCACCTCAAGCGTCATACCCACCATTCGCACTAAACGCCCAGCTACCTGTAATTGAGGAGGTAGAGGTAATTGTTTTGCTAAGGATTGAGATTTTTTTAATAACCGTGATTGAAGATATTGCATATAATCAGGCATTAAGGACTCTCTCTTAATAAGTTAGAATCAGTATCATCTGGACTAGATTTGAGGTTTTTTACTGAATTTTCTGAACTTTGAGAAACTGAATTTTGAATAGATTGATTAATATCTGATGTTTTAGCTGTAATCTGTTCTGATACTTTTAATAAATAGTCTATCAGCTGTTCTTGCCAAATATTTTCTACAATAGAGAAATTTTGCTTTACCCTGCAACTACCGACAGGAATAGTAGAATTCGGTTTTAATTGCCAATCTTTAGAGTGTTCTTGGCGGTACTGGTCAATAAGCAAAATATCTTCGGGGTTTAATTCGATATTTAATAATACCGATTCTTCTGGGAGCATATTTATGGCTTCTTGAACTGCCTTAAGAGTCCAGTTGTTATCTTTAGAAATTTCTTGCTTAATAAAACTTTTAGCTATTTCTAACGACAAATTAGCAAAAGATTCTAGCACCTCTTTTTCAACTTCATGGAAAGGGCTTTGCATTACCGACAATAAGCTATCAAGTCTTTTTACCAAAGGCTCTAAAGCCTGTTTAGCCTTTTGCTCAGATTGTTCTATAGCTTGCTCTCTACCCTGAAGCAAACCTTTTTCAAAGCCTGCATCGTAACCTTCTTGATGGGCTTTTTCAAAGGTTTCTTTTTTTAACAATGTTGTTTGACGGAGTAGCTCTGGCTCTGCTTCACGGCGTATTTTTTCTACAACATCAGCATGAATTTTCTGTGCTACTTTTTCATCGTCTTGCTTCAAATTAGAATAATCCCAAGCTTTAATCTCTGGATCACTCACATCTTGAGCTCTAACTAATTTAGCACAAGGAATATCCTCTTGCTCTTCTAAAGAATCGTCCGTTGTCACCATGACCACCTACACAAATTCCTCTCCACCACCTGGCATCATAAGTTTTTCTTCATCTGCTAGACGGCGAACCGTTTGAATAATTGCACGCTGCGCATCCTCTACATCACTTAGTTTAACAGGTCCAGATATTTCTAATTCTTCTCTCATCATCGCTGACTGACGCTTGGACATATTGCCTAAGAATAAGTCTACTATCTCGGAGTCAGCACCTTTTAATGCCACCTTAAGCACATCATTCGGAACATCTCCTAAAAGAGCTTGAATACCACGAGGATCAATGCCAGCAATATCCTCAAAGACAAACATTTTATCCTGAATACCTTTACTAATACCATCATGTTCAATGGCAATTGCATCTAAAATACGAGAATCAAGACCTCCACCAACTAAGTTAAGAATTTCTGCTGCCTTTTTCTCGCCACCAATGGTTGCCAATTTACCACCAGCACCATCACTAGAAGCAGATTCAATCACTTTATTCAAATCAAATAAAGCACGCGGTTGAATCGTCGTTAGGGTTGCAATACGAAAGATAACTTCATTTTGGAAACGTTCAGGAATGCCTGCTAAAATTTGTGCCGAAAGGTCAGGTTCAAAATAAGACAAGATAATCGCAACTACCTGAGGATGTTCATTTTTTAGCATATTAGAAATGGTCAAAGGATGCATCCATTTAAGGGCCTCTAAACCTTTCACCTGATCACCCAGCATCGCGGCTTCCATCAAACCACCACCACCGTCACCTAAGGCATCAACCATTAATGATTTTGCATATTCAGCGGTATTCATTCCTAAAGCATCTTCTCCTAACTCCCCGAGAAAATTTTTTATCACTACATGAATATCAGAGTGGGTTACATCCTCTACGTCTGTCATGGCATTGCCAAGCTTTTGGACTTCACGCGGGTTTAAATGTTTTAACACCTTAGCAGCGGTATCTTTACCTAAAGATAACAACAAAATAGCCGCTTTATCTAGAGGTTCAAGATCTTTTTCTTTTCTCATCTCTTCAGTCACAGAATCTGCCACAATTACTCTCCTTTACTGCAACCACTGCTTAACAATATGAGCTGCTAATTTTGGATCTGCTGCTACAATGGCTTTAACCTTTTCAATAAGACCTAGCTCTTCTTGAGAAGTTTCTTGAATATCTTCTGCCATTTGATCAGCATCTTCATTCATTTGTTCAAGTGCTTTTGAAATCTCATCGGTATTTTCAATAGCCTCATCATCCACAACACCTTCAGGATACTCAAGAAAGCTTTCTTCTTTCTTAGATAGATCTTTGATCATCGGGCGGATTACGCCGAAAATAATAAGCAATACGGCTAATCCCGCTAATACTTGCTTCACTAAATCCCAAAACCAAGGCTGTTCCCAAACTTCAGGAACAAAAATATCTTCTGCGACTTCCTGAATAAATTTAGCATTAACAACACTCAAGGTATCACCACGGGCTTCATCCAACCCAACCGCATCCATAATTAACTGACGATAACCTAACAACTCCTCTGCAGTTAAAGGTGTTCTCACTAAATTACCCGCTTCATCTGCCAACAATTTATCATCCAATACCACCGCAACAGACAAACGCTGTATAGTTCCTACTGCAGTTTTAATATGGCTAACAGTACGGTCAATTTCATAGTTTTTTGTAAGTTGAAATTTAGAGTTTTTTAAATTCGGATCCCTATTAGGGTCATAGCTTTCTTCTGGAGCTAGACCAGCTCTAGGAGGTTGATTGGTTAGGGTGCCAGGAATCCCACCCGGAGCTTGATGACGATTAATTTCCCTTATTTCTTGTTTAGAACGAATAGCATCAGGATCTGGATCAAAATCTTCTCGGGTTTTTTCTTTCTGAGTAAAATCCAACTCAGCCGTTACTTGAGCCCTAACATTATTTCGTCCCCCGACAATAGGAGATAACAAATTAATAATTCTGCCAGACAAAGTTTCCTCAACCATTCTAGTATAGTCTAATTGTTTAACGCTCATGTGAATTGAGGTAACTTTAGTATCGCCGGTTAACAAGTTCCCCTGCTGATCAACAACCGTGACATTTTTAGTTTTTAAATTAGCGATACTCGAAGCTACCAAGTGAACAATCGCATTCACCTGCTGTGGATCTAAGGAACGCCCTGAGTGCATCCTAACAATCACTGAAGCGGTGGGTTCTTGAATTTTACGTACAAAAACTGAACGCTTAGGTAATCCCAGCATCACACGTGCAGACTGTACCGAATTAATAGAGGCAACCGATTTAGCTAATTCCCCCTCTAATGCACGATGAAAGCGTGTTTGCTCCCTAAATTGAGAAATTCCATAACCCTGTTCAATATCTAACAACTTATAGCCCGTTACGGCTTGTTTAGGAAAACCTTGAGCGGCCAACTGTAAACGTAAAGCATGAACCTGATCAACTGCCACTAAAATGGCACCGGATGCTTGATCTAATTTATAAGAGATACCTCCTTGTTCAAGAGTTTGAATCACCTCGGTCATATCTTGAGGATTCATACTACCAAACAACAAGCCATAATTAGTTGTTTGTGACCAGAGGATAATACCAACAGATAAGGCTAGGGTCGCTGCCAAAGCAATAACTAAGCTAACTTGCTTGGCAACAGAAAGACCATTAATGTTCTTTAAGAGAGCTGAACCTCCTGATTGAGGTTGTGCATTTATACTAGGATCAAAAGTAGTCTGGGCTGGCATTGAATATCATCTCGTTAAATAGGCATGCGAGAGACTTCTCTATAAGCCTCAACAAGCTTATTTCTGACTTGTGTCATGGCTTGAAAAGACAAGCTGGCTTTTTGAGCTTGTAACATGACCTCGGTTAACTCAATGTCTTTTCCAGTCTCAAAAGCAGTCCTCATCTCACTGGATTTATTTTGCTCTTTAGCTACTGCATTAATTGAATTTGATAAGAGATTAGCAAAATCTGTCGAACTCTTCTCACCTTTTTCTACCTGTAATGACGAAACTGGCTGAGATGAGGCTTCTGCAGCAAGGCTTCTCATTTGAAGCAATAAACTTTGTGTGTCAATGCTATTATTCATTTTTTGCTAAACTCTCAAAATACCAAGTATTGGAAAAATATCCATTTCATTATGCCATATTTTTGACATTATAACAGTGTTTTAGCAATCCGCATGCCAAACTAAAAAACCTCAATACCTTCTTCTTTTAATTTAGCAATTTTATAACGCAAAGTTCTAGGGCTAATATTTAAAGCTTCTGAGGTTTTTTGCCTATGCCCAGCAAAACTTTTTAGGGTCTCAATAATAAGCTGGGTTTCTCGTGCTTTTAAATCTAAAGTCATAACAACTTCCTCTGCTTTTTTTTTCTCTACTTTCCCGCTATCTTTCTTTAAAACTTTACTTGCAACTAATTTAGAAGAGGTTCCAACCCCCAAAATATCGTCCAAAATAACATCTTGTTCTTGAATTGTATCTCCAGACATCATCACCAATGCTCGCTGAATCACATTATCTAATTCACGAATATTTCCAGGCCAAGAATATTGGATTAGTTTTCTCATCGCAGGGGCAGATAACATAGGTTCGACACGTGAATGCCCACAATGGCGATATAACAGTTTCTCACTTATTGCAGCGATATCTTTAGGTCTTTCTATTAATAACGGTAGCCGTAATGGAAAAACACTTAAACGATAAAATAAATCTTCACGAAACCTGCCAGATTCAATTGCCTCTTTCATATTAATATTAGAAGCACTTAATACTCTAACGTTTAATTGAATAGTTCTTATACTACCAATACGCTCCACTTCTTTTTCTTGCAAAACTCTTAACAACTTAGCCTGCAAATCAGGCTTCATTTCGCCAATCTCATCTAAAAATATTGTACCACCCTGAGCCTGCTCAAATTTACCAGGCATCGCTTTCATCGCTCCTGTAAAAGCACCTTTTTCATAACCAAACAGAATAGCCTCTAACATATTATCAGGAATGGCGGCACAATTAATGGCAACAAATGGCTGCTTATCTCGGTTAGATTGCTTATGAAGATAACGTGCTAAAACCTCTTTACCTGTTCCACTTGCCCCTAAAATTAAAACACTCGCTTGACTAGAAGCAACCTTTTTAGCCATTGCCTTTAACTGTATCATTGCAGGATCAGCAACCACAAAATCATCGACGCTAGAAGCATCTCGATTAAAGTAAGCTTTAGCTTTTTCAACCAAAACACTAGCATCAAAAGGTTTTAAAATATAATCCACAGCACCAGCCTTTATCGCCTCAACGGCTTGCTCAACCGTGCCATAAGCTGTCATTAAGACAATCGGAAGATAGGGCTTAATGGCTCTAAGCCTCATCATAAGCTCATAACCATCCATGCCGTCCATACGGATATCAGTAAAAACCATTCCTATTTCATCATCCAAAGCAACCAATGCCTCTTCAGCACTATCTACACTCAAAACTTCAAATCCATTTAATTCCAGAGTATCTACTAAAGCCTCTTTTAGCTCTAAATCATCCTCTACAACCAGTATTTTAGCTAAACTCATACTCTATTCTCTTCCTGCTTAAATAACGGTAAACTCATTCCAAAAGTTGCACCACAACCCTCTACCGAACTTACCCAAGCTTCGCCACCATGCCCTTCAGCCACCGACCTTACTACTGCCAAACCAAGCCCCGTGCCTTTTGCCCGACTAGTATAAAAAGGTTCAAAGACTTTTTCTTGTAATTCTTCTGGCAATCCAGGTCCCTCATCAACTACCATAACATCAACCATATTAGGCAAGGTTTGCTGAATATCAACAATTACTTTAAAGTCTAAAGACCTGTCTTTTTCATAAATATTAACCGCATTATCAATTAAATTCTGCAGTGCAGTCAATAAAGCATCTAAATCCCCCAAAACAACCAGATCAGGTATTTTTTTAGGGAAAACAATCCTAACACGGTTAGACTTTTCAAGCACATCAGAGGAATGTTGCAAGGCTTCAATCAACTGCTCCATTGAAATCTCTTGCTCATGATTTCGCCCTCCTTTAGCATATTGCAACATATCTTTTACTAGAGATTCTAAATGCCTTAAACTTTTTAAAGACTTAAATACAGATTTCTGCTGTTGCTCATAAGTTAATTGCTTACCCTCCATTTGCGAGGTATAGAGTAAAGCTGAAGACAAAGGGGTTCTAATTTGATGAGCCAACGAGGCTGCCATATCCCCTAATGAACTAAGTCGCTGATGGCGAGCAACATGATTTTGTAAATCTTTGGCGGCGGAAACATCTTGAATTAACAAAATTTTCCCTAAACTTAATGGTTTATTTTGAACTTGTGCTATTTCTAGTGGAGAAGATGAAAGCTGATAACAAACTTTATCATGGGTAATAAACTCTCCTGCATTATTTGTAATTAAAAATACATTATCAACCACCACACTCCACAAACGATTAATAGCATCTTTACCCAGAATATTTTCAGCAGCTGGGTTTATTTCAACTACAACTCCACTAGAGTCCAAAACGATAACGCCCGCTGGCAACAAATTCAACAGTTGCTCCAACCGTTCAGCAACACGTCGTTTTTCTTGATCCGTTGCTAGCAAACGAGATTGCAATTCAGTAACTTGAGACTGTAAAGATTCATAAGCCAACGTAAGCTGTGAAGAAGTTTGATTAAATAACTCAAACGCCTCCTCCAACTCTTCCAAACGCTGCTGCCCTGCTTTTGTTAAGATATTGCTCATAATTAACCTTCATTAAGGAAGAATTTAATTCAAATCAAATTTACGTATTTTTTCTACTAAGGTTGTACGATTGGTTTGCAATAACTTAGCTGCTTTAGAGACATTTCCCTCAGTTTTAGAAAGAGCTCGTTGAATAAGTTTAATTTCCATTTCAACCAAATAAGCTTTTAGATTTAGCCCATCATCCAATGATGGAGATTCTATCAAAGGTACAAACTCCTCCTTAGATTCAATGAACACTGCTGTTAAATTATCTTCTAAGTCCATCTCTTTATTCACAGGATCTGAGCTTTGAGGCTCTTGAAGAACTGCACCTTCAGGCACCTCAATCTGATACTTGGCTGGCAAATCAGAAAAGCTAACGGGAAGCCCTGGAAACAGAATAGAAAGTCTTTCAACAAGATTGCCTAATTCCCGAATATTACCAGGCCAAGAATAATGCTGCAGAGCAATCAATACTTCTGGAGTTAAAAGAGCAACCTTACGACCTGCCGATTCAATCTTAGCAAACATAAACTTGAGCAACTCAGGAACATCCTCAATACGTTCACGTAAGGCAGGCATTTCAATAGGAAACACATTAAGACGATAAAACAAATCTTCTCTAAACCGACCCTCTTTAATAGTTTCTTCTAAATTGTGATGAGTAGCAGCAATGACTCTTACATCACACTCTAAGCTATTGTTTCCACCCACGCGCTCATACACACGCTCTTGTAATACCCGCAACAGCTTTACTTGCATAGATAAAGGCATATCACCTATTTCATCCAAGAAAACAGTGCCTTTTTCTGCCATTTCAAACCGCCCTTTACGGGATACAATGGCTCCAGTAAAAGCCCCTCGTTCATGCCCAAACAATTCTGACTCAAGCAATTCACTTGGAATGGCTCCACAGTTAATGGGAACGAAAGCATAATTCGAGCGCAAAGACGCTGAGTGCAAACTTTGAGAAACTACTTCCTTACCTGTACCAGACTCACCCAATATAAGTACAGATGCATCAGTTTGTGCTACCTGCATAATGAGCTTTTTGACCTGCTGCATAGCTTTACTACTACCAACCAACCCAGATAAAAGTTCCTGTGACATCTAACCGCCGTTTTAGTTGAAACCTAAATCCTGCAAGTGCTTGCAAGATTTAGGTTTCATGCAAAGTCCATGCTTAATTTAAAGGACTACAAGTAAGAGTTATAGAGGGTTTAAAGTTAAATGTCAAAAGTTTGGCAGGGAAAAATAAAAAATAAATTTTTAGCCATTTTTTTAACGACATGATTTTTTATAAAAATTAGTAAAGATTAAGGTAGAAACTTAGATGATTAACAATGTAATAAGGTAAAAGCATGTATCTACCAACCAGTAAATATTATTACTTTAAGGATAAGCTATTTTTTTTATAAAACAACTTAATAATAGAATATGGTGCCCGGAGCCGGAGTCGAACCGGCACAGTGTTTCCACCGGGGGATTTTAAGTCCCCTGCGTCTACCAATTTCGCCATCCGGGCATAGATGTCCTGTCTAACGACAGAGTAAGGAACGTGCGTTCCTGAGTGCAATATTACAAAGTAATATGGAGGCGGAACCCGGAGTCGAACCGAGGTAGATGGATTTGCAATCCACTGCATAGCCATTTTGCTATTCCACCATAAATTGGAGCGGGAAACGAGGATCGAACTCGCGACCCCAACCTTGGCAAGGTTGTGCTCTACCGCTGAGCTATTCCCGCTTCATTAATGAGGGCGTATTATAGAGGTTAGACGAAAAAAAACAAGTCCTTTTTTGTTTTTAGTCATAGAATAAATCCTGCAATGACTATTCTAAGAAGAAACCCCGAATCTGTGACGTTACTACATCACTAATTCAGATTAATTTTTCAGAAACATCAACAAGCACTACCCTTCTGTAATTAAATTTATTTAAAATAAATAAATATCTTGCGTTGACTAATTAAAGTAGAACTCAGGCTAGACATTAAATCTAAAGTGCATAACATCACCGTCTTTAACAATATAATCCTTGCCTTCTAGCCGTTGCTTACCTGCTGTTTTGGCGCCAGACTCGCCATTAAATTCTATAAAGTCTTCATAAGCTATAACTTCTGCTCTAATAAAACCTTTTTCAAAGTCGGTATGAATAACACCAGCAGCTTGAGGAGCTGTCGAGCCCTTCTTAACCGTCCAAGCCCGCACCTCTTTAGGCCCTGCGGTAAAGTAGGTTTGTAGACCCAATAATTCATATGCAGCTTGAATAACTCGGTTTAGACCTGGCTCTTTTTGCCCCATTTCTTCAAGAAAGCCAGCCTTATCTTCCTCTTCTAATTCAGCAATTTCTGATTCTATTTCTGCACAGACAGCGACAACAACAGCTTCCTGCTCTTTTGCTATTTTTTGGACTGACTCCAAAAAAATATTATTTTCAAAACCATCTTCATTAACATTAGCGATATACATCATTGGTTTAATCGTTAATAAGTGCAAGTCTTGCAATATACTTAATTCATCTTCATTTAAATCCATGAGTCGAACCAAAGTTCCTTCTTCTACTACTGCTAGTACCTTATCGTAAACTGCTTGCTTATCTATCGCTTCTTTATTGCCACTTTTAGCAATACGTTGTACTTTCTGTACTGCTTTTTGTAAGGACTCCATGTCTGCAAGCACAAGTTCCATATTAATAATTTCTATGTCTGATAACGGATCAACCTTACCTGATACATGTACAATATCATCATTTTCAAAACAACGAACCACTTGAACAATAGCGTCTGTTTCTCGAATATTGGCTAAAAACTTATTCCCTAAGCCTTCGCCTTTTGATGCTCCTTCCACAAGACCCGCAATATCCATAAAATCAACCGTTGCTGATAAGGTTTTTTCTGGCTTGACAATGTTAGATAAAGTCGTCTCACGAACATCAGGAACTGCAACCACACCCACATTCGGTTCAATCGTACAAAAAGGATAGTTTGCAGACTCAATACCAGCATTAGTTAATGCGTTAAATAATGTCGATTTTCCAACATTGGGCAGCCCAACAATTCCACACTTAATCGCCATAATAATACTCCTAGAAAAATTTATTAAGATACAAAACTTGGCACCTAAATCCTACATCAGGTTACCAATGCAAGACATTGATTTGTAGAGATGTTTTAATCAGAACGGGATGCTCGTTAATGCTCCTGAAGAACTAAAATCTCTCTACAAATCATGTATTCGTATGCAGTTGATTCATTGCTTTTCCTGCCTCTCCAGAAAGGATTTCAGGTAATACCAAGGTTGCTTGATAAATAGCATCATCAATCTTATTATGGTCTTCTTTAGAAGGTGGCTTCAAAACATAATCAACCACTTGACTACGATCACCTGGATGGCCTATTCCCAAGCGTAATCGTTGAAAATATTTTGAAGCAAGTGCAGCAATAGTATCCCTTAAGCCGTTATGCCCACCATGACCGCCACCTTTCTTAAGACGAGCTACACTAGGGTCTAAGTCGAGATCGTCATGCACGACTAAAATTTCTTCTGGTAAAATCTTATAAAAATTTGCTATTAATTGAATAGACTGACCACTTCTATTCATATAGACCATGGGTTTAAGTAATCTAAAATCTTGGTTAGGAGATTGAATCCGAACAGATTCACCTAAGAACTTGGTTTCTGGACGAAACTGGACGCCATTTTGACGGGCAATTTCTTCCACAAACCAAAAGCCAACATTATGGCGCGTCTGCCTATATTGCTCACCCGGATTACCCAAGCCTACAATTAACTTAACAGAAGGCATAATCTGGCTTTATAAGGAAATGGTATTTATAAATGCCATTTAATTAACTTGCAGCTTTTATTTTACTAATACCTACGACCGCTTGATCATAATCAGTATTACCATGAGTTAATGCAACAATAGTTAACTCTTCTGGCAGAGACAAATCAGATAAACGTAAATTTGCACCTGATTCCATAGTAGACACATCAACCGAAATAAATGGTGGAAGATTTTTTGCTAAACATTTAACTTCAACATCGGTTTGCATAAACGTCATTTGTCCACCTGACTTAACACCTGGTGCAGCATCAGAACCTTCAAAAGCAAAAGGTACACGCTTAATTATTATTGAATCATCATTTGCACGCTGCATATCAATATGCATAACAAGCCCCGTTGCAGGATGTCTTTGCATATCTTTAATAATGCAAGACTCTGATTCACCCGCAACATCAATCATTAATACTGTGTTATAAACGGTATCGTCTTGTAAAACACGGGCAATAAAATTATCTGCAAAAGATACTGATTTAGGCTCTTTATCAGCACCATAGATAATCGCGGGTATTTTTCCTGCACGACGAAGACGGCGGCTCGCACCCTTCCCTTCATCTGTACGTAATTCTGCTTTCCATACTTGGCTCATTTTTTTCTCCAAAAATTATAAAATAAGAGCGTTAAAATCGTCTCTTATACGGTTTACTTTCTAAATCCCCATGCTTGCGACCAGCATAGAATGAAAAAATGGTACTACCTTAAACCTGCAAGAGCTTGTACTATATGCACAAGCACTTGCAGGATTTAGGTTAAACTACAAAATTAGCTAGTCGTAATTGGCAAAAACAGAGTCTTCTTGATGAACTCGGCGAATCATTTCACCTAAAATAGGGGCGACAGTTACTTGGCGAACTCTATTGGATGCAATTCCTGCCTCTGATAGCGGAATAGTATCGGTCACCACTAGCTCAATCAAGCTTGATTTTTCAATATTATCAACCGCAGAGCCGGATAAAACAGCATGAACAACATAAGCTGTCACGCTTTTAGCACCATGCTTTATTAAGGCTTCTGCTGCCTTACAAAGTGTGCCAGCCGTATCAACCATATCGTCAACTAGAATACAGTCTCTACCTTCTACTTCGCCAATTATATTCATAACCTCTGCAACGTTAGCCTTAGGGCGACGCTTGTCAACAATCGCCATATCACAACCTAACGCTTTGGCTACAGCACGAGCCCTAACAACCCCTCCCATATCAGGAGAGACTACCATCATATCTTCACCATTAATATAACCCGATTTTTTCATATCAGTAACTAATGTTGGGGAGGCGTAAATATTATCAACGGGAATATCGAAAAAACCTTGAATTTGATCTGAATGCAGATCGACGGTAATACACCGATCAGCTCCCGCAACAGTAATCATGTCTGCAGCTAAACGGGCTGTAATAGGTACTCGGGCGGAGTGAGGACGACGATCTTGGCGTGCAAAGCCATAATAAGGAACAACCGCCGTAATCCGCTTAGCAGACGACCTTTTAAGAGCGTCAATCATCACTAACATTTCCATTAAGTTGACGGAGGGCTCTGGCGTGCAAGTAGGTTGCAAAACATAAACATCTTTACCACGAACCGATTCATTAATTTGAACCATGATTTCGCCATCACTAAAACGACCTACATCTGCTTTTCCCAGTGGAATATCAATTAACAGGGCAATATTTTCTGCCAGAGAGACATTTGCGTTACCAGCAAATAAACGGACATTTCTATGATCCACTTGAGCCAAACTCCTAAGTTCGGTGATAAAAATGATTTAAGGACACTTCTAAAGACCTTTGCATAATTTAAAGTGCTGTTTAGGGAATGCAGAAAATAATGCATTTCATAAATTATACTTATTCTTTTTTAGAAATGTCCTTCTAGAATTTGGAAAGATAATGGCTGGGCTAGCAGGATTCGAACCTGCGCATGACGAGATCAAAACCCGTTGCCTTACCGCTTGGCGATAGCCCAATATCTTTTATCTGTCTTTGTAATTTATATATAAAACACTCTAAGACAGGTGCGTATTATCCATTTTTTAATTTTCAAATCAAGAAGAATTTATAAAATAAACCTATAATAACTTTACACACCCCTCTTTTAAGACATTGAATAAATCCTGTAAGACATCATCTGTATTTTAATCCTTCAATTAAATCTTGAAAAACTGTATTTTTAAGATAGGTATCTTGGTATTTATGCCACAATTCTTTTGCTTCTTCGTACTCTTTTAACATCCACTTAGTTTTAATTAAATGAATAAGAACTTCTTTATCTAGCTCTATTTCTAAAGCTTTAATAAGAAAAACTTTTGCTTCTGCATAACGTTTTTGAGCAAAACGCAACCAACCCTTACTGTCTAAAACATAAAAGGAATTAGGTGCAATCGCCAAAGCTTTGCTAATCAAGTCTTCGGCTTTTTCTAAAAACTTACCCTGCTCCACATAAAAATAACCTAGTGCATTTAATGCATCAACTTGTTGAGGGTCAATAGTTAACACTCTTTTCAAAACTGCTTCATATTCATCATAACGATTACTTTCATAAAACAAGATTGACTGTGCGAACAAAAGATCTATGTTTTCTGAATCTATCTTAAGTGCTTTATCATAGTTCTCAATAGCTTTTTGTATGTAATTTTCTGAATGATAAAAAATAGCTTTTGCCCTTAAAACTTTTACTCTCGCTTCTTTTCTTTTTGGTTCTAATCCTTTCAAACTTTGTATAGTAGCTTCCAGACCTACCCTTGAATGATTAATAGCCACCATCTGCAGTTGAGCATCAATAAATAAAGGCCCTTTTATCACCCGTTTAAAATATCTTACTGCGGCTTGTTGTTGATTCTGTTCTTTTTTAGACAAACCTAAATAATAGGCTGCAAAATTTCTATAATGAGGATGTTCCAGCAGACCTGATAAATTTTCTTCCGCTTCAGAGTAGTTCTGCCGCTCTAACTGTAAAAGAGCTAGTGAGAGCTGTGCGCTATAATGATGTGGGGAGATCTTTAATATACTGGCATAACGTTTTTCTGCTGCCGCTAACTGCCCTGCTTTCACTTCTAAGCGCGCATAATGCTCCTGAAAAACGATATCCTCTGGATTTTCTTGCATATAACCTGCTAAAAACTCTATACCATCAATAAACAGCCCTAGCCCTATGAAAGAATTTATTAACTTAATATTAATATCTCTATAGATTGAAGAATCCTGATCATTCTGATAGTAAGGTAAAGCGGCTATAAGGTGTTGCTTGGCAAGCAGGTAATTTTGATAGCCTAACGCAGCCGTACCAATACCGTAATCAACCGACCTTTCATTTGGGTATAGACGTTTAATTTCCTGCAAGAATGCTAAACCATTTTTTTGAGAGACAGACCGTGAAATCCGATTGGTTGTGGTTAAAAAAATCGTTTCAAACTGCCCTTGAGATATTTTTAAGTAAGTTTGCCATTCTTCGACTGCTTGAGAGACATTCCCTGCTACAACAGATAAAAGGTAAGAAGCTTTCCAAGAAACAGGATCATCAGGCGAAAGGGCTTTTAAAAGCTCTGCTGCCTCTCTAATTCTAACAGGATCATTAGTATACAAAGATAATTCAAAAGCACGCTCAGACAAGCCAATATCTTGTGTTTTATGAGCAAGAGGCATTATTAAGCTATGAGCCTCCGCTTCACGACTTTTCTGCACCAACATTTCTGCAACCATAATTTCAAACATGGTTTGAGCATCAATGTTATCGTAACTAGTTGCGGTTGCTGACACTTCTTGATCTGCATCTAAAATAACGGCTGTTGTTGCTGAAATTTCTGGCACAACTACTTTATCGGTAATAGGACTCTTTGTAGTAGTAAACTGAGAACAGCCCGCCAATAAAAAAGAATTTAAAATAAATAATTTAAAAATCCAGCGCAAAATCGCCCCCAAATATAATACTTAATCTCATTAAACATAGATTTGACATCTTTTTTACCTTCACATAAAGACCTTAAAATAGCATATAAGATGTTGGTTTAACAACGAAAGAAAAAACATTAGCTACTCTCATAAATCTGGCAACCCTTTTTCTTTCTATACAAAATCAAGATCTTGGATAAAGCTCTTGCAGGATTTAAGTTCTACACTAGAATTAGAGAATGCGACAAAACTTGCAATTAAGGAGATAATTTAGCAAAATTACGCTTCTCTTATCGCATTATTTTGGGTTTTTTCTTAAAACAGAATTTTTATGAATCTATTTACACTTGGTGTCAATCACGAAACAGCGCCCATTGATATCCGTGAAAAGATTTCTTTTACTGCTGAACGTACCCAAAATGCAATTACCGAACTCAAGCAAAAATCACTCGTCCAAGAGTGTATTATTCTATCCACTTGCAATCGTACCGAGATTTATGGAGTTTCCAGCAAAGCCAGTATTAATGACATTCGTGCTTGGCTACACCAGTATTTTGAACTTGCAGAAAACTCTTTAACCCCTTACCTATATGAGTACAGAGAATATCAAGCCGTTAAACATATTATGCGAGTATCTAGCGGACTCAACTCACTCGTTCTGGGCGAACCCCAAATTCTAGGTCAAATTAAAGAGGCTTACAACTCTGGACATAAAGCAGATAGCGTTCACCATACCTTAGAGAATCTATTTCAACAAATATTTAAAACCGCTAAACAAGTCAGAACAGATACTGAGATTGGATCAAGCCCTGTTTCGGTTGCTTTTTCTGCAGTAGCTTTATCTAAGCAGTTTTTTGGCAATTTCTCACAACAAACCGCTTTACTTATAGGCGCAGGGGAAACTATTAATTTGGTTGCTCGTCACCTTAAAGAAAACCAAATCGGCAAGCTTATTATCGCCAACCGAACCCTCAACAAGGCTTACAATATAGCAGAAACGTTAGGGGGCTATGCAATTGAATTACATGAAATCTCAGACCACCTTCATGAAGCAGATATCGTCATATCCTCAACGGGAAGTCCAACGCCTATTTTATTAAAAAATCAGGTAAAAAACGCCCTAAAAAAACGTCGCTATCGACCTATGTTTATGGTTGACATTGCCATCCCACGAGATATTGAGGCTAGCGTAGGAGAATTTAATGACACTTATCTTTATACCGTCGATGATTTGCAAGAAATCATCTCAGAAAGCAAACGCTCTCGTCAAAATGCGGCCCTAGAAGCCGATAAAATCATTAGCATTCAAGCCGAAACTTTTTGTACCCAGTATAAGAGCATTCAACAAGTTAACCCCCTCATCCAAACTTATCGTCAAGATGCTTACCAAATAAAAGACTGTACTATCCAAGAAGCCCTGCACCATTTAAGCAAAGGGGAAGACCCTGAACAAGTTATTACCAAGCTAGCCAATCAACTTACCAATCGCTTACTCCATACTAGCACAGCTCATTTGCACCAAGCTGGTGTTGAAGGTAACGAATCGTTGATTCAGGCTGCAAAAAAAATCTTACTTCCAAATAGACGTTAGCGACTTTAACTTCTCAACTAAACTCTTCCCACCCATTTTTAAAATTTAAAAGCAGACAATATTAAACATGAACAATTCCATTCGACTCAAATTAGAAAACTTAATAGACCGCCTTGATGAAGTGAATCATTTAATTTCAGATCCTGAAATTATTAAAAATCAAAATAAGTTTCGTAATCTAACCAAAGAACATTCTCAAATTACTCCTGTTGTTGAAACTTTTACAGAATTCACCCTAATTGATGGCGACCTGAATGAAGCAAAAAGCATGATTAAATCTGGTGATCCAGAGCTTAAAGAATTAGGGCAAGAAGAATTACCAATATTAGAAAAACAACTAGCCAGACTTGAGTTAGATCTACAAAAAATGCTACTTCCTAAAGATCCTAAAGATGACTCTAATATTTTCTTAGAAATTCGTGCCGGAACAGGTGGTGATGAAGCGGCTATTTTTGTGGGTGATTTATTTAGAATGTATAGTCGATATGCTGATTTTATGAAGTGGCAAGTTGAAGTGGTTAACTCACAAGCGGGGGAACATGGCGGCTACAAAGAAATAATCTGCCGCATCATAGGGGATAGTGCCTACTCACGTTTAAAGTTTGAATCTGGCGCTCATCGTGTTCAAAGAGTCCCTGCTACCGAAACTCAAGGACGAGTACATACTTCTGCCGCTACCGTTGTTATTATGGCTGAAGCTGCTGATGTAGAAATGGTTGAGCTCAACCCAGCAGATTTAAAAGTTGATACCTTCCGAGCATCAGGCGCTGGAGGGCAACATGTTAACAAAACCGATTCTGCCATTAGAATCACCCATCTACCAACAGGGACAGTAGTTGAGTGCCAAGATGAACGTTCGCAACATAAAAATCGCGCTAGAGCCATGTCTTTATTGGCCTCTCGTATAATGGATGAAAAACAACGTTTACATGATTCTGAAATAGCACAGGAAAGAAAAGATTTGGTCGGAACAGGAGATAGATCCGCTCGTATCCGCACTTACAACTATCCTCAGGGACGGGTTAGCGATCATCGAATTAACCTAACTTTATATAAACTAGATGAGATTATGCAAGGCGGGTTAGTTCAAGTCATAGAACCTCTTATTAATGAATACCAAGCCGAACAGCTTGCTAAATTAAGTAACGCTTAGAATTAGGTGAATATTTTACAAGCCTTACAACAAGCGAAGCTGAATTTATTAACAGCAACACAAGCAACAGACTCGCCTTCTTTAGATGCCGAGGTGTTACTGAGCTTTGTAATACACAAAAACCGTACTTATCTTTATACTTGGCCAGAACATGAACTATCTATTGAAGAAATAACGCTATTTTTTTCTCTAATACAAGAGAGAGTCATCGGCAAACCTATTGCTTATTTAGTTAACAATCGAGAGTTCTGGGGGCTAAATTTTAAAGTTAACCAACATACTCTGATCCCTCGCCCTGATTCTGAAATATTAATTGCGACAGCTTTAACTAAAATAGCGTCTCACCCTGCTCCTCATATCTTAGATTTAGGCACAGGATCAGGGGCTTTAATATGCGCACTAAAAACAGAGTTGCCCCATGCTACTGCTACTGCTACCGACTTTCAAACCAAAACCTTAGCTGTGGCGATTGAAAATGCTCAAATACTGCAACTTGAGATTGATTTTAAACTCGGAAATTGGTTGGAGCCAGTTTTTGAGCAAAAATTTGATTTAATAGTTTCTAACCCTCCTTATATTGAAGAACAAGATCCACACTTACAACAAGGTGACCTACGCTTTGAACCCATAACCGCATTAACCTCGGGTAAAACAGGTTTAGAAGATATTACAAGCATTGCAAAAACTGCAAAAAAACACCTAAATAACCAAGCTTGGTTAATTTTAGAACACGGCTTTAATCAAGCGCAAGACGTGGCTAAAATTTTAAAACAAAACGGCTTGCAGAACATTGCAATGGTCAGGAATTATCACCAGCAACCACGTATTTCTTTAGGACAAAATATAAAATGACTTATAAAGCAGATAAAACAGAACTCAATGATGAAGAACTTTCTCGTTATATCCGTCAAATTCTACTGCCTGAAATAGATTACGCAGGGCAATTAAAGCTAACCCAATCTCATGCGGTTATTTTTGGTCTAGGCGGCTTAGGCTCACCTGTTTCTTTATATTTAACTTCTGCGGGGATTGGTAAACTAACACTGGTTGATTTTGATACTGTAGATGACTCTAACCTACAACGCCAAATTGTTCACCGAGAACACAACATTGGATCTCCTAAAGTTGAATCCGCACAACAAAACTTACAGTCCTTAAATCGTCACATTGAAATTAAAACCTTAAACAAGCACCTCAATAAAACTGAACTAACGGCTCTAATTGAATCGGCAGATGTGGTTTTAGATTGCACTGATAATTTTGCTAGCCGCTTTGCTTTAAACCGTGCTTGTTTTACAGCTCACAAACCGTTAATTTCAGGAGCCGCTATTCGCTGGGAAGGACAGTTAGCTACTTACGACTTTCGCAAGCCAGAAAGCCCGTGCTACCAATGTCTATATAAAAAAGGTTCTGGGGAAGAACTAACTTGTAGTCAAAATGGCATAGTAGCACCCGTGGTCGGCATGTTAGGAACAATGCAGGCGATTGAAGCGATTAAAGCTCTGCTAAACCTACCTACTCTTGCAGGTAAATTAATGATCGTTGACGCTTATACCATGCAGATTAGAACTTTAAACTTGGCACAAGATAAAAGTTGCCCTATCTGCAAAGACTAATCAGCAAGTGCATTATCCTAATCATGCCTCTATTCAGGGATGAGGATAGCACCTAAATCCAGCAAGTGCTTGCACACATATAGCACAATCACTTACAGGATTTAGGTAGTAGAATGTTTATCTACCATAATAATTACACGGCGGTTTAAAGATCGTCCATGAGTCGTGATATTTTGAGCGATAGGATCATTATCAGCCCTACCAGAGATAGTAACCAGCTCTGATCTAACTCCCATGCCAACAAAAACTCTAGCAACAGTTGCAGCCCGAGAGGCAGATAATTCCCAGTTAGAAGGAAATTGTAAATTAGAAATTGGTACATTATCGGTATGTCCTGTAATCGAAATATCTTGTTTTCGATCTACCAATGCTTTTCCTAATCTTTCTAATTCTTGACGTATTTCATCATTAATCGTTGCTCTACCGCTTTCAAAAAAACTATCTGACCGTAAAGTTATTTTTATATAATCTGCAGTTTCTTCAATAGTAATGTCTTTCTGGGCATCTCGCATGGACACACGAATTTCTTCTGCCGTAATAGGTGGCTTATCTAAAACAGACTCCCTTTCAAGTAGCCCATCAGCTCCCATCAAAACAACCTCTTCAGTCACATCTTCTCCCATCAATGACGCCACCAATTCATCACGTTGCCCAGGTTCAAGCATAGACATTAACCACAATACCAAAAAAAATACCATCAAAACCGTCATTAAGTCAGCAAGAGCTATTTCCCAAGCACCACTTTCTACTGAACATTCTTCTGATCTACGTCCCATATATTTCTCTTTTTACCTGAGCAAAGTCTTAATCTGGCATAGTAATTTCAAATTCTGGAGGAATACGCAAACGAGCAATATCTTCCGCTAACATAGGAGTTACCCCATGCTGAAAAGCAATCAAATAAGCAGAGGTCATTTCATAAAGCGAACGATCTTGGCGAATCATAATTTCAATAGCATGGGTAAAGGGCGCTACTACTGCAAAAGCAATCACAATTGCTATTAAGGTTCCTACTAGTGCGGCACCAATAGAAGCACCTATTTTAGCGACATCCATATCAGCTCCTAATAGACCCATCGCTAAAACAACTCCCATGACAGCTGCAACAATTCCAAAACCAGGTAATAAGCTTGCAATTTTACCCGTTGCCCGCGGCACCTCCATATTCGACTGAATAACATCCTCTATTTGATCTTCTAAAAAGTCTTTGAAATTAAGTGACTGCGGTGGATTTGTTATTAAATAACTAAAGTTATTAATAATAAACTTCCGTAATTCTAAATGCCTCATAACCAAAGTATATTTACTAAAAATAGTACTCAGATCAGGATCTTCAAGGTGCTTTTGCATCTCAAGAATTCCTTCTTTACGAGCCAGACGTCCCACTTCACTTAATAGCCCTAAAGTTTCAAGATAAAGCCTCTGATCAACCCGACCTCCTTCAAAAAAACGCCCGATATACTCAAGCGTTTTCATCCAAATATAAACAGGAGTTGATGCTAAAAAAACTCCCAGAGCTAAACCAATAATTAAAATTAACTTAGCGGGATGCCATAGAGAGAGCAAAATTCCTCCTTGCATCATAAATCCACCAATAAAACTCAACAGAATAATAATAATTGCAATGGGTTTTGAAATCATAAAGGTTTCTTTTTTGTAAATATTAAAGAGTGATTAAGCACATTTAATACCAAAATCATACAAACTAATTATAAACTAGTTGCCAATAACAATTCTGGTAACATTTTTTAATGTTCTAGGCAAAGAAACCCCTCGATTACCACGTTCTGAAAATGCCTCTTCGAGTGCTGAAACCCCAAATGATTTGACATAATTACCTGCTATTAAATTTAGTTTTTGTCCTGCTTGAAAAGCAAAAATGCTATTCACGACATACTTCTTAGACTTTTGAATTAACTTACGACCCTTACCTTTGGCTAACACAGGTAGTTCAGCCGCAGGAAAAACTAGCATCCGAGGTTCATTGGTTACCACGATCACCCAATCATTTTCTGCAACCACAATAGGCGATAATATATTCGCCTCTACAGATAATGATAATAAAGCTTTCCCCGCTTTATTTTTAGAATAACAATTTTCAATTTGAGTAATAAATCCATAGCCGTCAGAAGACGCAAGTAATACCTTATCTTCAGGATTTCTTAACATCACATTTTTAAATTTCGATCCAAGAGGAGAATTTAAACGACCTGTTAAAGGCTCTCCATGACTTCTTGCTGAAGGTAAAGTATGAGTAGCTAAAGAATAGGTCCTACCTGAATTATCAAAGAACAGTGCGATTTGACGACTTTGTCCGACAGCTTGATGCAGAAAAGCATCGCCTGATTTATATGCTAGAGCACTGCCGTCAATATCATGACCTTTAGCAGCTCTTACCCAACCATTTTCAGACAAAACAATCGTGACCGCTTCCGAAGGTAATAAATCTTGCTCACTCATTGCACGAGCTGTTTTGCCTAAAATTAAGGGGGAACGCCGTTCGTCGCCGTAAAGTTCAGCATCCGCAAGTAACTCTTTTTTAATGAGGGTTTTCATACGGGCTTGGCTAGACAAAATCCTCTCCAGTTTTTTTCTTTCTGTTTCTAGCTCGGACTGCTCCGCTCTAATTCGCATTTCTTCTAGCTTAGCTAAATGTCGAAGTTTAAGCTCTAAAATGGATTCTGCCTGCACTTCTGTCAACTCAAATCGCGACATTAAAGCGGGTTTGGGCTTTTCTTCTTCGCGAATAATTGCAATCACTTCATCGATGTTTAAAAAGGCAATTAATAAGCCATCTAAGATATGCAAGCGGTTTAATATTTTATCCAAACGATATTGCAAACGCTTTCTTATGGTTTCTAAACGATAACTTAACCATTCTTGCAACATAGTTTTTAGACTTTTTACCTGCGGCCTGCCATTTAAACCTATTACATTTAAATTGACTCGATAACTGCGTTCTAAATCCGTCGTCGAAAACAAGTGCAACATAGCCGTTTCAACATCCACCCGTTTTGAACGCAGTTCAACCACTAACCTAACCTGATTTTCATGATCAGATTCATCTCTTAAATCAACCACCATAGGTAATTTTTTAGCTCGCATTTGTGCGGCTATCTGTTCTAAAAGTTTTGAAGCTGACACCTGAAAAGGCAAAGCTTCAATCACCACATTCACCTCGTCTTCAACAAAATAACTTGCTCTTTGACGAACCGAGCCATTGCCAGTTTCATAAAGTCTTAGAAGATCAGCTTTAGGGGTAATTATTTGAGCACAATTGGGATAATCTGGAGCAGGAATGAAGTCCATTAACTCCTTAACAGATAACTGACTGTTGTCTAATAATGCAATACAAGCATTCACCACTTCTCTTAAATTATGCGGTGGGATATCCGTCGCCATCCCAACAGCAATCCCCGATGCACCATTCAAAAGTACATGTGGAACTCTAGCAGGTAATACGATAGGCTCTTGCAATGTACCGTCAAAGTTAGGAGACCAGTCAACCGTACCCAGCCCTATTTCTTCTAGTAACAGTTGACTAAACTTTGACAATTTAGCTTCGGTATATCTCATAGCAGCAAAAGACTTAGGGTCATCAATAGAACCCCAATTACCCTGACCATCCACCAATGGATAACGAAATGAAAAATTTTGCGCCATCAATACCATCGCTTCATAACAAGCAGAATCACCATGAGGATGAAACTTACCCAGCACATCACCTACTGTTCTAGCTGATTTTTTGGCTTTTGCACTGGCTTTTAAACCTAATTCTGACATGGCATAAATAATACGACGTTGCACAGGCTTTAAACCATCACCAATGTGTGGCAAAGCACGGTCTAAAATGACATACATTGCATAATCTAAATAGGCTTTTTCGGCAAACTCAGCAACGGTTTTTTTTTCTATACCTTCATAATTAAGGGTTGCTTGAGTCATTTAGAACTCTTGTCCTCTGTCATTTTTCCTATAGCACAAGAAACAAAAGATTTTGCCTTGGCTTTAGCCGCTTTTAAACCTTCAACAGAACCCACTTCAGGATAACCCATTGATTCTAATAAAACCTTTAACTCTGGTTTTAAATCATGCTCTGCCTCTATTTTTACTTGGCCTAAGGATATTTCAATTTCAACCCCGTTTACACCGGTTACTTTTAATAGTTTTGTTTGAATAGTATTCGCACAACCACTACATTTAACATTTTCAACTTCAATAATAAAAGACATAAAATTTACTCCTCTTTAAAAAACTTTAAATTAATCTGGCTCAGGATCTTGTGATTTAAACCTTTCTACACTTTTAAAGTTAAACTCTGTTTGTTCCAGGCTAATACCCTTTTCAACCAAAGACTTTTCAAAATTTTCTTTCTCTATTTTTAAATCAATCAACGCATGATGATTATTATCTAGCTGATACATTTGCGTTAATCCTAAGTGATAAAAACGCATAATTTTCATAGCCTCTATATCATCACCCGATTCAGCAGCTTCTTTAACATGCCTTAACACATTAGTAATATACATTAAACTACGTTTTAAGCGCCAACCATACATCGCTTCAGCCATCCAAGGTTTATCCGCAAAAAATATTTTAACGACCGCAGCCGTCATCAACAGCCCCACAAAAGCTCCTATAAAATTTAACACCATCAAATTATTACTATACTCACCAAACCACCTAACAAAAGCGCTTGCCATAAGAAAACCAACAACAAGAAAATTTGCCATAACAATAATGGTTGCTTTCTTAGTTTTCTTACGATATACAACAGGATCTATTTCTTTTATCTTAAACATTTATTTTACTTTTCCTTAACATTTTCAAATAATTCAAACGCATTATAATCAAGATCTTTTATGAACACAGCTTTTCTTCCAGACTGGCTACGAGTATAGAGAATACTTTGTTTATCTAAAATAGAAATATAACCTTCAACCGATGATACTCGTAGAGCAAAATGAAAATCTCGCCCGCCATGCTCTGGTCTAATTAAGCCCTTATTAGGATTATCTAGTTGCATAATATGCAAACTCTGACCATACAACAAATCTAACCAATAACCAGGAAACCCTAAATCTGGACGTTTTAATAATGATAAATTTAATAAAGATTGATAAAATCTTAAAGAAGCTTCTGCATCTTTTACAATCACGCTTACATGATCAAGACCCAATATTTTTGACATTTATTTCTCATTAGATCTTTGCATAAGTTAAATCACAGTTTATGAAACGCATAAAACAGCACCTTTTCTACCCAAAAACTCATCAAATAGCTAGCTATTCTCCTCATTTTTGGATAAAAAATGCACTATTTTCTGCATTAACTAAACTGCACTTTAACTTATGCAAAGGTCTCTATCTAAAGATGATATAATTTTTTCAATTAATTTAATCATATATTAACGGAAAATAAAATGTCAGTAGATTTACAAAAGATTATTGAAGCCGCTTTTGAGCAAAAAGCCGAAATCACACCACAAAATGTATCAGCAGAAATTAAAGAAGCTATTAAAGAAACTATTTTATTGCTCGATTCTGGAAAAATGCGGGTTGCCGAGCAACGTGCAGTGGGTGACTGGCAGGTTAACGAGTGGCTAAAAAAAGCGGTACTTTTGTCTTTTCGCACCGAAAACAACTATGTGATGGATTCTTGTGAAACCCGTTATTTCGATAAAGTACCTTCCAAATTTGTTGATTGGTCACAAGCTGATTTTGAAGAGGCAGGGATTCGCGTTGCCCCACCAGCAATGGCTCGTCGCGGATCTTTCATTGCCCCTAGCACAGTATTAATGCCATCTTATGTAAATATCGGAGCTTATGTAGGTGAGGGTTCAATGATAGATACTTGGGCAACCGTAGGGTCCTGCGCTCAAATTGGTAAAAATGTTCATATTTCTGGTGGGGTTGGTATTGGTGGAGTTTTAGAGCCTCTACAAGCTTCTCCAACCATTATCGAAGATAATTGCTTTATTGGTGCACGCTCTGAAGTTGTTGAAGGAGTTATTGTTGAAGAAGGTTCGGTTATTTCTATGGGAGTTTACATTGGTCAGTCTACCCGCATTTTTGACCGCGCAACAGGCGAAGTTCATTACGGGCGCGTCCCTGCAGGTTCAGTTGTGGTTTCTGGAAATCTACCTTCTAAGTGCGGTACTTATAGCCTTTACTGTGCAGTTATCGTTAAAAAAGTAGATGCTAAAACTCTTAGTAAAGTAGGCATTAATGCACTATTAAGAGACATTTAAAAATGATTAAACTTTTTGGCATTACCAATTGTGATACGGTTCGTAAAGCTAGAAAGTGGTTAGATGAAAATCACATAGAAGTTGAATTTATTAATTTTCGCAAGCCAGACTTTACCAGTGAACACATTCAATCTTGGTTAAAAATTGCCAGTTTTGAAGATATTGTAAATAAACGCAGTCAAGCTTGGAAAGCACTTTCTACCGCACAACAAATAGAATTAATAAAAACTCAAAACTTAGAAAGTTTAATTAAAACCCCTACCCTTATCAAACGCCCATTACTGCAAACCTCAACAAATATTATCTTTGGTTTTAAAGAATCTGACTACCAAGATATCGTTTAATTAGGAAATTTTACCATGTCCGAAACCATTCAGCTCGCACAAAAGTTAATTCAAATTAATTCAATTACCCCTGATGACAAAGGTTGCCAAGTTATTATTGCAGACTACCTTGCTCCACTAGGTTTTAATATCGAAAAAATGCCTTTTGGCGAGGTAGATAATCTTTGGGCTCGACGTGGAACAGAAAAACCTTTTATTGTTTTTGCGGGTCATACTGATGTTGTACCCACCGGCCCAGAAGAAGATTGGTCACACCCACCTTTTTCTGCTCATATCACCGAAGAAGGTATGATGATAGGTCGTGGCACTGCCGACATGAAAAGTTCTATTGCTTGTTTTATGGTGGCTTGCAAACAATTCTTACAGCAGCACCCTGACTCAAAAGGTTCTATTGGGTTTTTAATTACCAGTGATGAAGAAGGCCCTGCCGTAGACGGTACAGTTAGAGTAATTGAAACTCTTAAAGCTAGAGGAGAGAAAATAGATTATTGCTTAGTAGGAGAACCCTCCAGTAGCCAAAAACTAGGAGACTCCATTAAAAATGGTCGCCGTGGATCTCTTAACGCCAAGCTCACAGTAAAAGGGGTGCAAGGTCACATCGCCTACCCTCAGCTCGCCGACAACCCTATTCATGCTTTTGCCCCTGCTTTAGAACAATTAGTTAATTTAAAATGGGATAAAGGCAATGAATATTTCCCCCCTACTTCCTTTCAAATTTCCAACTTAACATCGGGTACTGGCGTCACTAATGTCATTCCTGGAACAGTTGAAATGTTATTTAATTTTCGTTTTTCAACCGAGCACTCTCCTGATACTTTGAAACAAACAGTTCATGCTGTTTTAGATCAATACCCTTTCAATTATGAAATAGAATGGAACTTATCAGGCCTGCCTTTTATTACCCCTGCTAAGGGCGAGTTGATTCAGGCAGTTTCTAAAGCTATTCAAACAGAAATGGGTTATAAAACAGAACTTTCAACCAGTGGAGGCACTTCAGATGGTCGCTTTATTGCACCAACCGGAGCTCAAGTTATTGAACTAGGGCCTTTAAATACCACCATTCACAAAATAGATGAATGCGTTAGCACTGAAGATTTAAATAAACTAACTCTTATTTACCAAAGAACCTTAGAGAATCTGCTCTTAGATTAGACCAATGTTTAGGAAAAACTTAAATAAATATGGAAATATTATCAGTTGTTTTACCAATTCTTGCCGTTATTTTCTTCTTGTTTTTAATTTGGCCTCATATTAAAACAGAAAACTGGAAAGAAAAATTTGTTGAAAATAAACAAGCTTTTTCGCTGCTGGTCGTATTTGGATTAATTTTATTATTCAGCGTAGGTATTGGATTGTTTTTTGATATCTTATTCCCTGTTGAAAGACTAGACAGATAAGCGTAAAATCCACTTAGAGAACTTTAAAATGGAGAGATACTAAATATGCCACATCGTGCAGGAGCTAAACTTATTTTCAAATCTGTTTTAGGAACAGATTTAACTTTTGAAGAATGTGAAATTCTGTCTAAGATAGTTAAATATCATAATTTAACTGCCAAAGAAGTCCTTTTTGAACCCGAGAGTATTGATGGTAACTTGTATATTCTACTTGAAGGCAAATTAGATATCGTCAAAGTACTAGGTCCAAAAAACGTTCTAAATATCAATACAATTAAGAAAGGTAATATCATCGGTGAATTAAGTTTTATTGATGGTAATGCCCATACTATGCGAGTTCAATCACGCAAAGAGTCTAAGGTCATGTACCTATCTAGAGAAGACTTTGAAAGTTTATTAAAAACTAATCCTAAAATTGTCTTTCATGTTATGCGTTCTATTCTACGTTTTTCTCATCAATTGCAACGCAAAATGTTACAAGAGAATCTAGATATGCAACGTATGATTAAAAATGAGTATATGTCTCAGTTTTAAACCTTATGCATATTCAAGCTAACTACACACTCAAAAACCATAACAGCTTCCAAATTGATATTCAGGCAAAGTATTTTATCGAGGTTTCACGCCAGTCAGACATCCCGATGCTACGCACAGATTTTAAGCTGTCCTCCATGCCTTGGTTGATTATGGGTGGCGGGAGTAATTTATTATTCACCCATGATATGAATTGCGTTATGGTTCGTTGTCGCTATGACAAAATTAAAGTAGCTAAAGAGGATCAAGATAGTATATGGCTGTCTGTTGGTGCGGGACTGGACTGGCACGAACTAGTTACTTACACTGTTAATCATAATCTATGGGGGTTAGAAAACCTTGCCTTTATTCCTGGCAACGTAGGGGCTGCACCGGTACAGAATATCGGGGCTTATGGTGCAGAAGCTAGAGACATCATCACACGGGTACAAACTTTAAATATCTTTAATGGCGAACGCCGTGAATTCCGCAACGCAGAGTGTAACTTTGGCTACCGCACCAGTATTTTTAAACAAGAATATAATAATCAACTACTGGTTCACCGTGTCACCTTTAAGTTAAAAAAGCTTAAGTCGGGTCGAGCTAATTTAATTTATGAGCCATTACGAGAAGCTTTCCAACACATTGATATTTTAGAAGTTACCCCCAAGCAAGTCTACGAAGAAGTTATTAAAATTCGCCAACTACGCATTCCAAACCCTAAAATTCAAGGCAATGCAGGGAGCTTCTTTAAAAACCCCATCGTCACCGCTGACTATATGAAAGAATTATTACAAGAGTTTAGTAATATACCTCATCACAAGATGGTTGATGATTCTTATAAAATACCCGCTGCTTGGTTGATTGAAAGCACTGGCTGGAGAGGAAAAAAACTAAGGCGAGCCGGTGTTTCCGAAAAACACGCTTTAGTTCTCGTTAATTTAGCCAATGCTACCGGCAATGATATCTTGAATCTTGCCAAAAAAATACAAAAAGATGTTGACCAAAAATTTGGCATTCATCTAGAGCCAGAAGTTATTATTTTTTAAAAAAAGGTGACAACTATCTTGACAAACACCGCTCATCTAAATTTTCTATTTTGTCTAAACGCTGGTTTAAAGCAGATTCAACTGCCTCTATTCGAGATTGACAAAATTGATAAGCACGGGTGGCGTCATCGACCATTGGGACTAGGTCGTCTATATCGATCGAATCTGATTGTGATAACTTTTGGGCTATTTCTTGTAAACGTTGATAATTCTCTTGATAACTTTCGGATGTCTTTTTATTATCTTTAGTCATTTTAAATATCCTTTTGATTTTTAATTACAGGCTTGGCTTCAATACTGCCGTCCTTAAATTCAATGTGTATCGTTGGTTCTTGCATGGCCTTAACGGCAGAAGTAATTGGTTGTTGTTTTGTGCCTTTTACTAACGCAAACCCCCTGCTTAATTGAGTTTTTGGTCCTGAAGTTAAAATATATGCCATTTGTTGTTGGTTTTTTTCTTTAGCTTGATTAATTAGATAAAGGGGTCTTTGTGCAATAATGTTTTGGTATTGTTGTAACTGTTGTTTTTGGAAATGAAGCTGATTTTTAACTTGTAAAATCATGGTGTCTTGGTATTGCTTGATGGTATTTTTTTGTGCTTTTAATAAAGATTCGCCATACTGCTGAATGCGTATCATAAGTGGGGTTAAGGCATGCTTTTGTTGCTGAATAAGTAACAAGCTGGCTTGTTTAACTTTTTGTTCGTTAAGCATTAACGCTTGTTTTTGATCTTGAATATAGATATAAGAGAACTTTTCTATCATTTCCCAGTGTTGGCGTGCCTGTTGAGAGGTAGAAAAAATAGCCTGTCGAATAAATCCAATAACTTTGCTAGGGGTATCAAATCTAGCACCAGCCACTTCATCTAGTATAGTAGTATCTCTTTCATGACCTATACCCGTTAAAACAGGCAAGTTTACTGTTGCAATCCACTTGGCTAAACTGTAAACATTTAGGGGGTTTAAATCGAGTTTAGCTCCTCCTCCTCTAATAATCACCAAAGCGTCAAAGGCATGAGCTTTATGTAGAGCATAAAAGGCATCCAAAGCTGCTAGCATTTCAGTTTCTACTTTTTCTCCTTGAAAGGCAGCATAAAAATAGTGGAACTCACATAACTTTTGGGTCTGTAATAAGTCAGCATCTACCCTAAAATCCCCTAATCCTGCGGCATTTGGTGGGGCAATAACTGCTATACGAAAGAAGTCATTTGGAATTTTATATTGTTTATTAAGATCGTATAATTGCTCTTTTATGAGTTGTTGGCGAATTTTATTTAAATTAGCTTCTAACTCTCCTAGAGTAAAAGCAGGGTCAATGTCTTGAATAGCTAAAGAAAAACCAAACTTTTCATGAAAAGTCACTTCAGCCAGTAATAATATTTTTTGCCCAGCTTGTAACGCTACCCCAGTCGCTAATTTAAATTGCTCTATTATCCTGCTAACTTGGGCTTGCCAAATCATGGCACGACATGAGGCGACTGGTTGCCCTTTGGTATTCATTTCGGAGAGTTCAAAATACCAGTGCCCTCTTCTTTCATTAATGTTAGCTATTTCAGCTTGAATCCACAATGCTCCAGGGAAAGATTGCCGCATCATTCCCTGCACTTTGCCCATAAGCTGGCTTAAAGAAATGCCTTGATTTTTAGTCTGTAGAGGCTCTAAAGTAAATGAGTGACTATCATTACTGGGATTATTAGTTACTTTAGAAGTAGAAGGCAACCATTTTTGGAAGCTGGCAATTTGATCACTTAAATCTTCTGGAACATACCATTTTTTTTCGGCAGGATTCCAGCGAGCTCCTAAAGACTTAGCTTGCTCTTTTTCTGCAAAGGGAACTTCAAGAAGCGTCATCATTCTTCCTTATGGAATTATATTTTAAGGACTGTTCATGCATACGTTCGATCTCAGCGGACACTTGTTTATATGCCAGCATTAGTACTTCAATTCCTGCTCCAGCTTTAAAAGCTTCTTCAGAGAGAGTTCTTCGCCAAATTCTACCGCCAGGTAAAGCGTGAAATAACCCTAGCATGTGGCGGCTTACTTGGTTTAATTTACCTCCACTAGATAAATGATTTTCTATATAAGGATACATAGATTCTAAAATAACTTCTCGGCTTTTGGGAAGCTCGTCTTTTTCATAATATAGCTGATCTACCTCAGCCAATAAATAAGGGGTTTCATAAGCCGCCCTTCCCAGCATTGCTCCATCTACACCTGGCAATTTTAAGTCTCCAAATTCAGGCAAACGATGAGTTAATGCTTGGGCAATAGTTTTAATACCGCCGTTAATTGCAATAGATAAATGAGGGAAATGTTGTTTAATACGATGCACCCAGTCATATCTTAAAGGCGGAATCTCTCGATTTTGTTTAGGAGATAGACCTTGTAGCCAAGCTTTTCGAGCATGGATAATAATACCATCTACACCATCCGCTTCAAGTTTAGCAACAAAATTGACCAGAGTTGTAAAATCTTCTGCATCATCAATGCCGATACGACATTTTACGGTAACAGGAATATTTACTATAGATTTTATTGCGACAATGTTTTCAGCCACTAACTTAGGATGAGCCATTAAACATGCCCCTATCATGTTATTTTGAACTCTATCAGAAGGGCAACCAATATTAAGATTAATTTCACTATAGCCCCACTCTTCTGCCAGTTTGGCACACTTAGCTAAATCTTTAGAGTTGCTACCGCCTAACTGTAAAACAACGGGATTATCTTCAAAATGTCCTAAAAATCTAGGCAGATTATCACCATAAATAATCGCACCAGTAGTTACCATTTCAGAATATAACCATGCTTGACTAGATAATTGACGATGAAAATAACGACAATGTTTATCCGTCCAATCTAACATAGGGGCTACGCTAAATTGGTTGGCACTACATAATCTCTTAGTACAATCAAAGTTATTTTTTAAATCAATATGTTGCATTTAACTCCTGAACTGAAACAATACACTCTAGTCGAGTTGGCTTTTTTCTCACTTTAAAAATTGCGATGGTGATGCGAATTCAAGACCTCATATCTATTAGTCTTTCTGTTTTATACCGTAGAGATTATAGAAATAGTGGAATTGCAACACTATTCCGACACAAAGATTAAATATTTGCCGTTAATTGGC
>CAZRMK010000004.1:0-43082 GCA_964601165.1 uncultured Piscirickettsiaceae bacterium | reverse complement strand
TTATTTAACTTGTAAACCATTGATTTATATAAGGTCAAGAATTTTAAAAACATAAGATTTTAAAATCAACAAAAAATAAAACCCTTAAAAATCAATAGACTAGTGTTTTAGTAAAAATTACGCTGAGTAGTTACAAATTAATTTGCTCATCTAGTTTTTTCCTGTTATTATTCAGCCATAAAGTAACCGACTAAGGTCTATGATTTGCTTTTCATACAATGAAATTTATTTTTCGTAGGCAACGCTTTTAAGCGACCATATCCCTCCCAGTGGGGGATTTATTTTTATATTATTCGCTTGTTCTTCATTAATATCAAACCTAAATCCATTTCAAAACATCCAAAATTACCATACAATTTTCTGCATTCCAAAAAAACATTAAACATGTCATAGTTCAGATAAATTAAACAGGCTGACACACTAACGTCTTTTATAAAAAATTCAGATTAAGAAAACATTCTTCGCAAAAAACGAAAAAATATAAACAATGCGAGGGGAATCCATAAATAAATAAACCAACGTATAAAATTATAAAACGATGCCATAGCATCAGATAAGTGTGCTACGTTCTCAACTGTTAACATTCCACCTTCGGCGTTTGATAGCACAATTAAGCTTACCAATAAAAAAATGGCTCCTAAAGATGCACTTGAATATAAAAATAGGCGCGTCCAAATATCCATTATTTTTTTACCTTTAATTTGTTTTTAATCTCTTCATAAGCAGCATTCACTTCTTTCATTTTTTCTGTTGCTTGCTTAATTTCATCATCGTCTAAACCTTTACCATGCATATAATCTGGATGATATTTTTTAACTAATACTCGATAAGATTTTTTAATTTTAGAAAACTCATCTTCTGCCGTACAACCTAATACTTCATAAGGGTCTTGACCTGGTTTTAAGGCACTTTGTGCTCCTGACCCAAGAACTCTCTCTCTCATCTGTTGAATCTTTTCAGGTGAAAATTTAAGAAGTTCACCAATTTCATTTAAGGTTTTTAGGGCATCTTCTGAGAATCCATCTAACGAAGCAAAAGAGGCTAATTGCAAGAAAGCTCCTACACGAATCCCTTCTACACTTCTACCAAGCGAGTAACAATAATAGCTAACTGGACGATCATCATTTTTGGCTTGATTGGCTAATTCAAACAGCTTCTTTTTGGTTTTTTCGACTAAAATTTCTGGCACACCTGATTGACGCATTGAAGCAACCATCGCTTTGATGGTATCGCTCATAAACTCCACTTCAACTTCACTCACTTTACCATCACTTTTAGCTATTTTTGCCATTAAAGTAATCACCTCTTCAGGCATTGATAAGCGGCTTTTTGTATAGGCATTACTGGTAAAATTTTGATAAGCCTCGGAAAAACTTTGACTATTTTTAACTGATTTAAAAGCATCCACTCCTAAATCCAATGAACGACCTATCAGCTTAAATGAAAACTTAAGCAGAATAAAAAACACAACTATGGGGGCAATAATTAAAAATTTAATAAATTTCACAAAAATTCCTAGAGCAGTTACAAATTACTCGTCTCATCTAATTTAAAAAAACACATTCTATAAGGTCTAGCAAGATCATTCACTACTTTTTGCAAACTAAAAGTTCGAATCTCTTCAAGGATTAGCTTACCTGCAAAATACACTTCTAATGTTGGTAATGATAACACCCTATTCTGAGAACAAATCTCAGTAGTGAGATGACAATCAATATAAACCAGTTTTATTTTAGGATAATGCTCTATCATTAACTCTATTAATTTAGGTTTAATCGAATCACATACAGTACATTTTTGACCACCAAATAAAACCAATAAAGCATCTTCTGACTGCTTTAATCCCTCAAGTTGTGCTAAATCTTTAAACCTTTCCATGCAAAACTTCCTTTTCATTCCATAACCAAGCGGCAGCTATAACTCCTCTAGAATCGCGCTCCAAACCTCATTGTTTAGCTCTTTTCTCAACGTCCTTTAACCAAGAAATTTCTTCTTCTGAAAAACCAGCTTCTTTTCTTGCTTCATAATTAAAAGGTCCGCGAATATTGCCATGAAAATACTTTTCAACAATTTCGGTAAAGGTGTTAAAGGGGTTTAAGCCTCGTTGTTGACATAAATAACGAAACCAACGTGTTCCTACTTCTACATGCCCTATTTCATCCTGTAATAGAATCTTAAGAATTTCAACTCCTCGCTTATCTCCAATGGCTCGCAACTTACTAATCATCGCTGGAGTAACGTCTAATCCTCTTGCCTCTAAGGTACGTGGCACTAAAGCCATTCTAATAAGAGGATCATGGTCTGTTTCATAGGTGGTTAGCCATAAACCATTATGAGCAGGAATATCACCATATTCTCCTCCAAGATGAGACAAATGCTCTCTAATCATTTGAAAATGGTAGGACTCTTCTCCAGCCACTCCTAACCAGTCTTGGTAGTATCCAAAAGGCATTTTTTGAAAACGGTACATTGCATCTAAAGCTAAATTAATTGCATTAAATTCAATATGAGCAATGGAATGCATTAAAGCCATATGACCTTCCTTAGAACCCAACTTTCTTTTAGGGAGTTCTCTAGGAAAGACAAGATTTGGCTTAACGGGACGACCGGCATCAGGAACACGTTTAACTTCATTCAGTGGCGTAAAGTCAAACGATTCTTCAGACCAAAATATCTGAATATTTTGCAATTTCTGGAGTTTGACATCTAAATCAGCTTCCATCAAACAATCATAAACGGTTTCAAATATATTTTCTTTTAACATTAAACATGCCTTTTATAGCAGAATAAACATTATACCTTTGTATAAAAAAGGGTATAAAACAAAAAAGCCAGCATAGTTGCTGGCTTTTTAATATGAGACTTTAAAAAAAGAATAAAAAATTATATCATTTTTATATTTATCCCTTTCAAATCAATGTCCCATAATATTAAACTTTTAACGATAAAAAGCTGCCTGTAAAAAAGGAACCCCTTGAAACTCCTTAGCATCAATCGCGTTAAAAAGTTTAGCCCATGCTAAACGATCCTCTGGTGTCATAACTGAAGCAGGATTAAGCCCTCTAGTTTTGTCACCATATTTTGCTTCTATCTTGGACAGCTCTGCATGACATTCAAGAACAGTTGTCTGTTGCTCTATAGCCTTAGCTGCAGCAATACCATCTTCTCTAGCTGTTTCAATTAATAAAGTAGCATCAGCAAGACATTTGTCGTAAACTGACGCTTGAGCACTCATTGAAAAAACTGCGGCTGCAGAAATAAATAAAACTTTTAGTGTTAGGTTTTTCATTCTTAATATCACTCCAAATCAGTTGTTCTTTTTTCTCAAATTTTATATTTAAAAACTTAGGTAGTTTAAGTGTTTCCTTAAATGAGACCTTCGCATAAATGCTTTCAGGTAAATAAGTATAAATTTTAAGGTATTTATTTTTAACGAGTTAATTTTGAACCTTTTGAGTATAAATTGCAACCTTAAAATATTAGAAAATAATTATTTACTTATAAGCTTTTTTTATCCAACACTTAATATTTAATATTTAATATTTAATATCAATAAGTTACCATAAATACTGAATTTTTATAATTTCATATTCAATATTACCTTTAGGAGCTTCAACAACTGCTTCTTCACCTTCTTCTTTACCGATTAAAGCCCTAGCAAAAGGAGAATTAACAGATATTTTATGAGTCTTAATATCTGCTTCTTCATGACCTACTATTTTATAGGTTACTTCTTCTTCTGTTTCTAGATTAGATAAAGTAACCGTTGCTCCAAAAATAATTTTTCCATTTGGATTTAATTTTGAAATATCAATAATTTGAACACTACCCAACAAACTTTCAATTTGCTTAATACGTGCTTCCATTAAACCTTGTTGCTCTCTAGCAGCATGATATTCAGCATTTTCTTTCAAATCTCCATGTTCACGAGCTTCTGCAATATCTTTAGTAACCGCAGGACGATCTTCTTTTTTTAACTTATTTAATTCAATTTGGAGAGCTTCTGCGCCCTCTTTCGTCATGGGATGTCTTTGCATCTTTTTATTTTCCTTAAAATAACTTATTTCTTACCTAAATCCTGAAGAAACATGTCTTGTAAACGTGTTACTTTTTGATTATCTGAATATTCCATTGCTGCCACCATCGCCAAAGCTCCTGCCATTGTCGTGGTATAACAAATTTTATGCATTAAGGCTTCACGTCTAATACTAGACGAATCCTTAATGCTAACAGAGCCATCGGAAGTATTAACAATCAAATCCACTTCTTCATTTACAATAGAATCAACAATATTTGGGCGACCTTCTGTGACTTTATTAACGATTTCACATTCAACCCCTGCGGCTTCTAAAGATTTGGCAGTACCTCGTGTTGCTAAAATTGCAAATCCTTTTTCAATCAGTTTTTGAGCAAGGACAATTACCTTCTCACGGTCAGCTTGACGAACACTTAAGAATGCTTTTCCGAAACGGGGTAGTTCTGTGCCAGCCGCCAACAAAGCTTTATGATAGGCTTCAGCAAAAGTTTCACCTAGCCCCATCACTTCTCCTGTTGATTTCATTTCCGGTCCTAAAATAGGATCTACTCCTAAAAACTTTATAAATGGAAATACTGCTTCTTTAACAGAAAAGTGATTAGGTTTAATTTCTTCTGTAAAGCCTTGATCTCGCAATTTTTTACCGACCATGCAACGAGCGGCAATTTTTGCAAGCGGTTGCCCCATCGCTTTAGATACAAAAGGAACTGTGCGTGATGCTCTAGGATTAACTTCTAGAACATAAATATCTTCACCTTTAACGGCAAACTGAGTATTCATTAAACCAACCACATTTAAACCTTTGGCCATTTGAGATACCTGATTTCTAATTTCGTCTTGAATATGCATAGGGACACTATAAGGAGGCAATGAACAAGCCGAATCACCTGAGTGGATTCCTGCTTGCTCAATATGTTCCATAACCCCGCCAATTACAACTAGTTCACCGTCAGATACTGCATCCACATCTAACTCAACCGCGTCATCTAAAAATCTATCTAATAAAACGGGGGAATCATTAGAAACAGAAACTGCTTCAATCATATAACGAGATAAATCTGTATCGTTATATACTATTTCCATTGCTCGTCCGCCCAAAACATAAGAAGGACGGACAACTAACGGATAGCCAATTTCATTAGCTAATACAATGGCTTGCTCTTCACTTCTTGCAGTACGGTTAGGCGGTTGCTTTAACCCTAATTGATTTAATAGCTGTTGAAAACGCTCACGATCTTCTGCAAGATCAATTGAGTCTGGTGTCGTTCCAATAATTGGCACTCCTGCCATTTCTAAGGCTTGTGCTAATTTTAATGGCGTTTGTCCGCCGTACTGAACAATCACTCCTTTTGGCTTTTCTACTTCAACAATTTCAAGAACATCTTCAAGTGTTAAAGGTTCAAAATAAAGCCTATCGGAGGTATCGTAATCTGTTGAAACTGTTTCTGGGTTACAATTAACCATGATGGTTTCATAACCATCTTCACGCAAAGCCATTGCCGCATGAACACAACAATAATCAAATTCAATTCCTTGCCCAATACGATTAGGCCCACCACCCAAAATCATAAATTTATCTTTATCGGATGGATTCGCTTCACACTCTTCTTCATAAGTTGAATACAAGTAGGCAGTTGAGGTTGCAAACTCTGCCGCACAAGTATCAACTCGTTTATAAACTGGACGAATATTTAGCGTATGGCGAAACTTACGAATAAAAGCAGCATCAGTATTTAATAACACCGCTAAACGATTATCAGAAAACCCTTTTCTCTTTAATTTTCGTAAATAAGGTTCATCTAATGCGTCTAAACCACGCTGCTTAACTTCATCTTCTATATCAACTAACTCTTTAATTTGGGCAAGAAACCAAGGATCAATTTTTGAAATATCAAAAACTGTTTCCAAACTCCAACCTGCACGAAAAGAATCCGCCACATACCAAATTCTTTCCGGTCCAGGCATGCGTAATTCATGACGTAAAACATCCTTGATTTCTTTTTCGTCCATACTAGATAACGGCATGATTTCATCAAAACCACTTTTATCTGTTTCTAAGCCGCGTAAGGCTTTTTGGATTGATTCTTGAAAGTTACGCCCCATTGCCATAACCTCTCCTACCGACTTCATCTGAGTCGATAAACGTGCGTCTGCTTGAGGAAATTTTTCAAAGGTAAAACGAGGGACTTTAGTTACTACATAGTCAATAGTGGGTTCAAATGACGCAGGAGTTGCACCGTCGGTAATATCGTTTTGCAATTCGTCTAAGGTATAGCCTATTGCCAATTTTGTGGCAATTTTTGCAATTGGGAAACCAGTAGCTTTTGATGCCAATGCTGATGACCGTGAAACACGAGGATTCATTTCAATAACAATCATTCGCCCTGTTTCAGGGTTAATTGAAAACTGTACATTTGATCCACCAGTTTCAACCCCAATTTCACGCAAAACTGCCAGAGAGGCATTACGCATAATTTGGTATTCTTTATCGGTAAGCGTTTGAGCAGGAGCAACCGTAATTGAGTCTCCGGTATGCACCCCCATTGGATCTAAGTTTTCAATGGAGCAAACAATAATGCAATTATCATTTTTATCACGTACCACTTCCATTTCATATTCTTTCCAGCCTAGAATGGATTCTTCAATCAACAGCTCTTTGGTGGGCGACATATCCAAACCAAACTTACAAATCTGCTCAAATTCGGTTTTATTATAGGCAATTCCTCCACCAGAACCACCCAGTGTGAAGGAGGGACGAATTACCGTAGGAAAGCCAACTTGTGTTTGAATTTTCCAAGCTTCTTCCATATTGTGAGCTACATCAGAAACAGGCATATCTAAGCCTATTTTTGTCATTGCTTTGCGAAAGCGATCTCTATTTTCAGCTTTATCAATCGCATCTGCATTCGCCCCAATTAGCTCTACATTAAACTCTTTTAATACACCTTGTGTATCTAAGTCCAATGCACAATTCAATGCAGTTTGCCCACCCATTGTCGGTAAAATGGCATCAGGTCTTTCTTTTTCAATAATATTTCGTAGGGTTTTCCATTCAATAGGTTCAATATAGGTTGCATCTGCCATTTCTGGATCAGTCATAATGGTTGCAGGGTTAGAGTTTACCAAAATAACGCGATATCCCTCCTCCTTCAAAGCTTTACAGGCCTGAACGCCAGAATAATCAAATTCACAAGCTTGCCCAATAATAATAGGACCGGCACCAATAATTAGAACGCTTTTTATATCACTTCTTTTTGCCATTGTTTAATAATTTCCTGCTTGAAGGGTATTTCTTAAATTGCACATAAGGTTTATATGTTTCTATATTGCTTAATATTTTTAATAAACTGATCGAATAAAGGAGAGACATCATGTGGACCAGGACTAGCTTCTGGATGACCTTGAAAACTAAATGCTAGCTTATCTGTACGTTGAATACCTTGTAAAGAACCATCGAACAAAGAACGGTGTGTTGCCTTTACATTGTCAGGCAAGCTATTTTTATCAACTGCAAAACCATGGTTTTGTGCCGTAATCATAACTTCTTTAGTTTCTAAATTTTGAACAGGATGATTCGCACCATGATGACCAAACTTCATTTTAAGAGTTTTCGCTCCCGAAGCCAGTGCTAACAACTGATGCCCTAAACAAATCCCAAACACTGGAACATCCGCCTCTAACAGCTCCATAATAGCTAAAATAGCATAATCACAAGGCTCAGGATCACCAGGACCATTTGACAAAAAGACTCCATCAGGATTCATCGCTAAAACTTCAGAGGCTGGCATTTCAGCTGGCACAACAGTTAATTCACAACCTCGATCTGCCAGCATTCGTAGAATATTTTTCTTAATACCATAGTCATATGCCACTACATGATATTGTTGGCTAGCAGAACAATCAGTATAGCCTTGTCCTAAAGTCCACGAACCTTCTTTCCAAAAATAAGGCTTTGAAGTAGTCACTTCTTTGACTAAATCTATACCTTTTAAACCTGCAAAAGATTTTGCTTTAGCAATAGCAACATCTGCATCAATATTTTCACCTGCCACAATTACACCAGACTGAGCGCCTTTATCACGAAGGATACGAGTTAACTTTCGCGTATCAATATCAGCAATGGCAACAACTTTTTGTTCTTTTAAATATTCTGGTAACGATTTTTGAGCTCTAAAATTACTCATAACAGCAGGGCAATTTTTAATAACTAAACCTTGAGCCATAATACCGTCAGACTCACAGTCTTCCTCATTAATGCCTACATTTCCAATATGCGGATAAGTTAAGGTTACAATTTGTTTAAAATAAGAAGGATCCGTTAAAATCTCTTGGTAGCCCGTTAACGAAGTATTAAAAACAATTTCTCCAACGGTCTCTCCTTCTGTACCAATAGACTCACCCCAAAATAAAGTACCATTTTCTAATGCTAATAAAGCCTGTGTCATATTATATTATCTGCCAATGAGTCAATTTCGTGAGTAATCACCCACCTAACTTCTAATTTCTTTAATTTTGATAATTACCTGAAAACAAAAGACCTTTTGCACAAATTAGTTAGCCAGTGGACCTCCGCATAACTCAAACACAAGTTAAAATAGCTAATTTCTCTTTGTGCTTGAATTATGCAGAGGTCTTTTATCGGATAAAAATACTTAAAACTTCACTGAATTATATTAAAATCTAAATCCTGCAAGAGCTTGCACTAGATACATTAACAATTTGATGCAGGATTTAGGTAAAAATTTATAAAACATCCCAAAGCCACTCTTCTTAGCTCCTCTAAATTCATTTAGTGCAGGACATTTCCTATAACTTTTACATTATTTAACAAAACTTTATACAAAGGTCTCTTTATTTTATTTCTTCCTTTTACCGCCCGAGCAAAGACCCCAAACAAGTTGTTTTCGTGAATATAAAAAAACGGAGCCAGCCCCTTCCTAGGACTCACTCCGTTTTGCCGTGCTAAATGACACCAGTCATCCTACACACACCCCGTAAAATCAACTAATTTTCATATCACTAGTCGTATATTTGAATAAAAAGAATTCTACTCCATTTACAAAAAATTGTCTACACCAAAGTGTAATGGTTTAATATCCCTTTTTTGTCATAATGGCGGTGAAGAGCTCTTAATAATGAATCAGATTTACGCTTAAAAATATTGCGTCATTTTTCATCCCCAATGCCACAAATTGAGCATGTTGAAAACCCTATTGATTTATGTGATTCAGAATTTGAACGGGATTTTTATAAAAAGCTAGTAGAGAAAGGCTATAACGTCATACCTCAGGTCAAGGTTAGTGTATTCTCAATTGATTTGGTTGTTGAAGGAGAGGATGATCGAAGATTAGCAATTGAATTAGATGGTGACAAATATCACCCACCTGAGAAATGGATGGAGGATTGGAAGCGACAGAGAACAATGGAAAGAGTAGGGTGGAAGTTTTGGCGTTGTTGGGGTTCAAGTTACACAACAGATCCGGAGGGGTGTATAGATGATTTGATAAGCGTGCTGAATAGTATGCGTATACTTCCGTGTAAAGGTAGTAGTAGCGCCAATATTTATACTGAACAACGAGTATATGAAAAACAGATTAAAGCAGAAAGTGATGAGATTGATTTTGAGGAAAGTTGAAAAATATAATAAATGCATGGAATTGGGCTATCCAAAAGTAGCGGGCTTTCCGCTACGATAGAGGCACTCTATTTTTGGTAGCTTGTGATGCGAGCCGTTATTTTTGTCCTAAAGTATTCAAGAAATTATCCATAATGTATAGAGGCTGTCCTGGCTCACCTCTGAAATCAAGCAACTCTGCTTTATCTAAGATTTTACCAAACAGGACTTCTTCTTCATGCTGTTCGGCTATAAACCACTCAATGAAGTTAGAGGTGGTGTAGTCTTCTAGTTTTGCAGCGGTACGAGCAATTTCATTAATCATTGCGGTTACTTTTAATTCATGTTGATAAGCCGCATTAATCACATCCATTAAGTTGCCATATTCGCTTGGTGGAGAATCAATATCTCCAATAGTAACAGGTAATCTGCATTCGGTCATATAGTCAAAAAACTTATCCATATGCATACGTTCTTCTAAACTGTGTTCACGAAAGAATTTTGCTGAACCTTCAAGCCCAGCATTTTCACACCAAGCACTAAGTTGTAGGTAAACATTTGAGGCAAAAAATTCTGCATTAACTTGATCGTTTAATAATTTTGTAATTTCTGGTTTTAACATAATAAGCTCCGTTTAGAGATTTTTTGAGTTTAACAAATACAAAAAAAGTCTCTATTTGTTTTGTTTATTTAAAAGTAAGATTCCAACGTAGTATAACTATAAAAATCACATCTTGCAAATTAATTTAACGCTTAACTTGTTGTTTTAAAAGACTATTATTAACGCTAATGATGTTAGTTATCATTGTTTATGCTTTAATTATGCAAAGGTCTCTTATATTTAATGCGATGAGGTTGTGCAGCATCAGCACCTTTACGACGTTTTAAATCGGCTTCGTAGTCAGAAAAGTTTCCTTCAAACCATTCAATATGTGAATCACCTTCAAAGGCAAGTATGTGAGTAGCAATTCTATCTAAGAACCAACGATCATGAGAAATGACCACGGCACAACCTGCAAAATCTAACAGAGCTTCTTCTAAAGCTCGCAAGGTTTCAATATCTAAATCATTAGTGGGCTCATCAAGTAATAATACATTTCCACCGGTACTAAGAGTTTTAGCAAGGTGTACACGATTGCGTTCACCGCCTGATAAATCTCCAATACGCTTTTGTTGATCGTTGCCCTTAAAATTAAAGCGTCCACAATAAGCACGAGAAGGTATTTCGATGTTTCCGACCATCATAAGATCGTTGCCACCTGAAATTTCTTGCCAAACAGAATTGTCGTCTTTAAGAGTGTCTCGGCTTTGGTCAACATAAGATAGTTGTACAGTTTCGCCGAAGTCAATAGAGCCAGAATTTGGCTGTTCTTGACCAGTTAGCATTTTAAATAAGGTTGATTTACCTGCTCCGTTGGGACCAATGATGCCGACAATTCCCCCTTGAGGTAAACGAAAATTTAAATTATCAATTAGTAGACGATCGCCAAACGATTTTGAAACTTGAGAAACCTCAATGACCTTTTCTCCTAAACGTTCTGAAACAGGAATAAATATCTCTTTGGTCTCGTTACGCTTTTGACGTTCTTGGCTGTTAAGTTCTTCAAACCTAGATAAACGTGCTTTTGATTTGGCATGACGACCTTTTGAACCCGAACGCACCCATTCTAATTCACTTTTAATGGTTTTCATAATGGCTGATTCTTGCTTAGACTCCATCTCAAGGCGTTTTTCTTTTTGTTCTAGCCAAGAAGAGTAATTGCCTTCATAAGGAATACCCTCACCACGGTCTAATTCTAAAATCCACTGAGCAGCATTATCTAGGAAATAACGATCATGAGTGATCGCGACCACAGTACCTTTAAAGTCTAGTAAAAAACGCTCCAGCCAAGCGATAGATTCAGCATCCAAATGGTTAGTTGGCTCATCAAGTAATAGCATATCTGGCTTTTCAAGTAATAATTTACACAGAGCAACCCGGCGTTTTTCTCCACCAGAAAGGGTGTTCACGTCCGCATCCCAAGCGGGTAAGCGTAAAGCATCTGCTGCTACCTCTAAAGTTCGCTCTAGGTTATGCCCATCTTTGGCTTGAATAATATCTTCCACTTCAGCTTGCCTTTTTGCCAAAGCATCAAAATCAGCGTCGGGTTCTGCATAGGCAGCATAAATGCCATCAAGTTCAGTAAGAGCATTTTTAATTTCGCTAACGGCAGCTTCTATGTTGCCTCTAACATCGGTGGTTAGGTCTAATTCTGGTTCTTGAGCAAGATAACCAATTTTAATTCCAGCTTGCGGGCGTGCTTCACCAATAATATCAGTGTCTAAACCCGCCATTATTTTTAGTAGTGTCGACTTTCCAGAACCATTTAATCCTAAAACACCAATTTTGGCACCAGGAAAGAAAGATAAAGAAATGTTTTTAAGAATGTGTTTATTCGGTGGCACAATTTTGCCAACACGATTCATGGTATATACAAATTGAGACATAATTTAAATAATATCCTGTTATTTTAAAGAATTATAAAACTTTACCTAAAATAGCTTTAGTTATAAAGTTTTTTTGGTAAAATCTCTAAATAATTTTTTATGAAATTTTGGAGTATTAAACCATGTTTACCAAGTCTATGACTATTGCAGGCTATGATGATTTAATTGCAGAAGCGATTAAGAATGAAGAAAGTCGTCAAGAATCTCATATTGAACTGATTGCATCTGAAAACTATACTAGTCCTAGGGTAATGGAAGCACAAGGCTCTTACTTTACTAACAAGTATGCAGAGGGTTATCCAGGTAAACGTTATTATGGCGGTTGTGAGTTTGCAGATGTAGTTGAGCAGGCAGCGATAGACAGAGCTAAAGAACTATTTGGGGCAGACTATGCCAATGTACAGCCTCATTCAGGTTCTCAAGCCAATGCAGCAGTGTACATGGCTCTTATCAAACCCGGAGATACCATCTTAGGCATGAGCCTAGCACACGGAGGTCATTTAACACATGGTTCTCATGTGAGCTTTTCGGGAAAAATCTATAATGCTGTTCAATATGGAATTGACCCTGTTTCTGGAAAAATTGATTACGAAGAAGTGCAAGCTTTAGCAACAGAGCACCAGCCTAAAATGATTGTAGCAGGTTTTTCTGCCTACTCACAAGTCGTAGACTGGGCTAAGTTTCGTGAAATTGCAGATTCAGTAGGAGCTTATTTATTTGTAGATATGGCGCATGTAGCAGGCTTAATTGCGGGTGGTTTATATCCTAATCCAGTACCTTTTGCCCATGTGGTAACCACCACTACTCATAAAACTCTGCGCGGACCTCGTGGGGGATTGATCTTGTGTAAATCCAACCCCGATTTAGAGAAAAAGTTTAATTCAGCTATTTTTCCTGGAGGTCAAGGCGGGCCTTTGGTGCATGTAATGGCAGCCAAAGCAGTTGCATTTAAAGAATGTTTAGAGCCAGAATGGCAAAGTTATTGCCAAGAAGTTATTACCAATGCAAAAGCAATGGCGAAAGTATTTATGTCTCGTGGCTGTGACGTGGTATCAGGAGGAACTGAAAACCACTTATTTCTTGTAAGCCTAATTGAAAAAGGTCTAACAGGAAAATTAGTAGATGCCGCTCTTGATGCAGCACATATTACCATCAATAAAAATTCAGTTCCCAATGACCCCATGTCGCCGTTTGTCACCAGTGGTATTCGAGTGGGTACCGCGGCGGCAACCACTCGTGGTTTTAATGTTGCAGACTGTACAAATTTAGCAACATGGATGTGTGATATCATTGACTCATGTAACCAAGAAAATCAATCTTGGGACGAAACACTTATTGCCGAGGTTCGTGATAAGGTTACCGCGTTGTGTGCCGCTAAACCTGTGTACCGCTAAGCTTAAGAATTTAAGAGTTGAGTTGAATTATGCTTTGCCCCTTTTGTACTCAAGCAGAAACAAAAGTAGTCGATTCACGTTTGGCAACAGAAGGCAGTCAAGTTCGTCGTCGTCGAGAATGTCTGAATTGCAAAGATCGTTTTACCACTTATGAAACGATAGAACTAGCTTTACCACGTGTTATCAAAAGTGATGGTAATCGCGAAAAATTTGATAAAACCAAAATACGACGCGGCTTAGTTAAAGCTTTAGAAAAACGTCCTGTTGAAGCAGAAATAATTGAACAAGTCATGATGCGAGTATCAAAAAGCTTAATGGCAGAAGGGAAACGTGAAGTGCAATCATCTCATATTGGTGAAATTCTAATGGCAGAGTTAAAAGAACTCGATCAAGTCCCTTATGTACGCTTCGCATCGGTTTATCGCTCTTTTCAAGATATGAATGATTTTAGAGAAGAAATTGAAAAATTAATGCAAGTTAAAAAAAAGTTAATTCTACAATGAATTTTTCTAAATTTGATTATCAAATGATGCGTCGTGCCTTGCTCCTAGTTAACAAAGGACTTTACTCTACCAAGCCTAATCCTGCGGTTGGCTGTGTGATAACGAAAAATAATCAAGTTATTGCTGACCCCATTCCTGAATAAAAAAGGGCTATACTTGTTAAAAGATGGCTGGATTTAGGTGTGACCATGGTTAAAAAATCACAGGGTCAAAAATCATAAAATCACGGGGTCAGGTCTTGTCTTTTGCCTTTATATATCCCATATTTACAGAAGGCAAAAGACAAGACCTGATCCCCTTAGTACGCAGAAGGCAAAAGACAAGACCCCCTTAGTACTCCTAACGCCTAGTGAAGCAATTGTTTTTTTTTGCAAGTACTTGCAGGATTAGGTTAAACGCTTTAGCTATTTCAGCTAACTTTTACCAGCCATCTCTTAATATCACTTCATCGTAATCGACCGATATATCTAAATATGTTAAGTCAAGACTTGACCCCTTTACATGCTCTGTTACTTAGATCTGTGTTTGATTTAGGCTAAAGGTAAAAATGGATGCCCAAATATCGACCATCCAAAAAAATAGGTATTTTAGGGTTATAGTCCACCAAATTCCATAGCCCGTTTTATGCATTTGGCTTGAATGCGTGAACTTTCCAGACGGATATCGGCCATTTTAACTAGGCCTGCATCAACGGCTGCCCAGTCATTAGCTATGTAAGCGGCAAATATTTCAGCTTCGGTTGTCTTTACCTGCTGAATTTGCTTGATCATTATCTCGTGAGGCCATTTACGGATACGAACTGCAGCTATGCGGGTTTGCTGGGTTAATTCAAGTTCTTCACCGTGTTTCAAAGCTAATCCGACAAAACGTGGCAACATTTGTGAAATTAGAAAACCCTGATTTGGTACTTTGTATTCATTACCGTACCAGATAATATCACGGGAGGGATTAAGACCGGCATTTGCCCATTGTCCACGCAAACGAGAGTGAAGAGCGGAGGCTGATTTAAAATCAAAATGGGCAACACCGCGTTCCAGCATGCTTGAGAATACAGCCGCAGGGGTTTTTTTATCAAAATTCTCCTTGAAAGCTGCTGATATAATGCTTGCAACTTCTTCACGATTAGCCGGATCCATCATGTAATTTATGGCTTTTTCGTATCCAGCAACAAACGTTTTATCGTTTTCTTGTTCTCCAATAATCCAAAGACCGGCTAAGGCAATGCCAAACGGAGTTACTGAACGGGTACTATTGGCAAATAAATGATATTGGGTTGGCCAATTATTCTTGTTCATGGCAAATAGGGCACTGGAAAGATGTGGTTCTGCCATAATGACAAAATCAGGTGCCTTGTCACTCGAAGACATTTGTTTTATCGCACCAGACACGGAAGTTGAAGTTTTCATTACATCCTGACGTGGATTTATGCCATTGACCATCATGGCAGCGGCAGAAATCTTGTGGGGAGGGCTTTGGAGGCGTGGCGTTACCAGCACTGACTTGCCTTTCATGGCATCCCAATCACCGGGTTTAATATCGGTGCGACTAAGAATTGCTACGCCACCCCAAGCAATAATGCCAGTTAATTTTACATGATCCATGCCTTTTTCAGTGAACAGCTTTGCCCCGCCAACATTAAACATAGTTGCATAATCTATTGTGCTGGTTTTAATGTTTTTTTATAAGATCTGATTTTTTTGGAACTGGCTTCAAAATAATATTCATGTCTGCAGGTAAAAAATCATCCGCTTTAGCTTGCAACACCATAAAGGGCAATGATGACAAATTAGGGCGTACACCCAAGTAGATATCTTGTGCAAACGCTATTACAGGGGCTAAGGTAAGGGATGCTCCTAATGTTAGGCTTATGAGTAATTTTCTTAATATTTTTCTTCCTTTTCTGTTTAAATCAAACCGATTTTTCATCAACACAAAAAGCGGCATCTACAGGTGGCACTTGCATTAACTCATCAACCACATGAAAAACAAGGGTTTCATCACGCTCGCTAATGGGTAAATTAATTTGCCGACGATCCACTATTCGAGCTATGTCAGGAGCCATTACAGTGATGTTGTATGGATAATAATCTTACAAATAGGGTAAATAAAGTGAGCCCCAATCTGTAGCAATAACTAAAACCTTTTTATATTGCACCTAAATCCTGCAAGTACTTGCAGGATTTAGGTTGCAGTTCGATACATGTTTGGATTCTCTGTTGAGAGACCGTTAACAAGAGAGAACGTAGTATTAAAACTCCAAGCATTAAATTCAGATAGTCAATTGGGTCTTAAACCCATATTTGCAAGATAGAATCAGCTTATTATAAACACCTCAGAAAGTCAAAAAAAATTTAACATCGGTGTAGATACCGGTAAACATCAACTAGATATTTACATCAGACCTTTAGGTATCTATTGCAGTGTCAGCAATGCTAAAGGGAGAAAAGGGGGGAACTACCAAAATGCCAGTAAGTGTTAAGGGGGTCAAGTCTTGACTTAACATGTTCAGACTAAAAAAAATGGTAGCGTCCTCGAAAGATCGAAGTAACGGGTTCAGGGTTATTTATAAAACAGTAGGGTTGGGTGGAAAGTCAAAAAAAATAGTTTCAAAGTTAACTACTTTATTGTTTTTAACTTGCACACCTTCCGAGTTGAGTAAGACAGTCTTATGGTCTATACCTGTTGCATAACCACCAATATCGCCATTTGTTTTTACCACTCTGTGGCAAGGAACAATAATGGGGTTAGGGTTTGTATTCATGGCATTACCTACTGCTTGATAAGCCTTACAGTTTAAAGCATCGGCGATAGCCTTATAGGTTGAAACACGACCTTTAGGTATTTGTTTTAGCAGAGCATAACATTTTTCATTAAAATTACTAGACAAGGTAAATCTCCTGTTGTTGTAAGTGCGAGGGCTTAAGAAAAAGTGTATAAATATTGGCTAATTTTATTAAAAATTCACAAACGCCTTGCAAAAATATGAGGGGGCTTTATAATACGCCACATCAAAATAAGGTGGACTGGCTGAGTGGTTGAAGGCGGCAGTCTTGAAAACTGTTGAGGGTTTGTAGCCCTCCTGGGGTTCGAATCCCTAGTCCATCACCAAATTTTATCATTAAAGCCCGCTTATGCGGGTTTTTTTGTCTCTAACCTAAGAGTGTAGATTACCTTAAGGAAGACCTTAACAAGGAAAGAATAATGTCTGAATTTAACAATGTAACCATTATGCGTGAAGCTAATGTGTATTATGACGGCAAGGTAACTAGTCGTACGGTTTTGTTTGCAGATGGTTCAAGAAAAACATTGGGTATTTTAATGCCTGGTGAATATGAGTTTGGCACAGAAAAAGCTGAAATTATGGAGATGTTAGCAGGAGAAGTGGAGGTTTTATTGCCTGGCGAAACTGTATGGAAAACGGTTGTTGCAGGTAAAAGTTTTGCAGTACCTGCAAATGATAAGTTTGGCATTAAGGTTAAAACTCTTGCCGATTATTGCTGTAGTTATATTGGATAGATTTTAGTCTGAGACCTTTTATTCCTAATCCCTGAGTAGAGATCTTCGGTAGCTGTTCAGCGATTAGGGTTTTACTTAAAGCGGTGCAGAGACCTTGTTTTGGACCTTAAAGGTTTTTGTTTTTTTAGATTTTTTTAGACGCAATAATCTACGTCTTTTAATCTTAAAAATCATATATACAGCAACGTGAGCGACGATTAAAAAAACAAATGCCCATATCCCTATTTCTTCCATATAGTGAATCCACATAATATATTCATCCTTTTTTAATACCCATGATGATTTTACAATATTTTGGTTAGGTTTTGCATAAATCTTAAAGGTTAAAGGAAAAATAAATGCCCGATTTTCAGCCCCTTGGTAAGTTTGACTGGCGTGTTTATAAAAATGATACTTTATCAGGAATTACCGTTTCTTTGGCATTGGTGCCAGAAGCGGTAGCGTTTGCATTTGTTGCGGGGGTTCACCCGCTGGTTGGATTGTATGCAGCGGTTATTGTTGGCATGATTACGGCTATTTTTGGCGGTCGTCCAGGAATGATTACGGCAGCGGCTGGTTCTTTAGCCGTGGTGATGATGCATTTAGTGATGGAACACGGGGCTTCTTACCTTTTCTTAGCGGTTATTATGATGGGGTTTTTTCAACTCATTATTGGAATCATGAAGTGGGGGCGGTTTATTCGCATGGTTCCCACTTCGGTGATGTTAGGTTTTGTAAATGGTTTAGCATTGATTATTCTATTTGCTCAATTCACTCAGTTCACCACCCCGGAAGGCGAATGGCTAAGTGGCAGTAGCTTGAATATCATGATTGCTATTATTATTGCAACGCTAGCCATTATTTATTTGTTACCGAGGATAACAAAAGTAATTCCTTCTGCTCTGGCAGCAATTGTTTTGGTTTCTTTAGCGGTTATTTTCTTTGATATAAATGCTGTGACAGTGGGTGATAAAGCATCTGTTTCTGGTACGCTAGGATCGCTTATTTATGGAGATGGAGTAGAGGGAGGTTTTCAAGGTTTAAGCTGGTTAACCACGTTACCAGCTAACTTCTGGAGCTTAGAAACTCTATGGATTGTTTTACCTTATGCCGTTATCTTAACAATTATTGGATCTGTAGAATCGTTATTAACCATGACACTGATTGATGATATTACTGAAACCCGTGGCAAGGCAAACAAAGAATGTATTGCTTTAGGGGCAGCCAACTGTACTGCGGGTGCTTTTGGTACCATGGGTGGCTGTGCATTGATTGGTCAGTCTATGATTAATGTTAAATCGGGTGGTAGAGGGCGGTTATCTGGTATTACCGCAGCTCTTGGTCTATTGGTTATTGTACTACTTGCCTCTTCTTGGATTGAAATGGTGCCTATAGGCGCTTTGGTGGGTTTGATGTTCTTTGTAGTTATAGCCACTTTTAATTGGTCTAGCTGGAAGATTATGCGAGGGATGTCAAAGGCAGACGCTTTTGTTATGGTGTTAGTGACTTTATTAACGGTAATATTTGATTTAGCCGTGGCTGTAATGGCGGGAATAATTGTGGCAGCTTTAGTTTTTGCTTGGGAACATGCAGAACAGGTCATGTTATCAGTATCTATGCAAGAAATTGATGGTAAGATAGTCAAAATTTATAAGGTAAATGGGCCTTTATTTTTTGCATCAGCCAAAAATTTTGTTGATAAGTTTGATGTTAAAAATGATCCAGATTGTATAAGAATTGATTTTATGCACTCTCGGGTTTATGACCATACAGGGCTTGAAGCTATTGATAAGCTAACGCAAAAGTATTTAGCAGAAGGTAAAAAATTAATCTTAGTGCATTTAAGTCCTGAGTGTCAGAAGTTACTTACAGGGGCTAAAGATTTAATTGAAGTTAACGTGTCGGAAGACCCTCATTATCATGTATCTACTAGTGGAAAAGGATAAATTATGCTGTTTGTTGTGCGATTAAAAGCTTTATTTGAAGGTACCTCTTTAATATTACTAGTATTTATAGCAGTGCCCTTAAAACATATTTTTGGTATGCCAGAAGCCATTTCAGTTATTGGTCCCATTCATGGAGTATTATTTTTGCTGTTTAATACCGCGCTATTTATCTTTGCAGGCATGGGGAATTTATCTGGGGTGAAAGCTTTCTTAGGATTTTTTGCTTCTTTTGTGCCGTTTGGTACTTTTGTTTATGATGCCAAAGTATTAAAACCTATAGCCATTGAAAGGGCTAAGCAAGATCTTTAGATTTTGGATCCGGGTCTTACGGTAATACAAACCCAATTGCTTTATGCACTTCTTTTAGGGTTGCTTGAGCCTTTTCTCTAGCTTGCTCTGCCCCTGTTTTTAAAATGGCTTTTAATTTATTTTCATGGTCTCGAATGCGATGGTATTCAGCTTGAATGGGGTTAAGGTATTCTACAACCAGCTCACCTAATTCCACTTTTAAATGCCCATACATTTTTTCTGCAAAATGTTTTTCCACTTCTGCCATAGGAAGCCCGCTAATCACTGAATAAATCGTTAATAAATTAGAGATTCCAGGCTTGTTTTTTAAGTCGTAATAAATTTCTGATTCAGAATCAGTGGTAGCCTTTTTGAATTTTTTAATAATGGTTTTAGGGTCATCTAATAGCCCAATAAAGTTGTTTTTATTAGTGTCAGATTTTGACATTTTAGATAAAGGTTCTTGTAATGACATAATACGTCCACCTGAAGTAGTGTCGGCAATAAAAGGTTCTGGCACTGTAAATAAGGGGCGTTTAAAGCGATTGTTGTAGCGGTTAGCTAAATCACGGGTGAGTTCAAGGTGTTGTTTTTGGTCTGCTCCAACAGGAACCAACTCTGTCTGATACAACAAAATATCTGCCGCCATAAGGACTGGGTAGCTGTATAAACCAACATTAAGATTTTTTTCATGTTTTTTTGATTTATCTTTAAACTGGGTCATGCGATTCAGTTCGCCCATATAGGTAGAACAGTTTAAAATCCATGCAAGTTCTGCGTGTTCAGGCACCTGAGATTGAATAAAGATGGTGCTTTTATCAGGGTTTATGCCAGAGGCTAAATAAAGGGCAACAAAGTCTAAGCTTCTTTTTGCTAGGTCGGCAGGGTTTTGCTCAACGGTGATGGCGTGCATATTAACTAATGAAAATAAGCAGTTATAGTCATCTTGCAGATTCACCCAATTCTTAATAGAGCCAATATAGTTTCCAAGCATTAAGTCGCCAGAAGGTTGAATGCCGCTTAAAAGGGTCGGTTTAGACATGTATGTTTCTCTTTAAAATTTTAAATACATTTTGGGGAGCTTATTTTCGCATTTTTTGCGGACATTAAAGTTAAAAAATGAAGGGAATAAGCTTATGACTGCGTTTCTGGTATTGAGAATATTCGGTAAATTTTTTAGAAAGTAAGCGTTCTTCATAGTGGAGTTTAAACAGCAGGGTCAAAATTAAAGCGGTATAAGCGAATAATCGTAATATGCTAGGTTCTAGAATTATTAGAGGGGTCATAATACATAAAATGGCAGCGTACATTGGATGGCGAATAAAGCGATATGGTCCTGATTGAACTAATGGAGTGTTTTTTTTAGGGTCTGGAATAATATTGAATTTTCCTAATCGCATGCTTTGTACTGCCCATAAGGCAAGAAAAATACCGAAAACTTGCAAGATTAAGCCTATACCACTTGCAAACCAAGCACCTGTTAACAGAATTAAGCCGATTAAGCTAAACTGCAAAGTGACTAGGAAGTAAGAATATAAAGGCGAAGCTAGAGTCATAAATATTTTTTCTAAGTTAGAAAACTAAATTTTAACAGTTTATAAACCACCTAATAGAAATAGATTTATGCAAAGATGGTTAAAAACCGTTAAAATGAGCTTTTTATTTACTGGTTTTTTTTAGAAACTCGCCAAACAATTTTTTATGCAAAAATTTATTCGTAAAATTCAATCCTATTTTTCTCAAAGAAAATCAGCATCTTATGTTGCTTCAGAATCTCAAACAGACGACCCTGTTATTTTATTAAGGGGTGAGCACAATATCTCCCGCAGACAATTAGATAAACCTTCTTTAGATGTGCTTTATGGTTTAAAGCGGGCAGGATATGAAGGCTATTTAGTTGGAGGAGCAGTTCGTGATTTGTTACTGGGTTTAGAGCCTAAAGATTTTGATATAGTGACAAGTGCAACTCCAGATGAAATTAAGGAGGTGTTTCAACGCCAGTGTCGTTTAATTGGGCGTCGTTTTCGCTTAGCCCATATTGGCTTTGGACGAAATGTTGTTGAAGTTGCTACTTTTAGAGGGGAAGGGCAAGGTAAAAAAATCCCTTCACAGAACTTCGGTCGTCGTAAAAAAAGTAAAGAACTTTCTCGGCAGATGGATGATACTGGTCGTTTAGTTAGAGATAATGTTTATGGCACTATGTATGAAGATGTTTGGCGACGTGATTTTACGGTGAATAGTCTATATTACAATATTAAAGATTTTTCTATTATTGATTATACTGGAGCTTTAGAGGATATTGAGCTCGGGCAAATCCGTTTGATTGGTGATCCAGAAGAGCGTTATCGTGAAGATCCTGTGCGAATGATTCGTGCTATTCGGTTTGCGGCGAAACTAGGCTTTAATATTGAAGAAAAAACTCAAGCGGCTATTTTTGAACTGGGTCACCTGTTGCAAGATGTATCTCATGCCCGTATGTTTGAAGAAGTTCTTAAGCTTTTCCATAGTGGGGTAGGGCTTGAGATATTTGAGAAGCTTAAATATTATGATTTGTTTCAGTATCTTTTCCCTTTAACTCATAAGCAGTTACAATCAGAAGCAGAACATTTTCCTAAAATGCTGGTAGTAGAAGCTCTTAAAAGTACTGATGAACGTATTCGGACAGGTAAAGGGGTCAACCCTGCTTTTTTATTTGCGGCTATGCTATGGGAAGATGTTCGTCAAGGTATAGAGGTATATTTAGAGCAAGATTATACCCATCAGGATGCCTTATATGCGTCTGCGAATGATGCGATAAATGTTCAAATTAAAGCCACGGCGATTCCAAAACGTTTTACTGTGCAAATGCGTGAAATTTGGAGCTTACAATATCGACTACCAAAACGATTTGGTAATAAAGCTCATAAATTAAGAGAGCATCCAAGATTTCGTGCTGCATATGATTTTATAGGTATTAGGGTTGTGGCAGGAGAAACAGAACTAGCTGAATTATTTGATTGGTGGACTAAATACCAAGAGTTGGATGCAGTGGAGCAAGTAGCTTTTGCTAATGAAGTTAAAAATACCAGCAAAAAACGTCGTAAACCTCGTAAAAATAGAAATCCTTACCGTAAGAGTTATGCTGATGACAGCTCTAGTGAAGAGTGAGCTTAAACATAAAGTAGTAGTTGGATTAGGCAGTAATCTTAATCACCCTAAACAACAAATATTAGCAGCTTTAGAAGCAGTAAGTAGGTTGTCTGAGACTAAACTTGATCAGGTTTCTAGTTACTATTCATCTAAGCCGCAAGGGCCGCAAGATCAGCCTGAGTTTGTTAATGCGGTAGCAACTTTCTTTACTAATAATGCTCCTGAAGAATTTTTAAAGGCTTTGCAGTCAATCGAAAAACGACAAGGAAAGGATAAGATACGCCATTGGGGTGAGCGTTTAATTGATCTAGATATATTGTTGTTCGATGAGTTGCAATGGGATAGCGAGAGCTTAAAAATCCCTCATCCTGAAATGGTTAATCGAGATTTTGTGTTAGTTCCCCTTGCCGAAATATTGCCTGACTGTTACATACCAGCAGTAGGACAAGTTAAAGACCTTATCATTCAGTTACCAGAAACCTATTTAATTCAAGCATAGCCCTAAAATTATGAAATTATCCAATTTAAAACAGATGAAGTTAGCAGGGCAAAAAATTGTTTGTCTAACTGCTTATGATGCCGCTTTTGCATATTGCTTAGATCAAGCAAAGGTAGAAGTTATTTTGGTAGGTGATTCGTTGGGGATGGTGGTTCAAGGTCATAGTACAACCTTGCCGGTAACTTTAGATGAGATGGTTTATCACACTCAAATGGTGCAAAGAGGCAATCAGTCCGCTTGGTGCATTGCGGATATTCCTTTTATGGGTGATTCTAGCCTAGATAAAACTTTAACTTCTGCGGCAGCCTTAATGAAAATGGGTCAGGCAAATATGGTTAAATTAGAAGGGGGTGAGCGAGTTTTATCCTCAGTAAAGGCTTTATCTGCTTTAGGAATACCTGTTTGTGGGCATTTAGGATTATTACCTCAATCGGTGCAAAAAACAGGTTATACAGTGCAGGGACGGGATTTAAAGGCAGCAGAAAAGTTGTTAGAAGAAGCCTTGAGTCTTCAAGAAGCAGGGGCAGAAATGCTAGTTGTAGAATGCCTTCCTGAGTCTTTAGCAGCAAAAATTACCCTTGCTTTAGATATTCCAGTGATAGGGATAGGTTCGGGTAGACAAACTGATGGACAAATTTTAGTTTTGCATGACGTGTTAGGTATAACGCTGGAAAAACCTCCTAAATTTTCTAAAAACTTTATGTTAAATGCCTCTAGTATTCAAGTGGCGGTTGCGGACTATGTTCAAGCCGTCAAGTCGCAATCTTTTCCAGAAAAAACACATGTTTTAGCTGAGTAATTTTTTTAGAGATACCCTTTATGTTAGTGATTGAAAATATAAAAAAACTGCGTAGCCAGATTGTATTTTGGAAGAAACAAGGTAATAAAGTTGCTTTTGTGCCTACTATGGGATGTTTGCATGAAGGACATTTAAGTTTAATAAAAATAGCCCAACAAAAGGCAGATAAAGTAGTCGTAAGTATTTTTGTTAACCCGTTGCAGTTTGGTAACAATGAAGATTTAGCTCGCTATCCTAAAACCTTTGCAACAGATAAATCCAAGTTAGAGGCTTTAAATGTTGATCTTTTGTTTTTCCCTTCCCTAAATGAAATTTATCCTAGCGGTAATCAGCAGTCCTTGGTAACAGTTCCCAGTGAATTAACTACAATATTAGAAGGAGAAAGCCGTTCTGGTCATTTTGATGGAGTGACAACAGTGGTGGCAAAATTATTTAATATAGTGCAGCCAGATGTCGCTATTTTTGGTCAAAAGGACTATCAGCAACTTAAAGTAATTGAAAAAATGGTTGTAGATTTAGCTATGCCAGTAGATATTGTAGCCGGTGAAATTAAAAGAGATGTTGACGGTTTGGCTCTCAGTTCTCGTAATCAGTATTTAACGCCTAAACAAAGGCAAATCGCTCCTAAATTATCAAAAGTTTTGCAAGGAGTTGTCAGTGATATTTACACAGGGCATGCTGATGTACTAGCTTTAGAATTGTCTGCAATTAATAAATTAATCGCATTTGGGTTTGATTCGGTTGATTATGTTAAAGTCCTTGACTCTAAATCACTTTTACCCCTTTATTTAAATAAAAACCACTCAAAATTACCAAGCCTAGTAATTTTAGCAGCAGCAAGATTAGACAAAATACGCTTGTTGGATAATATATTGCTTAAAATCTGAAAAACATATTTAATTTTTTAAGTTTTTATATGCAAAAGGTCTTGCATCTCTAAACCCTGCAAGCACTTGCATGATTTAGGTTACACAGTAAGAGTAGCCCTCTAAAAAAGAGAAAGATAAGCTAATTATGATGACAACAATGGGTGGGTTAATACTTGGAGTAGTGATTGTTATAGTTGCAATGTCACTTAACGCGTCGGTTTTAATTTTTGTTAATATACCAGGTTTGTTGATTGTTGTTGGTGGAACTATTGCTGTTACGATGATGCGTTTTTCAATTGCAGAAATTAAAAGTGGTATCGGGATGTCCTTTGCAGTATTAAAAGCTCCTAAAGATATTCAAAACTTAAATGAGTTGGTTGATTTAACCGAGAATATTCTTAGAGCCTCGCGTCAAAATGGTCTATTGTCTTTAGAATCATTTGAAATAAAGCATGAGTTTTATGCAAATGGCGTTAGGATGCTGGTCGATGGTTATTCTTCTGATGTTGTTTTAAGTTCTTTAAGAGAGCAGAATTATAAGTTTAATAGCCGTGCAGAAGTAGGTTCTGGGGTATTTGACGCGATTGGAGATGCTGCGCCTGCCTTTGGCATGATTGGTACTCTAGTTGGCTTGATTCAGATGTTAGCAAACTTGGATGATCCTGCTAGTATCGGTCCTGCAATGGCAGTGGCGATGTTAACTACCTTGTATGGAGCCATGATTGCCAATATGTTTGCCCTGCCGATGTCGACTAAAATTACTGCCACGTCTCATATAGAGTCGGTACAACAGTTATTGATTATTGATGCGATTAAAACGATATCTTTGAGTCAAAACCCGGCAATTATGCGGGATATACTTTCTTGCTACCTAGCAGGTGGCAAGAAAATTGAGCAAGAAGATGGCTAAAAAGATCAAGCCATGCCCCGGCTGGCTGGCAACCTTTGCTGATTTAATGTCGCTATTGATGGCGGTATTTGTGTTGCTTTTCGCTATGTCAACCTTGGATGAAGTTAAGTATAAGGCTATAGTCATTTCATTAACTTACGCTTTAGGGCATGGACGAGACTTAAGCCTAACCCAAGTTGAGTTTTTTCAGCAACTGGAAGAGCAAGCTGCTGATCTAGAGTTAGATGGCGTAACTATTATTGAGGATTTAAAACCTTTATATGAAAGTTTAATTGAAACCTATGCCACGAAACGTTATGATCAAGATATTGAAATTAATTTTGATCCAGAAAGAAATGAAATAAAAGTTAGTTTTTCAGAAATAATTTCGTTTCCTAGCGGGCAGGCGACCTTAAAGCCTGAGTTGATATTTATGCTGAGAAAATTACATGTTTATATGACACCTGAATTGTCTGTTACTGCGGTTGGTCATACAGATAAAGTTCCATTAAGAGGCGGGCCGTTTGGCTCAAACTGGGGTTTGTCTAGCGTGAGAGCAGCTAAAGTTATTGATCAGCTAGTTAGGGATGGCGTTATTGATGCTTCTCAAGGCAGGGCTGTTGGTATGGCAGAAACACGACCTTTAGTTGATGAAGATACACCAGAGGCTTTCGCTAAGAATAGAAGAGTTGAGATTTTGTTAATGCCAAAATCTCAACTATAGAATGATGGTCTGGTAGATAGGTTATTTAAGGAAGAACTTAACAACCGCCAATTATTTTTTATTGGCTAAAATGCACTACAACTTCCATAAAATTCGACGTAATAGCTAGCTATTACAACGCATTTAACGAAACTTGTAGCGTATTTTTTCTCAGTAAAGTTCTAATCGAGATTATTAAATTCTTCCTTAAGGAGACGCTTAATTATAGATTGCTTAATTGCTTGGAAATGCTATTAAGTGAATGAGTGATTTTATTGTGGCTGTCAAAGTAGATCATGGCGGGTTTAAATTTTTCGACTTCTGACTCGTTTAAAATAACATAGGTTGCAATAATTAATAAGTCACCGGGGTTGGCTTTATGTGCCGCCGCGCCATTAACTGAAATAATGCCACTATTTTCTTCTGCACTAATTGCATAGGTAGTGAATCGTTCACCATTGTTGATGTTGTAAATTTGAATTTGTTCATATTCTCGAATACCCGCCACTTTTAAAAGGTGGCAATCAATAGCACAAGATCCTTCATAGTCCAGTTCTGCATGAGTTGTGGTAACTCGATGAAGTTTAGATTTTAATAAAGTGATTTGCATTGATTTTAATCCACAACAATCTTAAATAAGCCGAACATTATAGCATCCTATCCTCATATATTAAACCGATCATATTCCCAAATCCTCTATTTAACCAGTATTACGCATTCCAGCGGCAATCGCATTGATACTGTTTAGGAGTGGAGTTAACCAAATATCACGCTCTTCATCAGTTAAAGATTCATCTTTATAACGTTTAAGTAGAGCAATTTGAATGTTGTTTAAGGGTTCTAAATAGGGGGTTCTTCTGGTTAGAGAGAGAGCAATTTGCGGAGTGTCTGCCATAAGGTATTCGTTACCACTGACGTTTAAGTGGGTTTTAACCGAGCGGGAGTGTTCAGCAGCTATCATGTCGTAAATCCGTTTAGATAGTTCAGCGTCTTGTCCTAATAAACTGTAGTTTTTACCAATCACTAAATCTGTTTTAAATAGTGCCATTTGGATGTTACTAACAAGTCCTCGAAAAAACGGCCAGTTTTGATACATATCATTAATCATTTGGTCGCCATGCTCTCTTTGCCACTTATCAATGGCATAGCCAGTTCCATACCAAGCAGGGAAGGTTAAGCGTGCTTGTGCCCAGCCAAAAATCCAAGGAATAGCACGAATAGAAGATTTTGATAAATTACCTTTCTTACGATGTGAAGGGCGTGAGCCATAGTTTAGCAGTCCAATTTCGGTAACAGGTGTGGCTTGATAGAAAAAATCAAAGAACCCAGGGGTATTATCAGTTAATTCCCTAAAGGCATGCTCGCCATCTTTAGATAGAGTTTGCATGGTTGCTAGGTGAGCTGGGTTGTCCGCTTTTGGCTTTTTAACTAGGCAGGTGCTCGCCTTCATTAAACCGGTTACACCTAGTGAAATTTCATACATTGCGGTTTCTGCATTGCTATATTTATAAGATAACACTTCACCTTGTTCGGTAAATTTAATTTCTCCTCTAACCGTTCCTGTGGGTTGTGACAAAATAGCAGTATGGGTAGGTCCGCCTCCACGACCGACTGTTCCTCCGCGACCATGAAACAAGCGGCAATCAATATTATATTGATCGGCTAATGCCATAATTTGTTGTTGAGCTTGATACAGCCCCCAAGCAGAAGAGAGGTTGCCGCCATCTTTTGCTGAGTCCGAGTATCCAAGCATAATTTCTTGTTGATTGCCTGATGCTACTAGCAAATCTAAATAAGTTGAATTATTAAACAGAGCAGCCGTAACGGGTACTATATGTTCTAAATCTTCAATGGTTTCGAATAGGGGAGCAATGCAAATATCACAGTAGGGTTGTCCAGATTTATAACCAGCAAGTCCTACTTGATGGGCTAGAAAAAGTACTTCCATCACGTGGCTAGCTTCATGAGTCATTGAAATAACATAATTATTAAAAGCTTTTAGGCTGATTTCTTGACGCATTTTTTTCATAACATGAAAAACTGCCAATACTTCGGTAGTCATGGCGTCTAGTTCTAAATGTTGGGTGTCAATAATGGTGGCAGAAGATACCTGAGAAGCTAGAATGTCAAGGCGTTCAGTTTCGGATAATTTGTTATAGTCAATGTTGATGTGTTGCAATAGATCGGCGACAGCATCAGAGTGAACGTTGGACTCTTGGCGAATATCTAAACGCATGAGGTAGAATCCGAAAGTTTGAACTAGTCGAATTAAATCCTTGAGGTCAGCGTCAGCTATAGCTTCGTCACCATGACCGCGTAAAGATTTGTCGATAAGTTGGAGGTCAGCAAGAAAGTCATTTTCTGATGAATAAGCGAAGGGGCTTTTTTCAACAGGGTGACCATTTAAGTGGCCTTCAACATACTTTAAGTTTTCTTTTAAGCGTCCATGTATGATGTATAGAAAACGGCGGTAAGGCTCATCTCTAAAACGGTCTGTTCTACGGTGGAATATTTTTTTGCTTAAATCGGAATCAATAATGGTGGTTCGATTGATGATTTCACTATCAATCTCACTGATAAATTTTGATTGGGTTAGTTGTGCGCTTAAATCAAATACTTGGCGTTGATATTCGTATAAAACAGCTCTAGATTGCATAAATAAAGCGTTAACTGTGGTATCGTGGGTTACAAATGGATTGCCATCTCTATCACCACCAATCCAAGAGCCGAAGGTTAAAAAGGTAGGCGTTGCTATATTGTCATCTGGGTAGTGTCGGTTGAGAGCTCTTTCCATGTAACGATAAATTGTTGGAATGGCTTTAAATAAAGATTGACGAAAGTGATAAATGCCGTTTCTTATTTCGTCTGTTACTGTGGGTTTCATGCGACGAACTTCATCGGTTTTCCAGAGTACCTGAATTTGATATTTTAATTTTTTAACAATTTCCTTTTGTGCATAAGGATTTTTATAAGCTTCTGCTTCATCTAGTTGGCTTAAGGTTAAGAAAATTCGGCGTAAATTATCCATAACCGCACGGCGTTTTGATTCTGTTGGGTGAGCGGTAAAAACAGGCACATAATTAAGTTTATTTAATAAGGTTTTGAGATCTTCCGCAGACATACCCTGTTCTTTAAATTCTCCAATAGTATTTAATACGGATCCCATCCATAGCGGGCCATCAGATTTTAATTGGCTTTTACGCTCATGGTATTGGTGCTCTTCTTCAGCTAGGTTAACTAGACCAAAATAGAGGTTAAAGGCACGTATGATTAAGATTAAATCATCTGGTTTTTGAGTTTCAATAAAAGACTGTAGTTTAGATCTAAGTGTAGCTTCTTCTTGCTCGTGAAGTTTGATATATCCTTGTCTTAAAGTTTCAACAGCATTAAAAATGGTTTCACCAGCCTGTGCTTGAATAACCTCTCCTAGTAAAGTTCCAAGTAATTTAACACGAGACCTGAGTTGTTTATCACGAAGCTCTATAACCATATTTTTTTCCAGTTTTTTTAGGAGACATATTGTTTTGTACAAATGCCTAACATAATTCAAATTGCGAAGGATTATACCATTAAATAGCTTAGCTAAAATTAATGCTTGTTCAGAGGTTTCTTGGAGTGGTTAGAAGGAAATGTCCCAACGATTGTGGGTCCATAGGTATTGAGATGGGTTTTTTTTAATCTCTGCTTCATAAAGCTTATGCAGTCGTAGAGTGTCTTTATAGTCATCTCCAGAAGGGAAGTTTTCTAGTGCAGGTAAGATGGTTAGTTGGTATTTTGAGCCGATACGGCGGGTAAAAACGGGTAGAACCTTAGCTTTTCCTAACTTGGCAAGCTTATTAATTCCAGGGTTGCTGGGAGCGGATACACCAAAAAAAGGTACATCTACTTTGCCTTTAGAACGGTAGCGTTGGTCGGGTAGAATACCTATTGCCACTTTGGCTCTTAAGGCTTTAATGAGAGTGCGGGTTGCTTTGTTAGATATGGGAAGGATTTGGAGGGTTTTCTGGTTCACTGTTCGTTTATAGGTACGACTTTTGGTGATCCAATATTCCATTAAGGGGTTGTTATGGGGGCGATATAGAGGGCGGTAAGAGGTAATGAATGATAACATTAATCCGGTTATTTCAAGGGTAGTGAAATGGGGAGTTAAAATTAATATGCCAGTATTATTATGCTTTTCTAAATTTTCCAGACCATGATAAGTAAAGTGCTGAAATTCATTTTTTGAATTATTATGTCGGTGCTTGCCCCATAAATTAATGCTCATTTCTATGAAATAGATGCCTAAAGATTTAAAATGATCTTTTACAATCTTTTGATGTTCAGAAGGGGTTTTTTCTGGAAAACACATGGTTATGTTTTTAAGAGCAAGACCCCTTCTTGATTTAGCAAGCTTGTACATGATTTGACCGATAAAATCGCCGATCTTAAATTTAAGGTAGTAGGGGGCAAAAGAGAGAAGTCTTAATAGTGATAGCCCCAACCAAATCCCCCAATATTTAGGATGTAGAAAGGATACTTTAAAGTGGTTTTCAGGCATGACTAATATTTTATTTTAACCCGTGCTGATACAGGTCTTTGTAATAACCTGCGTTGGAAATAAGTTCTTGGTGAGAGCCAGTTTCGATAATTTGACCTTTTTTGAGGACAATAATATTATCGGCAGATTCAATAGTGCTTAATCTATGGGCAATAATAATAACGGTGCGGTTTTTTCTAAGCTCTAGAAGTGCCGCTTGAATTTTGGCTTCACTTTCATTATCGAGGGCAGAAGTGGCTTCATCTAAGATTAAAATAGGAGCATTTTTAAGAAATGCTCTGGCGATGGCAATACGTTGTCTTTGTCCGCCAGAAAGTTTTGAGCCATCGTCTCCAATATTGGTTTCTAGCCCTTGAGGAAGTTTTTCAATAAAATCCCAAGCATAAGCAGCTTTAGCCGCGGCAATAATTTGGGTTTTATTAAATTCTGTATGCCCATAGGCAATGTTAGCTTTAATCGAATCGTTAAACAGGGTAACATCTTGACTCACGTGGGCAATATGACTTCTGAGATCTACTAACTTAATAGATTCTAAATCAATCTCATCAAATAATATTTTTCCTTTAGAGGGTATAAAAAAACGCGAGATAAGGTTGGCAATAGTAGTTTTACCACTACCAGATTCACCCACTAAGGCAACTGTAGTATGAGCTTCTATGGTAAAAGATAGCTTTGATAATATAGGATGTTCTGCGGTTTTATATTGAAATGTTACTTGTTTGAAATCGATTTTTCCAGTGGGCTTGGTAATTACTTGTTGCCCTAAATCAACTTCATCGGCTTGATCGAGTAGTTCAAAAATACTGCTTGCTGCCGCCATACCTTTTTGAATGGTTTCATTGATGTTGGTTAAACGCCGAATAGGGCTAAAAATCATAGCAGTGGCGACAATAAATGCCACAAATTCTCCAGGAGAAAACATGCCATCTTTATTCATTAAAGAAATAAAGTATATTACTGCTGAGAGGGCAATAGCCGCCAATATTTGAACTAAAGGGGTGTTTATTGCGGATACTTTAGCAATTTTCATGGAGTTTTCTCTAAAATCTTCGGCAACATGAAAGAACTTGTTTTCTTCATAGGCGTTAGAATTGTAGATTTTAATATCTTTGTTAGCAGAAATAGTTTCTTCTAATACTTGGGTCATTCCTCCCATGTTATTTTGCATTTCAGTGCTGGAGCCACGCATCATTTTCCCCGCACTATTAATAATAACGCCAAGAATAGGACCTACAATAAGAATGAGAAGCGTGAGTTGCCATGAGGTATAAAATAAAAAACCTAATAGAGCAATAATAATTAAAATGTCTCGAATAACAATGACCCAAGCATCACTCAACGTACTGCCTACCTGAGCAACATCATAGCTAATTTTAGAAATTAGCTTTCCTGAAGTGTAGTTTTGCAGGGTCTCTAGTGGCAGGTTATTAATTTTTTTAAACATTTCTTGTCGAATATCTAAAATTGCTTTTTGAGCAACCCATTCACTTAAAATATTACTAAAGTATTCGGAGATGCCTTTGACGATAAAAACTAAAACTATTAACAATGGCACCATAATAATGGCATCCATGTCTTGTTTAATCATACTGTCATCAATTAAGGGTTTGAGTAAAGCTGGCATTAGGGGTTGTGTTGCCGCAGTAATGACCAGTGCAATCAGCATAAATATAACTGTTTTCCAGTAGGGCTTGATGTAGCTTAGTAGCCTAAGGTAAAGTTCTTTAGTTGTCGGTTCTTGCTTCATATTGAGTTGTTTATGTGTATGTGTATGACTTGATTTTGATGATAAATATTTGAAGGATTTTACCCTAATGTCGTATCTAAGACATGATAAAATCTTGTAAATTAAACTTTTAGGAAAAAATTGGGAATGATTGTTGTCACAGGCGGTGCAGGATTTATTGGTTCAAATATTGTTAAAGCTCTAAATAAACAGGGTCGAACCGATATTTTGGTGGTGGATAATTTAAAAAATGGTAAGAAATTTATTAATTTGGCAGATTGTGATTTTGCTGATTATTTAGATAAAGAAGATTTTCAAACTCGAATTTTTGCCGAAGAAGGCTTGCCTGGAATTGAGTGTGTATTTCACCAAGGAGCTTGTTCTGCAACCACTCAGTGGGACGGCAAGTTCATGATGGATAATAATTATGAGTATTCTAAAGACATTTTAAGCTATTGTTTAAACCGTAAGATTCCATTTTTTTATGCTTCATCGGCTGCAGTTTATGGAGATGGTCCTGACTTTATTGAAGATCGCCAATACGAAAAGCCTTTGAATGTTTATGGGTTTTCTAAATTTCAATTTGATCAATATATTCGTCAAATTTTGCCTTCAGCAGAGAGCCAGGTGGTGGGTTTTCGTTATTTTAATGTTTATGGTCCTCGTGAACAGCATAAAGGCGATATGGCAAGCGTAGCGTTTAAATTACATAATCAAATACTAGCTGGTGAAAAATTAAAATTGTTTGGCGCTTATGATGGCTACGATAAGGGCATGCAAACACGGGATTTTGTGTATGTAGAAGATGTCGTTAAGGTTAATCTATGGTTTATGAAAAACCCAGATAAGTCAGGGGTTTTTAATTTAGGTCCTGGAGCTGCAGAGCCTTTTAAAAACATTGCTGAGGCGGTTATAAAGTTCCACTCTAAGGGTGAAATTGAATATATAAATTTTCCAGAAAATCTAAAAGGGGTTTATCAAAGTTTTACTCAAGCCGATAATTCATTATTACGAGCTGCCGGCTATAACACAAAGTTTTATACGGTTGCCGAAGGGATTGAAAAGTATTTAACATGGTTGACGGAAAACTCGCATGTTTTGAAATTTAAAAAAACTGTCTAGACTTTTAGGATAATGTATATATGAATATAATTTGCATGAAATGGGGTGATAAGTTCTCTGCGGAGTACGTCAATCGGCTATATGCAATGGTCGAGCGAAATCTAAATAATAACTTTAGATTTGTTTGCTTTACTGAAAATAGTAATGGCATTCGCAATGAAGTAGAAATACAGCCATTGCCAGAATTAGATTTACCCATTGGAACACCAGAACGAGGCTGGAGAAAATTAAGCGTATTTAAAGAAAATTTTGGTGGTCTAAGTGGTGTTACTTTATTTTTAGATTTAGATGTGGTAATTGTAGGAAATTTAGATAAATTTTTTACTCATCCTGGTGAGTTTTTAATTGCCCATGATAAAAAAAATTCTAAAAAAACTGAAGGCAACTCTTCAATATTTAGATTTGAAATTGGCAAATATCCAGAAATTTTAAAATATTTTGAACAAAATTTTGAAATAGTAAGAAGCGAAGTTCGTCATGAACAGGCGTATTTATCACGAGAAATACACAAACTCAACAAACTTGAATATTGGCCAGATGAGTGGGTACCAAGTTTTAAATATCGTTGTTGTCCATCATGGATTAAGTCTTGGTTTATAGCACCTTCCATACCAGAAGGTGCAAAAGTGATACTTTTCCATGGTCTACCCAATCCACCTGAAGCTATAACTGGACATAGTGGAAAATGGTATCGACATATTCAGCCGTCACCTTGGATTGAAAAATATTGGAAAATTTAATGGATACCAATCAAATTCCGATTTATGTTATTAACTTAGATAGAAGCCCTAATAGATTATCTTACATGGATGAACAGCTATCTCAAGTAAAAATGCCGTTTGTAAGAATAAATGCGATTGATGGTCGCCAAATCAAACCCCAAGTACTACAATCTTACCAACAGCAATCAAAACGTTCATGGGCTCATTATGCGATCTTATCGGCAGGAGAAATTGGTTGCACTCTTAGCTGGCATAATGCTTGGAAAATAATATCAAATCATAAGCACAAGGCATGTATCGTATTAGAGGATGATATTAAAATTCATGATAGTTTTAAGGATACAATTCAAATTTTATTTAATAATTTAGATGAAAATATTGTAATTGATCTGTCTGGTAAAAAAGGCATGATAGAAAAAGAAAGAAAAAATATTAATGGAATTGTGTTAATTCGTTATCAAACTCCGCCACTAGGAAATATAGGCTCGATTTATGGCAAGGTAGCTGCTCAAGTTTTTTTAAACAAAATACAACACTTTAAAGCCCCAGTTGACACATTACAACAAATGCTATGGTTGCATAATGTGCAAACTTGGTCTTTAGAAATAAGCGGCATCTCTCACCAAGATTTTGAAGTAGGAGGTTCAACAATTTCAACTAAGAAAAAAAAGTTATCAGCAAAAATAAAAAATGAACTAAGTAGACCTTTATGGAGGGCGTGGATTGTTATTAGAAATGTTTTATCAAATTAACTAAAACCTAAATCCTGCAAGTGCTTGCAGGATTTAGCTAAAAGTAATTAAAAGCAAAGGTATAAATGAATATTTTTATTATTAGTCTAACAACTGCAATTAAACGACGAGAATTTCAAAAAGAACAATTATCTAAACTAAATGTAAGTTTTAAGTTTATTGATGCTTTTTCTACAGAAGATATAAGTGCAATAACTTATGAAAAACATTATCATGATTGGCAGCGTCCGTTAAGAAAAACCGAAGTTGCTTGTTATTTTTCACATCAAAATGTTTGGAATAAAATCATTCAAACCAATCAGCCTGCACTAATTTTAGAAGATGATGTCTTACTATCTAAATTTGTACCTGAATTACTGAAAGATTTAATTAATAAAACTGGAATTGATTTAATTAATTTAGAAAACAGAAGTAGGAAAAAGTTTGTATCAAAAAAAGGCAGTGATATTGCCTGTAACTCAAAACTTTTTAGGCTTTACCAAGATAGAACTGGGGCTGCTGGATATCTACTATGGCCATCTGGTGCAAGAAAACTTTTAGAATGTGCAGAGCAACATGGAATTGCACTTGCTGATGCACATATTTCTTCTTGTTATCGTATTAGTGCCTATCAAGTAGAGCCAGCACCTATCATTCAATTAGATCGGTGCGATTATTATCGAATAAATAAACCTTATTTAGAAGAAATATCAGAAACTTCAATCGGTACTAGTGATAAACCTAAAACTAACATTCATTTACAAATGAAAAGGATTTTGTCTCAATTAAAACTTGCCATTCATCAAATATTATTAATTAAAAAAGCAGATAGACGGTATATAAAAATAAGAAACATAGACTTTTTATAAGCAAATCATAATCATCAAGATGACTTAGACTTAACTCCTTCTATCAATAAAAGAGCTAATAAAAATACCACTAAGCTTCGCATTACATTGTGAGAATAAATACTATCAGTAATTGAAAATACCAACAAACTAACCATAAAAATGACACCCATTGCATTTTTAGTAAAATCACTTCCTTGCTTTAATCGTTTAAGAAATACTATCAAAGGAAAAAATAATAGTGCTAAAAAAGTAAATAATCCTAATATACCAAAACCAACAAGGGAATTAATGTAGTCATTGTGAAGCATTTTTGAGTTAGCAATAAAATCTGTAGCAAAATCTCCATATACGTGTTGGCTAGCAGCAACTCCTACATTATGATAACCATAGCCAATAAACGGCTGATGTTTAAAGGCTTCAATGCCAGATGCCCACATTTTTAATCTTAAACCTACAGAAGTATTATTGTCTTCATTAATGTCAAAAAGTTTCACTTCGTTAATAGTTGTTGCAATTCTGTCATTAACTTTAGCATTATTAACGGCAAATGCTAACACTGTAAATAAAAATAAAAATATTAGTAATATTGTTTTTTTTGTAATAGTTTTTTGAATATACCAAATAAATAAAATAGTCGGAATTAATATTATAAACATCACCCAAGAAATGCGAGTTCCGCTTAACACAACTGAATATAATGCTAATAAGAAAATAATAACTGAAAATAATCTTGCCTTGTTTGACTGTTTCCAAATATCGATAATAGAAAAAAAGGCAAAAATAATCATTATGAAGGCAAATATAGTTGATGCATCTGCACCAGCTTCAGCCCTGTCAAGTCCTAAATAATAACTTTGATATATGGCATAACTAAAGCCAATTAACACACTAATTTTAATCGCTAATATAATTTTCTCAAATTCAAAATTGCTTTTATAAATACTATATGCTACAAAAGGTGCAACTAAAAAATGAACATTAGAGCCTATAATATCAATCCCCTCGGCTGGGTTGGTAGATAAAAGTACAGAAAATACTATTGATAAAAAAAACCCCCAAACCAAATAACTATACATCTTTAATTGTTTTTCAAAAATTGGTAGTCTTTTATCTTTAATAGAAAAATAGACACCAAATATTGTTAGGATTAGAATAACAAGCTCTGACGTATGCTTAACATTTAATATTAGTATGGGCATTAATAATATTGTTAATGATAAAAAAGTCTTATTACTGGTTAAATAACTAAGGGATGATTTCATGGTCGGTATTATACCCAAATCTCAATATTCGTATTTCTGTTTTTAAATTAATGGAGTTATTAAAAAATCTGGATATCATGAAAACAAGTAATGAAGAAAAAGTATTAGTCAATGTAACCCCTAACGAAACAAGAGTCGCTTGGGTTGAGAATGGAGCATTGCAAGAAGTCTGGATTGAAAGGGCTAATAAACTAGGCTTGGTTGGTAATATATATATCGGCAAAGTAGACCGAGTTTTACCTGGTATGCAGGCGGGGTTTATTAATATTGGATTAGAAAAGGCGGCTTTTTTACACGTGTCTGATCTTTGTCGACAGACAATTGGTGGTTCGATACCAAAAGAATGTGACGACATAGGAAAAATGTTATACCAAGGTAAAAAAGTTATGGTGCAGGTCGTAAAAGACCCTCTTGGAGCGAAAGGTGCAAGGGTGACTATGCAGGTTACCATTCCGTCACGTATTTTAGTTTTTATGCCAGCTGAAAACATGGTTGGTGTTTCACAAAGAATTGAGACTCAAGAGGAACGTGAAAGGCTCAGAGCTTTAATGAATGATATCCCTGAAGTAAATAACAGCACAACAGGGGGTTATATTGTTCGTACGGTTGCAGAAGGAGCTAGTTTTCATGAAATTCGGGCAGATTTAATGTATTTGCAAAGGCTTTGGGATGGCATTAAGGAAAAAGAAAAGCGGGTTAAAAATTATGGCTTGGTTTATAGTGATTTACCTCTGTATATTAAAATTCTTAGGGATCTTCCGGTTGAAAGAATTGAGAAAATACGGGTAGATTCTCTCGAAACCTATCAAAAAATGTTAAGCTTTTCAGAAGGCTATGTTATGGGTTTGTCTGATAAACTAGAACTTTATACGGGTGAAAGACCTATTTTTGATTTATACAATATAGAGGGTGAAATTCAGCAAGGATTACAAAAAAGAGTTGTGCTTAAATCTGGGGGGTATTTGATTATTGACCAAACAGAAGCTATGACAACTTTTGATGTTAATACCGGTGCTTTTGTTGGGCATAAGAATTTAGAAGAAACTATTTATCGTACTAATTTAGAAGCGACAAAGGCGATTGCAAGGCAGCTAAGATTAAGAAATCTTGGCGGGATTATTATTTTAGATTTTATCGACATGGACGTGCCAAAACATCGTGACATTGTATTTTCAACCTTTCAAAAAGAATTAAAAAAAGACCGAGTTAAAACAACGATTACAGAAATCTCTTCATTAGGCTTGATTGAAATGACTAGAAAACGAACCAGAGAAAGCTTAGAAAGAACTCTGTGTGAGTCTTGTCCCGTGTGTAGTGGTAGTGGAAGCATTAAAACACCTGAGACGATTGCATTTGAGATTTTTCGCGAAATTACACGTATGGCTAGATCATTTGATGCAGATAAATATCGTGTTATTGCCGCAGAGACGGTTGTTTCTTATATACTGGATGAAGTGTCTAGTAGTGTGGCAGAATTGGAAAGTTTTTTAAATAAAAGTATACGGTTTCAGGCAGAAGCTAGCTATTTTTCAGAGCAATATGATGTAGTGATGATGTAATGTCACGAATTTAGATTATACATTATTTCACGATTATATCTGAGAACAGGGTAATGATTATACGTCGATTATGGCAGTTTTTTATTGTATTATTTATTGTTACAACAGCATATCTTGTAACGGTTAGAGCTATTATTTCTTGGGCTCAAGTAGCCCCTTCGCAACTTATATCTATTGTAGAAATTATAACCTCTGCAGACGTTAATTATCAATCTCTTAAAGTTCAACAAACTTGGTCAGGGATGATTTTAGAGGTTGAAGAGTTTCAGTATCAAAGTAGAAGCTTTGATCTTGATATTAAAAAACTCCGAGTTGATTTAAATATTTATGCTCCATTTTTATATGGTATTAGTTACGGACGTTTTTTGTTTATTGACGGTTTTAATATAGATATTAAAGAGCAAAAAAAAGAGCTAGATGTCACTTTAGTTATTAAGCAGTTACTAGGGTTTAATAGCGATAGATTATGGCAAGATATACAAGTTAAAAACAGCCAAATTAATCTTATAGCAAATAAAGAAATAAGTGTTTATATTGGCTATTTTGACTCTTTTAAAGGAAGTAACTGGAGTCTATCAACAGATGCAAAGGTATTTTATCAACAGGAAAAAATTGTACATGCTCTCGTGCAAGGTGATTTTAAAACAGGTTTTTTAGGAAAGATAACGGAGGGCAGCTATTCTATTGAATTTTTATCACCTCTTAAAATGAAAAGGGTTGAACAATTTATCCCACTTAATTGGCAAGCAAGTCTTCCTAATCATGGAGAGCTTGAATTAAAATTAGCAGGGCGTATTTATGAAGATAGCCCGTCTTATTTTGAGATAGAACTGGATGCTAATAAGCTGGTTTGGGAAAGCCCATATTTTGAGTTACCGCATAGCTTAGGAGCTAATCTTAGATGGACTGCTAACTTTAAAAAAACTGACTTTTTATTAGAGAACTGGTCGCTTGAACTTTCAAAAATTCATCTTGATAATATTTACACTGACATGTCAGTACCTGTGTCAATAAAGATGGCAGCAAATAATAGATTAAGTTTTGAAGTGAAGGGATTTTCTTTAGAGCCTTTTAAGCCTATAGTATTTAATACTCTAAGAACTCAAAATATTAAACCTACAAAGAATGAAGCCATTCTAGAATTAGTAAGACTGCAAGGAAAAGTAAACCTAGAAGAAGCTACCCTAGAAGAATTTTACCTGTCGGTGAAACAATTAAGCTGGCCAGCTTACGGAAATATCCCATCAATTTCACTTTCTGATTTAACTGTGACGAAAAACAACCAGTTGGTTACTCTTTTTACTGAGTCTCCTATTCTAATTTCATCCAAGTTTTTACGCACCAAGCCAGTAGTATTTACTATGAAAAATGAGCTATCAGTTTTAATAGGGAGTGATGGTGAAAATAAATTGGACTGGTCTTTAGATAAGCATTACTTTGAAATAGATAGTGTTCCTCTAGAGCTCGTCGCTAAGGGAGATTTTTTAGGTTATATTAATGCTGAATTAGGTGTTAAATCAGCTGAAATAAAACAGGTTAAAAATTTATTGCCTTATCCGCTGATGAGTAAAGGGTTGTCTACTTGGTTAAAAACAAGTTTGGTTGCTGGAACCAACATAAGTGGAGAAGCCGTTTTAAAGGGTAGGTTGCAGGATTTTCCTTTTAAAAATGGAGAAGGCGTTCTTACTGGAAATGCTCAAGTCGAAAATATGACTTTAAAGTTTAGTCCAAATTGGCCTGCATTAACAGGTTTTAATGCCCATTTAAATTTTACTCCATATAATTTACAAATTGCTGCAAAAAGTGCAGATTTAATGGGGATCGATATAGTAAGTGCTATTGTTAAAATTAATAATCTAAACACAGAAAATATTGCCATTGATATTCAAGGCAAAGCTACCTCATCAACACAATCGGCAAAAAAATTATTATTATCTTCTCCTTTAGCAACAACAATGGGCATTGATGAGTTTTTACAAAACCAACTTAAAGTTTCAGGTAGGGTTTCTGTGGATTTATCTAAATTATGGATTCCTGTTTATGGCTTTGGTAATAGAGGGGTAGAAATTTTAGGTCAAGTAGATATTAAAGACTCTGAAATTAACCTGTTCAATAATATTAGTCTTAAAGACGTTGCTGGACGCATTCAGTTTACGGAAGATTCAATTAATGCTAAAGAGATAACGGGACGTTTTCAAAATGGACCTATAAGAGCAAGTATTTTAACTAGAAATGGCGTTGTAAATTTAAGTTTAAAAGGTCATATGGAACCAAGCTTACCAGAATATTTTTCAGGAATTATACCTTGGTCAGGAAAAGTACAACTGCCTTTTATAAGTTCAGAGTTAGTAAAGGCTTCTTTTGAAGCAGAATTAGATAATTTGTCGTCTAAATTACCAAAGCCTTTTGATAGTAGTTTCTTTAAAAATAATGGTAAATATTTAACCGCTGAAGTAATTGTTCTTGACCACTATCTAGGAATTTCAGGAGGTTTATCTGATTGGGGTAGCGTAAATGGGTTATGGAGCTTAGCAGATGAAAGATTTAGTGCTTTAAATATCAACTTTGGTGTTGAATCTGAAAAGAAGGTTGTAAAAGGTATTCACTTAGCTGGTCAGATTGATTATTTAAACCTTAATGAGTGGCTAGATTTTTACTCAGGATTAAAGCAAGAAGCTCCTGTTTTATCGGCAGGATTAGAAACTATTGACTGGAATAAATCGACGGTTACAGTTAATAAATTAGTTTTGTTACAAAATAAGTTTGATAATGTCATTTTAGATTGGGATTATGATGAAATAAAAGGTTTGTTTAACCTAGAAATTAACCAAGAAAATTTGATGATGCAAGTGTCTAAAGAAATAGGAAAGCCTTTTCAAGTTGAACTCAATAAATTTAAAATTATCACTAAAAACTGGGGGCAAGGTCAAGAGGTAACAATTTGCCCAGAAAGAGGGGGCAGAAGTGTTCCTGAGTTGGTTTTTTTAGGGCAAGAAATTTATATAGATGATCGTAAGATAGACCGACTTAGTTTTAGAGTTCAAAGCACAGATTACGTCATAAAAGTTGACAATATTTTAGCAACGGTGAATGCGTTTGAAGGGAAAATAACAGGCGACTATTTATTTGATATAAAAACAGATACCAGTCATTTGGATTTTAGAATAGACTCTAGCAATGTGGAGAAGGTCTCTGAGTTTTTAGGAGTACAAAAAGGCTTTAAAGGAGAAGAGGCTCATGTTACAGGGAATTTACAGTGGGCAGGTTTTCCGCAGTGTTTTGCGGTTAAAAATCTAGATGGGCAATTAAGCTTTGCAGTTAAAGATGGTGTTATTGAAGATGCAGATCCCGGATTTGCTAGATTAATTGGGCTTTTAAGTATTGAATCACTCGCCAGAAGGTTTAGGCTAAATCTTGATGATTTAACTGCTGAAGGGTTGGTATTTGACGAGATTAAAGGTAAAGCTAGTTTAGAAAATGGTGTTATAAACATTGAAGAGTTTGCATTAAAAGCTCCTTCTGCTGATGCGGTGGTGTTTGGAAAAATAAATTTAGTAGAACAAACGATTGATGCTACTGTTCAAGTTACCCCAGCTATTGGTAGTACCTTACCTGCTATTGCAGCATTAACGGGGATAGTCAATCCTTTAGCAAGCCTTGCAGTCTATATATTAATGAAGATAGTTCCTGAAATAAATGAAGATTTAGTCACCTATCATTATTTGGTTACAGGTGATATTTTTGACCCAAAAATTAAAAGTAAAGGCTTGGGTATTGGCTTGATTAATGGTGAAGAAAGTGAGTTAAATCAGAATGATATTTTAAATTTAGAATAGTTGTGTTGGTTTTTTTATAAAAAATAAAGCTTGCGTAAATTTCAAATCCGTCTAGAATACGCTCTTCTTCAACGAACGGTCT
>CAZRMK010000003.1:0-51094 GCA_964601165.1 uncultured Piscirickettsiaceae bacterium | reverse complement strand
AAGATTCACTAAAAATTACAAATCTGAATTTACAGAACAAACTTTACACTACCTGTTTATATTGAGTGCTGTCTGAAATAGCTCTTGTATCATGAGGAATGCCTTTGCTAATAATATTTCTTTAAATATAACTACAAATAATAGTTTATACACATTTTATTAGAAGGAACCAAAATATCGGGATGTTTTCGCAGCACCCAAGGTGCAAAAGTATTTTGTCGTGTGCGCGGTTACCTGTCAACGTGCCGTAAGCAAGGCATTACTGCATCCCATGCACTGAAACTTGTATTTGAAGGAAAGTTGCCAGATTTTGTAGCATAATTGTTTATATACTGTGGGAATTACGCTGAGTAGTTACGTATTCATTACAGCAAATAGCACGGTTATTTAGTGTGAATATTAGTCAACGAATATCGACCATGAAATTACTTTTTCCTGATAAAAATAGTGGTAAAACTGGTGGTAATATGCCAATTCTGCTTGGAATTCAAAATTGCTTATTTTAAATCGGACAGTAGTGGTTTTTAATGTGTAATTGTGGCTTTTATTAGGGAATGAGATTGCAATCCCCTAATCTTTACATAGAAAGATAGTTATCGAGTAAAATGCTTGAGAGACCTTTGCATAATTAAAGTGCGGTTTAGGGAATGTAGAAAATAGTGCATTTTTTAGCCAAAAATAAGGAGAATAGCTAGCTATTTGACGAATTTTTGGATAGAAAAGGTGCTGTTTTATGCATTTCATAAATTGTGCTTTAATTATGCAAAGGTCTCTGAGTATTAAACTTGTGGAGAAAATAATAATGTTAGACCCTAAGCAATTAGAATCAATGGTTGAAAAAATATCGGAGATACTTCCTCCAGGATTTGGAGAGTTACCAGAGAATGTTAAAAAGAATTTAAAAATGACTTTATCCAGCGTTTTTCAAAAAATGGATTTAGTATCTCGTGAAGAATTTGATATTCAGTCTGCTGTTTTGGCTAAAACTAGGCAAAAATTAGAAGCTCTTGAACGCAAAGTTTCTGAGTTAGAATCCTAAACCATAACATGGCTACTAGTCGTTATGCCACACTTTATAGCCGTGCTTTATCGGGCATGAATTCTCCTGAAATTCAGGTAGAAGTTCATGCTTCTAATGGTCTGCCGAGTTTAGCGATTGTCGGTTTACCTGAAGCATCGGTAAAAGAAAGCAAAGACAGGGTTCGCAGTGCGTTACAATCCTCTGGCTTTCAACTGCCTCCTAAACGCATTACGGTTAACCTTGCTCCTGCTGATATTCCTAAAACCGGTAGCCGTTATGATTTACCAATTGCCTTAGCTATTTTGGTCGCCACAGGGCAGTTAGTTTTAGCAAGAGCCTTAGAAGAATTTGAATTTGTTGGTGAACTGGGATTAAATGGTGAAATTCGTGCCGTGCAAGGGGTGGTGGTTTCAGTTTTGAAACTGAAAAAATCAGCACGTATTTTTATTTGCCCACAGTCTAATTTAGAAGAAGCTGGGTTAATCAGAGGGGCAAAGGTTTTAGGAGCCAAGCATTTGTTAGAGGTCTGTGCTTTCTTGTCAGATTTAGAAGCGAGTTTAGCTAAACCCCAATTTGATTCACAGGCTTCTTTTGGCTACCAAGAGGATATTTCTGATATTAGGGGGCAACTACAAGCTAAGCGTTTGTTAGAGGTTTGTGCTAGTGGACGGCATTCTTTGCTTATGGTCGGCCCACCCGGTTCAGGCAAGAGTATGCTAGCGAATCGTCTAGTTACTCTGTTGCCCAGATTAACTGATGATGAGGCGATAGAAGTCGCAGCCTTACGTTCCTTGTCAGGTTTAAATGTTTCATTTGAATTTCTTTATCAACGTAAAACCTATGCTCCGCATCACACCTCAACCACAGCCGCTATGGTTGGCGGGGGTTCAGGAAATCAAATCAAACCAGGTGCAATTTCGCTAGCTCATAAGTCGGTATTATTTTTAGACGAATTACCAGAATTTAATCGCCAAGTTTTAGAGGCTTTAAGAGAACCTTTAGAAACCAAGCTGGTTGAAATTGCCAGAGTTAATCAAAAAACTTCTTTTCCAGCAGATACACAGCTTATTTGTGCCATGAACCCTTCCCCCAGTGGGTTTTTCCCTGATGATCCTCAAAACCGTTGCCAAGATACGCCTGAACAAATATCTCGTTATTTGAATAAAATCTCAGGTCCTCTATTGGACAGAATAGATTGCCATTTAGAAATTCCTCCCGTTGATTTTGAAGATTTAAAGGGCAGTCAAGATGTAAGCTCTGAAACTAGCCCAGTGGTTAGGAAAAGAGTAACCGAGTGCCAAACCTTACAGATAGAACGCCAAGGTTGTTTAAATTCTGAATTAAGTGTAAAAGATTTGACAGTCTATACGATTTTATCACTAGAATCTGAGAAACTGTTAAAACAGGCGGTTGAAAAACTAGGATTATCAGCCAGAGCCTATCACCGAGTATTACGAGTGGCAAGAACACTGGCAGATATGTTAGGTGAAGTGGATATTCAAACCACACAGATAGCCGAAGCCTTAAGTTATCGTTCGCTTGATGGACGTTTGAAACGATAATGCCTGATTCTATTTATATTACTGCTTTTATTGTCGGATTTTTGGGCGGCGTTCACTGCCTAGGAATGTGTGGTGGTGTGGTCGGTGCTTTAACCTTTAACTTAAAACCTGTTGTACAACTGAGTTGGTGGCGAACGCTACCTTATTTGTTGGGATATAATGCAGGTAGAATTTCTAGTTATGTTGTCATAGGTGCTTTATTTGGCTTTTTAGGAGCCTCTTTAACCTCTTTAGCACAATTTTTACCTGTTCAACAAGGCTTGCAAGTTCTGGCGGGTATTTTTATGGTTATTTTAGGTTTATACCTAGGAGGCTGGTGGAATGGTGTAGTTGCGGTTGAAAAAGTAGGAGTAGGGGTTTGGCAAAGAATTCAACCCCTTACTAAAAAGTTGATACCGGTTAAAAACCTACCGCAAGCTTGGGCTTACGGTTTTGTCTGGGGCTGGATTCCTTGTGGCTTAGTTTACAGTATGTTGATTATGGCCTTGATGTCGGGGGGTGCAATAGAAGGCGGCTTGGTTATGCTTGCTTTCGGGATAGGAACTTTGCCTAATCTATTACTGATGGGTGTTTTTGCCTTTTATTTTACTCGTTTATCGCAGAATAAATGGGTTAGGAAATTCGCAGGCCTCACGGTAATTCTAATGGGGTTGTGGCAGTTTTATCAAGCTTGGAATATTAGGGTTTCTTAAGACCTTCCTTAAATTAGTTCAGAGTTTTTCTACTCCCCAATTCTGGATTTTAAGCACAAGGTCAAGTCGGTCTCTAGCGTTGAGCTTCTTAAACAATTTACTGACATAAGATTTTACCGTGCGCTCTGAAATGTATAATGTTTCCGCAATTTCACGGTTATTTTTGCCTTGTAAAATTTCTTTGGCAGCTTCCAATTCTCTTTTAGATAGTAGTTGTTGCCATTCTTGATTAGAGGTTTTATTTTGCGGGATATTAACAATCATGGCGTTTAAAATCAGTTGTCCAAGCCAAATATTTCCACTGTCCACTACTTCTATGACTTGTTTAAGTATGATAATGGTTGAAAAGGTATTTAAATAGCCCTTAATGCCTAAGGCAAAGAGTTTAATCCCTTCTTTAGAAGAAGGAGTATTTGAAAAAGTAACAATATAAAATCCTTGTTCGACTAATTTTATAATCTCAGAAAGTTGCTCTTCATTTTCGTTTAAATGAAAAAGAATAATAGCGTTTGATTCGTGATTTTGTTGTTTTAATAAATTTAAGTCATCACAGGGGTTTAGTTGGTAGCCGTCAAGTTGCTTCCAATGTTTTAGTACGTGAAAATCTTCAGTATAGGTAATAAGGTTTTTCACAAGAATAAATTCCTTAGGATTCTCTTAAAGCAACATCTCTTGCTTTAATAATAGGTTTAGTTAAATATTCTAAAACGGTGTGTTGACCGACAATAATGTCAACTGTTGCTGTCATTCCTGCCATTAAGTAAAGCGGGTGTTCAACAGTGCCTAAATGGTTTCTATCGGTTTTAATACGTGCAATGAAAAAGCTATTGCCTTCTTCGTCAGTAATACTATCGGCAGAAATCCTTTCTACTGTACCGTCTAGTCCTCCATGAATGGAAAAGTCATAGGCAGTAAATCTTATTTTAGCCGTTAATCCAGTGTGAATAAATCCGATATCAGCTGGCAAGATTTTGGTTTCTATGACTAGAGAGTCATCATCTGGAATAATTCTAACCAAATCACTTCCTGGCTGAATAACTTCACCTATGCTGGAAACTAATAATTCACTTATGGTTCCGGTAACAGGGGAAGTAATACTGGTGCGATCTACTTTATCCTCTAAGGCTACCCTTGATTTTTCTAATTGAAAAACTTGTGCTAGAACTTTATTAAGGTCTTCTTGAGCGTCATTTTGAAATTTTTGCTTAGCTTCTTTTATCTGATGTTCAGATTCTTTGATAACGGATCGAAATTTTGGAATAGAGTGGGTAACGGCTTGCAACTTTCCGAAAGTATCATTTTTTTCACGATTAATTTGTAATAAATCAACTTCAGAAGCAATGCCACGCTTAACTAAGGGTTCCATAATTTGAACTTCTCTTTCTAAGAGCTCAAAAGATCTCCGTAATTGCTTTTGCTGAGCAAAGGCATCTTTGAGCTCAGTCCTGCTTTGAGCGATTTGTTGCTTTATGATTTGTTCACTGGTATTTAAACGTCGTATTCGATTTTTATAAAGGGAATATTCGCGTTGAAAAATAGTTTTAACGTGCTCGGATTCAAATATTTTTGGCATTTGAAAGGAGCCATCTTTTGCTTCAGCTTCTAAACGTGCTGCTCTAGCAATTAGAGCATTTTCTTCAGCCAAAGCTTCGCCAAAAATACTGACAAACTGGGTGTTGTCTAGTTTAATTAACACTTCATCCTGTTCAACAAAATCTCCTGAGCTTACTAAAATGTGTTCAACAATTCCTCCTTCTAAATTTTGTACCAGTTGAACCTTAGTTGCAGGAACAACCCTTCCATCACCGCGAACAATCTTGTCGAGCTCGGCATAGCTGGCCCAAATAATTAACCAAATAAACACTAATATAATTACCCATACAATGAGTTGAGATTTAAAAGTAGGTTTTTCAAGAGCTGCTTGACTAAGGCTAGACATATAGGCTAGGTCATCATCAGAGACTTTAGTATTGTTTAAAGTTTTTTGATCAAGTTTAGAATTTTTCATAGTCAGTTACTTATTTATTCTTCCGGTTTTTAAAGCTTCCAATACGGTAGTTTTAGGGCCGTCAGCAATGATTTTACCGTTATCCATAACAATAAGTCTATCAACTAGTTGTAACAGGCTCATTTTATGAGTAACCACAATAGTGGTATTTTTGATCGTCCCTTTTTTTAAGCGATCAATCATCACTTGTTCAGTTTTGGCATCCATTGCATTGGTGGGTTCATCAAATAAAAAAATGGGTGTTTCAAGCAAGAGGGCACGTGCGACACCAATGCTTTGACGTTGCCCTCCTGAAAGAGAACGACCGCCTTCACTGATTGCCATTCCATATCCTGATGGATGAAGCCTAGCAAAATCATCTACTCCTGCAGTTTTAGCGGCCTTTAAAATAACGTCGTCTTCAACGTAAGGGGCTCGATAAGCAATATTTTCTTTTAGAGTACCTTTAAATAATACGACATCTTGGGGAACATAATTAATGTTACGACGCAATTCAGCAGGATCTAATTGTGAAATATCAATGCCATCTAATAGAATACTACCTGAATCTACCCTATAAAAATTAAGTATAAGTTTTTCAATGGTAGATTTACCTGAGCCGATTCTGCCTATTATGGCAAGTTTTTCTCCAGCTTTTATCTTAAATGAGACGTTAGCTAGAGCTGGCTTGCTCTCTTCTGGATAGGTAAAGGTAACATCAATAAATTCAATGTCACCGTCAAATACGGGGTGTTGAATGAATTGGCTATTTACAGGGCGTTCAATGTCCTGTTCCATAATCTCATTTAGAGTACCAAGAGCAGTTTTAGTTTGCTGGTAACTGGTGGTTAAGCTTGCGATTTGTCCCATTGGGCCAATAGCTCGTTGTGAGAGCATCACGGTTGCAATTAATCCCCCCATGGTTAAAGCTCCATCCATAATTAAATAGACTCCAGTTAGAATAATAGCAACGGTACTCATTTGTTGCATAAATCCAGTCATACGACCAATGGAGCTTTGCAACATTTTAGCCTTAACGCTTGTTCTAGCAACTTCTCCAACTGCTTGTTCCCATTTCCACTGTGAGTGGGCTTCAACGCCTAAAGCTTTTATAGTTTCAATGGAGGTTAAAGTTTCAATCAGAATCGCACTTTTTTGATTTTGTCCTTCATAGGTTTCTTCAATACTCTTTTGGATAGAGCCCTTCATTAATAGGCTATAAAGCAAAATGATTAAAATAATGGTAATAGGTACTAAGACAATAATGCCGGCAATAAAAAAGATAACCAGCAGAAAAATAATAACAAATGGTAGGTCAACGATTGAAGCAATGGTTCCTGAGGTAAAGAAGTTTCTAATACTGTCAAACTCTTTTAGGTTATTTGCAAAGACTCCAACAGGGGTGTTACGGTTATCCATGGTGAGCCCTAGCGTTTGTTCAAACAGCTTAGAAGACATAATGACATCACTTTTCTTGCCCGCGATCTCTAAGAAATAAGAGCGTAAGAATTTAAGTAATATATCAAATAGGTAAACCACGCTGATACCAATGGCAAGTACCCATAAAGATTCAATCGCATTATTGGGGACAATTCGATCATAGACGTTCATCACAAACAGTGGATTAGCGAGAACAAATATATTAATAACGGCAGAGGCAAGTAATACATCTCGATAAATGCCTTTGTTTTCCCATAGTGTTTGCCAGAACCAATGTCCCTTTTTAGCTTGTACTAAATTTTCTTTTTTAGATTCATTTTGATACTTTTCAGTAAGGTAAATGGCGTAACCAATATAGTTTTCACTGAGCTTGTCTAATGAGACTTCTAGCCTTCCCTCTGTTGCATCGGATAAAATAATGGAAGCAGTATTTTCTTTGGTATCTATTTGTTCCAAAATGCAAGCTTGGTCGTCTTTTAAAAGCAGAATACAGGGTAAAACTAAATTAGGGATTTTATCGAGAGAGCGTTTTTTAAAAGTGGCATTAACATTAGCGCGAGCGGCGGCACGAATAAATAAATCGGGAGATATCTTGTTAGAATCTAGTGGTAAACCTGCGGTCAGAGAGTCTTTAGAGCGAGGGTTGCGATTTATTTTGGTATAAAGAACTAGGCAATTTAATAAAGCATCCTCGTGCTCAATAGGTTGCTTGGTATCATCAAAAGAAGCTGTTTTTTCAGCAGAGTTAATATTTTCCAATGTCTTTATACTCACTGTTTTTTTAGAGGCATCTTGATGTCATAAGAGCTCATTAAGAGGCTCTGGAGTACTAAAATGATAGCCTTGGTAATGTTTGATCCCCAAATCTTTAAAAGATTGTTTTTGGGAATCATTTTCGACAGCCATAGCAATGACAGTAATGTCTAAGCTATTTGCCATTTCACATAAACTGGCAATATAAGTACGGGTTTGTTCATCTTTATCAATGGCTTTACTGAAAGCTGCGTCAAGCTTAATATAATCAGGTAGCAGGGTTTGTAGATATTGCATATCATTAAACTGGCTACCAAAATGGTCAATTCCTATTTGAATGCCTAGAGACCTTAATTGTTTAATAAGTGGCCAAGCTTGTGCTTTTTCAGAAAGGATTAAATCTTCTGGTAATTCAAAAGAAAAGCTTTTAGGAGGTAGGTCTTTAATGCTTTCTAATAGCCAGCGAATTGCTTCTTCGCTACTAAGCACTGCTTGAGAAAGATTAATAGCTAGCAAGCTGGTCGTTTTGGAGCTTTTAAGGTGGTTTATGGCGAGTTGAATTACTATCTGGTCAATTTCAAAAACCTTATTTAGTCTTTGAACAGCAGGCATAAAATAGCCGGCAGATCTTAGTATGCCATCAGCACCTTTCATGCGAATAAGCAACTCTTTATGGTACAAGCTTTTATCTTCGGTGTAGGCAGGTTGTTGGAAGAGTATAAAGCGTTTTTTAGCAAGAGACTCGTTAATTATTTTTTCCCACTCTAAATATTCAGTGGTTTTATTTTCTTCGGTTTCATAAAAATAGGCTTGGTTTTTTCCTAAGTGCTTTGCTTGATCTATCGCAAAATCCAACTTTGATAACAGAAATCCACGGGTTTCGCCTGGTTGATAGGGCATAACGGCAATAGAAATATAAGTGGTTGCTTGTTGTGCATTGAGGTCGGCTAATAATTTTGGAAAGCTATTTGCAATAACACTAACATTTTCGTGAATTTGTTTGGCAGTTAGGCTTGGTAATACTGCAATCATTTCAGTACCATTTAAACGTGCATAAAGTGCTTTTTGTGAAGGAAGTTGCTGTTGAAGAGATTTAGCAAGGTCGCATATCATCTTGTCCCCAACCAGATAGCCAAACTGATCATTTAGGTCTTTCAATTCTTCTACTCGAATCAGACATAAAATACCAGCAGAAGCTTCTTGCTTTGGATCAAGGAGAGAGTCGGTTAACATTTCAAAGTGTTGACGATTGCTCATTTTGGTAACAGTATCTTGATAGGCCATTTTTTGCAGCTTTTCTGCCATTTTGGCATCCCTTTCAAAGACGCCTTTTAATTTAAGAACCATGGCATTCATAGCAGATACTACTTGACGGAATTCAATAGTTCTAGGAATATTTTCTTGTAGAAGATATTCTTTTTTAACAATGGCTTCAGCTTGCTTTTTTATCTTTTCTAAAGGTCTAAGCATTGCTCTAAGAGCTAGATAAGCAAAGAAAATAGACAGTACTAAGGCTGCAAAAAACCAAATTAGTAAACTGGTAGTCGTTTGCCAGAGCTGTATATAGGCATAACCAGGATGACTTTGAACCTGCAGAGATCCTATTGGAAACCAGCCTGTTTGGACAATGGATTCTGCAATAGGGGCTTCAATAGGAATGGCATTAATAAACCAAGTAGGAATCCCTCTAATTTCATACGGGTTTTGGCGGTAAAAAATAATTTCACCATCTAAATCAGTGAGCTGGATATGCAAAAAGTAACCTCGATCAAATACCGCATTAATCATGGTTTTCATGCTGGCAGGTTCTTCTGGATTTGCTACAGAACTTAAAGAAAGCCCTAAAGAGGTTGCCGTATCCTGAGCGTGAGAGGTTAATTGATCTTTAAGAAAGTTTTTAGTATTAAGAAAATTTAACCAGAAGGTTCCTGCCAGCAAAATGACAAGTAAAGTGGTAATGAATATGATTATTTGTTTTTTGAGAGTCATAATATATCCTTATCGTGGCGCCATTTTTTTAAGTAAGTGGTTCCATTGTTTAAGTTGTTCCGTACCCCCCTCAACAGCTTGTCCTTTACCACGCTGTTTTGCAAGCCAAAGACCTTTACCGTTAAAACTATAAATGGGAACTAAATCTTTACGGACAGTTGCCTTTAATATGCGGTCAGTTAAATTGTCGAGAACAAGGGGAACTGAAGTTGGTGTTTTGAAATAGGTCAAGACCATGTGAGCTTGATTTAAGCGCAAGGATTTAACATAAGTTAAAAAGAGCTTTGACTCTGGAACTCCTAGAGCTAGCAAGGTAAAATACTTAGCAATAACAAAGTCTTCACAATCTCCCGCATCAGTTACTAATAGCTCAAAAGGACTCGCCCAGTAATCTTCTTTTTTCCAATGGTCTATATCATCAACAAATTTAGCTTGATTAAAAAAATCATTAACGAGAGAAAGTTTTAATCTCTCTGGTCTATGCATGTTGTTATCCACTAAAGCTTGCCAAGCTTTAAGGCGACGAACAGCAAATTCACCATGTTCTTTCTTAGTCAGTTGAAATTCTGCAGGCGAAACCATAGTAGGAGCTTTGCTTGCAGGAGCCCAGCTGAACCCTAAAAGAAAAACTATTAGGGTCAAAAATATGCGGATTAAGGCAGCCGTAACCATGAGATTTGTTAACTCTTAATTAGTTTCTATATCCATATCTATCATAACCTTTCATCTCTTCGGGGATGTCTTGTCTTACATCTGGGTGAAGATCGTCTATATTAAGGACTTGGAAAGTAATACGACGGTTATTTTGTCTTCCTTCAGGGGTTTTGTTGCTATCAATAGCTTCCAATTCACCGCGACCTAAGACAAAGATTTGTTCAGGATTATAATTGTACTCTTCAACGAAGTATTCTTTTACGCTTTGGGCACGATTCCATGACAATTGTCTGTTACGTATCTCGGTTCCTACACTGTCAGTGTGACCAGTAATGACAATAACTTCGTTAGCTGCCTTATCTTTCAGTCGGGTCATAGCGTCATCAAGGATATGTCTTTGATCGGCCCGTATGGCATAAGAACCAGTACTAAATACAATGTTAGCGATTAAGAAAACTTCTTCTTTACAGCCTCTGTCATTGACAGCAGTTCCTAAAGGAGTTTCTGGGCAAAGATCAAGGCTATTGACAACGCCGTCACGATCGCTATCCTGCTCTACTTGACAACCAATGTGATTGACTTTTGCTCCTAATGGCGTATTTGGACACTGGTCTGTGCTATCAAGTACCTTATCTCTATCTTGGTCGCCTTCACAGCCTAAAAAATTGACTGCAATATTCTTAATAGTGTGAGGACAACGGTCACTACGATCAAATACCCCGTCGCCATCCCCATCTAGCTCACAGCCAAGAGTATTAACAGGAAAGCCAAACGCAGAATTTAAACAGTGGTCTTGGCGGTCTGGCACACCATCTTCATCTAAATCTCTATAGAGAATGGTGATATGTCGAGTATCCTCTTGTTTATTGAAGAGGGTTGTAATGGCATGCCGTTCTACGGCACTTAAGCTCTGTGACGGAGCTCCTGTTGCTAAAGCAGTACCAGTGGTAAAAGAGAGTGCTAGTATAATTAAAGAAATTTTTAGAATATTATTCATGGCGTTATCCATTCATCTTTTGGGTGCTTGAGTTAAGTTAAACTTTCGAACTAAAATAGTGGTAAAACTCAACGATTATGTTTGACTTTATTGACATTATTAATGTGGCTAATCATGCCTTCAACAATAGAAGCACTAATTTTATTGGCAACAGGTTGTAGAGCCGCTAGTTTTGCGGAGGATTCTGTATGAGACGTTGCTTGAGTTTCCATATTGAAGGCGGTTAAAGGAGCTGTGTCTCTCATTAGTATTTCAATGTCATTTATTAAACTTACATTGATGTTATTTTTTTCAAGAGAGGTAATTTCAGGTTCAATATAGTATTTAAGGGTTAGGTCTGGAAAGCGAACTGAAATGCTAAGACCTGCGAGGTTTAAAGCCTTGATAAATTCTAGTTCTAATTTTTCTGTATCTGCGGTGAGAGCACTGACACCAATGATCATATTATTAAATAGCATAGAGATACGATTATTCATCTGTATAGCGAGACTATTATCTTGCGATGGAATTAAGTTTTCGTCACGCAAGGATTTTAGCTCTGTTAAAATAAAAGCTCTTTCCTCTAAAGTTGGTAGGCTAGGTAATAAGGAAAATAACTGTTCAAGCTCCCCCCCTCTTTGGCTCGTATGCAAATAATCCAATAGCTGAGTATCCAGTATTTTTAGACGATCTTGTAAGCTAGTTTTACTTTGAGAACTATTTGCAGCCACTAAAACAAATACCTGATGGTTTTTCGTATCTGTATAGCTCTCAATGAGTTGAATGTCAGGAGAAAACGCAAGGTTCATTTGAGATTGAATTGCATGACGAACTTTTATTTCAAGTGCTGTTCTGTTGAGGTTAACCTTCGATTGAGCCTTGGCTTTGTCAATCTGCGTTTGAAGATTTAACTTTGCCAGTTGCATCGCAGAATGCGTAGCGGCTTCAATGTCTCCATCCTCAATAGGAAAGCTTGCAATGGCATAAAGATTGGTTGCATCTGAGGGGGTTGTTACTGTCCAACTAGGCGAGTCCGTATCAGTTTTTGTTACTTGAGCAGGGGTTAGTGTACAAGCCGTCATACTTAAGACAATTAAGGCAAGTGCTGGGATAAATAATGTTTTCATTTTCATAGTCTCTTGATGTCGTTTAAGCTTATTCGTGTGGATGATCTTCAGCATCGATAAAGTTGTATTCTATCTTCAGCTCTGTTAAAAGATGCCCCGTTCCTGCTAGGATACGATAATGAGCTTTTAAAAGTTCAGCTTCGCTGGTAATTAAGTTCCTAAGAGCACTGCTATATTCATTTTCAGTGTTTAATAAGTCTAATAGTGAACGACGTCCTAAGTTAAACTGCTGACGGTAGCCTATAAGGGTATCGAACGTCATTTTGATGTGTTGGTTAATAAATGCTAGTTGTTTATCGATATAGTTTTTAGCATTCCAAGCATAATGAAGGTTTTCGATAATTTGGCGACGGGTATTGTTACGAATTTCAGTTGCTTCGTGAAAAGCTGATGAAGTACGTTTGCGTTCAGCCATATTACGTCCTCCATTGTAGAGATTCCATTCTAAACGTAGCATAGCTTGAAGACGCTCATTAGTCCCAGCAACACCAGAGAGATTGTTGTCAAATGCTTTCTCGATCTCTAGGTTTATTTGAGGGTAAAAATGTCGGCTTGACGCTTGGTGTTGCATTCTAGCTTCTGCAATATCTCCATTGGATGCTCTTAAAGTGGGGTGATCTGTCATGGCAACTGAAGTGGCTATATCAATATTTTCTGGTAAGTTAAAGGCAAATATGGGTTTAATAAGATCTGTGTCAGGGTCGCGACCCAGTACCCTTCTAAATTTAGTAAGAGCATCAGCATAATTGTTCTGTGTAGAAGCAAAGTTGGATTTTTCTAAAGATAGGCGAGCCTGTGCTTGGTCAACTTCCACTTGGTTGCCAATGCCTGCATCATTACGCTGGGTAATTTGGTCTAGAATCCTTGTGTGAGTATCTAAGGTTTCTTGTGCTAGCTGTAGGAGTTCTTGTTCTGTCATTAAGTCAATATAGGCTTCGGTCATTGCAAGGGCAATGTCATTGGCTATAGATTTTGCGTGAAAGCCTTGAGCATCGAGACGAAATTCTTGTCTACCTACTTCGTTAGCGGTTCCAAAGCCATCAAAAAGATTTTGGGTTAACTTAAGGGAGGCTTCTCCGCGAGTTAAGCCATCTCCGGTATTGTTAATAGATTGATTATTTACTTCTTCATGCCCTATTCCTAAGTTTAAATCAATGGTAGGTAAAAAACCTGCTTTTGCTCCCCTAACCTCAGCTTGAATAGAACGGTATTGTTTAACTTCTGCACGAAATTCAGGGTTGTGAATGATAGCGTCTTCAATAGTTTCTTCTAGCGTAATAGCAAAAGAAACTGGAGAAAAAAGCAAAGTAAAAGCGATGCCTAAATAGAAAGTATTTTTAAAGATTAAGTTTTGGTATTTCATCTTAATGATCCTATGTGGAGGTGTATATTGTGTTACTTTCCTGTCAGGGGCTAAACTTTAACAGATATAAATTAAGCAATACTACTTGCCATAACGGCAGGTTGGTTGTTTTCTTAAACTTCTTAGTTGTGTTTTAGAAAACAAGTTCTGCAGCCAGGAAGTGTTGATGCTTGCAGGGGTTAAAATTGGGGGGTAAGCATGAGGTGTCTAAAAAAGGGTTTAGAAGAGAGTAATTTAGCGGATGAATTACGAAGCCTTTATTTGTTTTACCTAAATTCTGCAAGCACTTGCAAAATTTATAGATATTAAAAATTATAATACTATTAAACTCCTTTAATGTCTACAAGAAAGTAAGAGGTTTTATTTAAGTTTCTTATAAAAGTTAATTAAAGTCTTCTTTAGTTAACTGTTTAATCAGGCCTTTTTCTTTTGAGCATAGAGCGCAGATTATCCAAATGAGCGTTACCAGTAATTTTTTGCTCTGCTACAGATTGCTGCTCTACTCCTGGCTTGCCTTCCCAAATAAGACACTCTTCTGGTAGCTCTTCTAAAAACCGACTAGGGTCACAAGTTACTTCTTCGCCGTATTTGCGGCGTTTTTGGGCGTAGCTTAGGGTTAAACTGCGTTGTGCTCTAGTAATACCAACGTAGGCAAGTCGCCTTTCCTCTTCTAGCCCAGCACCCTCTAAGTTTTGTTTGTGTGGTAATAGCTCTTCTTCCATGCCAATTAGAAATACATGGGGGAATTCTAGGCCTTTTGAGGCATGCAGAGTCATTAAATTTACCATGTTATGTTCTGTGTTATCTTCATTGCGTTCCATCATGTCCATTAGTGTCATGTAAGAGACTATCTTTTCTAATTTAAGTTGCTCGCCATTTTCTTCTTCGGCTTTGGCTAAAATACGTTCTATCCAAAGCAACAAGTCTCGTACATTTTCAATACGTTTTTCTGCTTGGCTAGGAGTGTTGGCGGTTTCTTGTAGCCAGTTGTCGTATTCAATGCGTTCAATAATGCCTTTAATAAACTGAATGACTGCTTCGCCCTCTAATGATTCTGCCTCTTTAACCCAATCCATAGCGAGTTGCCCAAACCACTGCACACGTTTTAGAGCTTTATCTGCCAGAATGCTAGTAAGCCCTAGTTCTGAAGTGGCGTCTATTAAGCTTATTTGGCGCTTAGTTGCATAGGTAGCGAGCTTTTCTAGGGTTGAAGTTCCAATTTCACGCCGTGGGGTGTTAATGATGCGTAAAAAAGCGGCATCGTCATCGGGGTTTACAATTAGTTTTAGATAGGACATGACATCTTTAATTTCCGCTTTATCAAAAAAAGATTGTCCACCAGAGATAATGTAGGGGATATTTTGCTCGCGCAGGGTACGTTCAAACAGGCGTGATTGAAAATTACCTCTATATAAAATAGCATAGTCTTTAAATTGCGTACGGTGTTTAAATTTGTGAATTATAATTTCAGAAACAACTCGTTCTGCTTCTTGATTTTCATCTGCACAGGCAAGTGCGCGTAGTTTGTCACCTAATCCCATTTCTGACCACAAACGCTTTTCAAATTCATGGGGGTTATTGGCAATAAGTTGGTTAGCGGCTTGCAGAATGCGATTGCTGGAACGATAGTTTTGTTCAAGTTTAATGACCTCTAAGTTTGGGAAGTCTTGTTTTAATAAAGATAAGTTTTCAGGTTGTGCTCCTCTCCAAGCATAAATAGATTGGTCGTCATCCCCTACCACTGTAAACCTTGCTTGTACGCCTACCAGTTGCTTAATAAGCGTGTACTGGGCAGCGTTGGTGTCTTGGTATTCGTCGACTAATAAATAGCGAATTCGATTTTGCCACTTATCTAAAATATCGGGTCTTTCTTGAAATAAGCGGACGGGTAAGCCAATTAAGTCATCAAAATCAACAGAGTTGTAAGCTTGTAGTTGTTTTTGGTAGTGAGCGTATAAAATAGCTTTAGATTGTTGTAATTTATCTTCTGCTTGAGATAGGGCTTGTTCAGGACTGATATGGGAGTTTTTCCAATGAGATATTTCCCATTGAATTCCATCCAGCTCTTCATCGTCCATCTCACGTTTTTTAATAAGTTGTTTGATGATTTGTTTAGAGTCACTACTGTCCATAATAGAAAAAGTAGATTTATAGCCAAGGGCGGCATATTCTTTACGAATAATGTTTAAGCCTAGATTGTGAAAGGTCGAGACGTTTAATCCTCGTATATTTAATCCCTCTGTATTTAGCCCTTGAGCAGACTCGTTTACTAGTAATTTACTAACCCGCTGTTTCATTTCTTTAGCGGCTTTGTTGGTAAAAGTTAGAGCATAAATATGATGGGCTTTTATGTCATGTTTGCGAATAAGGTTAGCAATTTTTTCAGTGATTACTCTAGTTTTCCCAGATCCAGCTCCCGCCAAAATTAAAGCAGGGGTTGCAAGATGCCTGACGGCTTGTAATTGTCTGTCGTTTAAATGTTGCATGTAAAGAATGTTTGGACTCGTAAAAAGATACAATGTTAAATCAAAAGATAGGAAAAAGCTAATGAACAAAATTGCAAAATTAAAACAAGATATTCAGTTTCAAGCAGAGCTAAAAGGGCATGCCTTAACTTTTAATAGCACTTGGGGGTTGTTTTCGCCACGAGAAATAGATTCTGGTACTAATTTATTTTTGAAGTTCCTAGACATAAAAGAAGGTGAAATCGTCTTAGATATTGGTTGTGGTTATGGCCCGATTGGGCTGGCGATTGCTGCTTGCGCTCCGTTAGGAGAAGTACATATGGTAGATAAGGATTTTGTGGCAGTAGATTATGCCAATAAAAATGCTCAACAAAATCATTTATCACACGCTAAAGCTTATTTGTCTAATGGTTTAAGTGCGGTACCAAAAAACATTCAGTTCACTACTGCAGTATCTAATATTCCTGCAAAGGTAGGTAAAGAAATGTTAAGTATTTTGTTACATGATGTGCATCAGCAGTTATCTCCAGGCGGGCAGTTTGTAGTGGTTACCATTAATGGTTTGCGTCAATACATGAAACGCAATTTTATGGAGGTTTTTGGCAACTACGAGAAAGTTAAACAGGGTAAAGATTATACAATCTCACGTTGTATTAAGAAAGTCCTGATTAACTAACTATTGCAAGCTTAGAGAGCTTACAGTTTTACTTGACCATTACATGTTCAGTGTTTCCTTAAAGATACCTTTGCATAAATTATAGGTGTAAGGTCTCTTGGAGAAAACCTAGTTCTTTAAAAGGTGCATCACTATGATAATAGCTTCTTATGCTTATTCTACTTTGGCGATCAAGCCAAATAAGCTTTTTTTATTCTGCTTGCAACTGAGTATGGTTGGTCTATTGCTCAGTGTGCCACAAACGGTTTATGCGTTTACGGTGGAATCCTCCCCTTTAAAGGCATTGACGCATTACCCAAAATATTATTTTACGGCTTCGATAGTACCTCATACTGAAAGTGATATCAGCAGTGAGCTGAATGCTCGCTTACTAAAGTTGCCGGTTCGTCCAGGTCAAAAGATCAATAAAGGTGATGTAATTGCAAAGCTGGATTGTCGTGATACAGAAGATAAACTTAAACTCAATCAACACCGTCAACAGGAAGCAAAATCAAAACTGAAACTTGCCAAGTTACAGCTTAAACGTTTTAAAAACCTTGAATCACGCCAACATGTCGCCACCATTCAGGTTGATGAACTTCTTAGCCAGGTACAGGGTATTGAGGCTAATATTGAAGGTCTGCGTGTGAAAGGCATGATGGCAGCGCGCGCCATTCAGCGTTGTGTCATTATGTCTCCTTATGATGCGGTAGTAACAAGAATTTTTGCCGGCAAGGGTCAGTGGATGTCTGTGGGCTTGCCTATTGTTAATGTGGTTCGTGTAGATATGGCTGAAATTAAAGTCAGTGTTCCCGTCATGCTTGCTGAAGCGTTGCGTGGCAAGCCTGCTGTCTGGCAAGCCCAAAACCAGCACTCAGTACAGGTGGAGTGGTTACGTCAAAGTGGTGTTCTGAAAAGCAATCAGCGTATGGCTCAACTTTGGTTTAAAGCACCCGCGGCACAACTGATTGGCTTACATGGCGAATTGATGCTAGAAGACGATAGATTACATGTTCCGCCACAATATGTGGTGACTAGAAATGGCCAGCAAGGTGTGTTTGTGCTGGAAAATGACCAAGCAAAATTTCATATTTTACCCCATGCCCAAATTGGGCGTCCTGCCTTAGTACCTTCTTATTGGAAAGCTGAAATGCCAGTCATAATCAAGGGTCAGCATCGTCTGCAAGACGGTATGCAGCTAAAGAGAAAATATCCTGTGGATCAAGAGCAAGGGATTGATTTATGATTCGTGCATTGCTAAAAAATACAGTTCTTACCTCTTTGCTATTGATTTTAGTATTAGTCATGGGGGCACTATCTTATCAACAATTACCACGTCAAAAAGACCCAACAATAAATTTTAACTGGATTACTGTCGTGACCGCTTTACCAGGCGCGAGTGCAGAAGATGTAGAAATGCGGGTGACCCAGCCATTGGAAGATGCTTTACGCAATTTAAAAGATATAAGATTTGTTTCGAGTACGTCGCGCGTTGGTTTATCTAGTATTTTAATACGTTTTCATGATGTGAATGAACGTGTTTTCGATAAACATATTAATGATTTACGTCGAGAAATTCAAAATGCTAAGGGTGCGTTACCAGCTGATGCTGAAGAATCAATAGTGCTGGAGCTTACCAGTAATAATGCTTTTCCAAGTGCCGTGGTGGTATTAACCGGACAAGCTGATGATGAAAATTTACGCAGTCAATCTCGTATGTTGAAACGTGAACTAGAGCGAATTACAGGTGTAGACAGGGTTGATACGATTGGGCTAGATGATCCAGAACTGCAGGTTCTTATAGATGTTAATGCACTTGCCGCACATCATATAACCCCTGCTCAACTGGCGGATATTGTTAAAAGCCAATGGCAGGATCTGGCAGTGGGTAAGCTTATAGTCGGTGAGCAACAGTGGTTAGTGCGTCATTTAGGGCAAAGTATTGAACCAGAGGTGCTAGCACGTTTGCGAGTACCCTTGCCACCAGATGAAAGTGGTCCAAATGAGGTGATGCTGGGACAGTTAGCACAGGTTGTAACTGGGCGTGCTGATGCTACTCAGGAAGTTAAGTTTAATGGTAAGCCTGCGGTTATGTTTGCAGTTATGAAAAGCTCACAAGCTAATACAATTGATTTGATAGAAGATATTGAACGCTATATTGATGCTTACAATGCACAGCATTCTATAAAAGGTATTACCGCAGTGTTAGTGGATGACCAGACATTACCCACACGAAGTGCTATTAACATTATGGAAAACAATGCCTTGCAAGGCTTGCTTTTAGTTTTGCTGGTCAGCTGGTTATTTCTTGGCTGGCGTATAGGTCTTCTTGTGGCTATAACTATTCCATTTTCGCTATCAGGTGTTTTTGTTACCCTGTTTATGATTGGTGAAACGCTTAACTTAACCGTATTACTAGGGGTGGTGATTGCACTGGGTATGCTGGTGGATGTGGCAGTGGTTATGGTGGAAGCAATATTGAATAGGTTGAGAAAAGGTGATACCTCTATTGATGCCGCGATTAATTCAATGCAAGAAGTTGGTTGGCCAATTTTTGCGGCGGTATTGACCACTATGGCGGCATTTTTACCGCTAATGCTGTTACCAGGTGTTTTGGGAGATTTTATGAGGGTAGTTCCATTAGTGGTAGCGCTTGCTCTCGCCATTAGCTTGCTGCAAGCTTTTTGGATATTACCTTCACAAATCCATATGTTCCGCTTGAAAATCAACCGAAGGGGCTCTCGGGAACGTTTTTTAAAACGCATGCAAAATCTCTATGCTCACTTGTTGGTAAAAAGTTTTCGTCATCCTGTTTTAACCCTGTTGCTGTTGCTTGCCACCTTTGTGTCCGCAGTAGGATTGCTTTCTACCGGGCGTATTACCACTGATTTTTTTGCTGCCGATCCTTTGCGAGTTTTTTATATTAACCTTGAAATGCCAGCGGGTACCCCCTTGCAGGAAACTACTCAGGCGACACGTGAAATAGAAATAAAGGCTCTGAATTGGCTAAAACCAGAAGAAGTTCGAGCTACGGTGGTTTATAGTGGATTAAGTTTTACTGAAATAGAGCCATTGTTTGGGGATGTTTATGGTCAGGTTTTTGTGAGTTTAGCTGATCCTACAGACAATAGTCGCAGTGTGGATGAGGTGGTGAACGGATTACGAGAATTGCTGCAAGCCAGCCCGCCAGCAGGAGCGGAGGTGAGTTTATTGAAGCTAGCGGGTGGGATGCCAAGTGCCAAGCCAATTAGAGTACATGTTCGTGGTGATGATTATGTAAAAATTAGTCAGGCAATCCAGTCCTTGACCGAGGTATTGACTTCAATTGAAGGAGTTAAAGATATCACCTCCGACGCCTCTCTTGGAAGTAATCAGCTCATTACTCGTTTAGACTTACCCGCCATTAATCGTGTCGGCTTAAACCCCGTTGATGTTGTGAGGATATTACGCCTATTGACCGATGGCGAAAATGTCGCCCAGCTTAGCAATGATGGAGAGTTAGTAAATTTACGTGTGCGAGCCGCTAGCCGAGAAACAGATAATATAGGTGCGTGGCTTACTACGCCAATTGCAACCCCGAATGGTGGCAATATTGCATTGGGTGAGTTAATAAAAACCGAAGTTAAAACAGGCTATACAAGCCTAAAACACCATAATTTTAGCCGTTCAATTACGCTAGAGGCAGATTTGGATAAAACCATTATTGATACTATAGAGGTTAATAAAAAACTCCTACATGGTTGGCAACAAATCTCTTACAAGCACCCAGGTATTACACTCGATTTTTCTGGCGAATTAGATGATATTGAAGAAGCACTTGATGCAATGGTAGTACTATTTATTCTTGGCGTTGGTTTAATGTACTTAATTCTTGGTACACTATTTAATAGTTTTTTACAGCCCCTGATTGTTTTATTTACCATTCCAATGGCATTTACAGGCGCAGCCTATGGCTTGTTTTTTTCAGGCAATCCGCTCAGCCTCTATACCATGTATGGTATGGTCGCCTTATCAGGTATCGCCGTTAACTCCGCTATTGTTCTGATGTCAGCCGCCAACGAACGCCGTGCCGGAGGCATGAGTTTGTCACACGCTATTATCTACGCTGCGCGTCGTCGTCTTATCCCCATTATGATAACAGCGATCACCACCATGGCGGGTTTGATGGGTCTGGCACTTGGCATCGGTGGCTCGTCACTTATTTTCGGTCCTGTCGCCACGGCAATTGTATGGGGCATCAGTTTTTCAACCATCCTTACCTTATTTACTGTGCCACTGATTTATCGACTCGTGGTTCGAAAATAAAATAAGAGACCTTTGCAAAGTTAACTTTGAAGAAGTTTAAAAAATTTGAGAAATATGTTTGCTACTTTAAGTTATGCAAAGGTCTTTTATTGTAACTCTCTAACTAGGTGTTTGGATAGTAATCGTTACGATGGAGCTCTTAAAGAGTATGATAAGACGTGTATTGGTTTAATAAAATATTTAGGGGTGACAGCTCTTAATAATATATTAAATAACCTTATGAAAAACAAGGGTAAATAACCCCTTTATTTATTATTTTGTTTGTAGTAAACTGGCGTCGAAGCTCATTGAAATGTAAGTTTAAATCTAGGGGAGGTCTAAAGTTACTATGGACAATAAAGTGCAGGACAATGCCAAAAATCATCAACTTCTTATCGGTGTTGATGTCGGCTCTACTACCGTTAAAGCTGTTGTGGTTGACCCTATCAGTCGAGATATTTTATGGAAAGATTATCAGCGTCACGAAACTCGGCAAGCTGAAAAAACTTTAGAGCTTTTACAAACCATAGAAAAGGCTTTTCCAGATTTTGCCTTAGAAGATGTGGTGGTCTATATGACTGGCTCTGGCTCTGAGCCTTTGTGTGAGCCAGTGGGAGCGCGTTTTATTCAAGAAGTCAATGCGGTTACGGTGGCAGTTGAAGCTTTGCATCCTGATGTTGGCTCTGTTATAGAATTGGGCGGGCAAGATGCAAAAATCATTATTTTTCAACAACGTGAAGGTAGTGATGAACGCCTTGCTATTACCTCGATGAATGATAAATGTGCTTCTGGTACTGGGGCGACGATTGATAAGTGTTTAATTAAAGTAGGCTTGCCATCAGAAGCTTTAGCTAATATTACTTTTGATGATAGCCGTTTACATCATGTTGCTGCTAAATGTGGAGTATTTGCCGAAACCGATATAGTTAATCTAGTTAAAACAGGGATTGCTGCTGAAGAAATTATGAATTCATTGGCGGATGCGATTGTGCATCAGAATTTGTCGGTATTGACTCGTGGTAATACTCTAAGGGCAAAAGTTTTATTGCTGGGTGGGCCGAATACTTATTTGCCTTTTTTGCAAGAATGTTGGCGTAAACGAATTCCTGAAACTTGGCGCGATCGGGATTATGAGTATGATCGTAGCTTGCCTTTAGATGAGCTTATTATGGTGCCAGATAATGCAGAATATTTTGCCGCCTATGGAGCAGTATTATTTGGTTTACTAGATAAATCTGGCGTTGAAAAGACTCCTTATCGCGGGGTTGAACCCCTGCATTCTTATTGTACCTCTGATCGTTCAGCACGACTTAAAGACAGTGCCGGTCCTGCTCTTGTCAAGAACCCTGAAGAGTTAGAGTCCTTTCTATCAGAATTTAAGATTCCTCCTTTTAAACCCGCTAAATTTGCCGCTGGGCAAGTAGTAAAAGGAGTGGTTGGATTGGATGGGGGTTCGACTTCTAGCAAGGTGGTTCTGGTAGATGAAGAAGGTGAAATACTGTGCAAGGCTTACCGACTTAGTAAGGGAAATCCGATACAAGATACCAAGGATTTATTGGCGGAACTTAAACAGCAGGTTGAACAGCAAGGTGCGACACTGGAGATTATTGGTTTTGGTGCAACTGGCTATGCAGCCCCAGTATTAGAAAAAGCACTGCACGCAGATGTTAATATTGTTGAAACTATTGCTCACATGATGGCAGCTCGGCATTATTTTCCACAGGCTGATGTGGTCTGTGATGTGGGCGGGCAAGATATTAAAGTATTGTTTTTAGAAAATAGAGAAATCAAAGATTTTAAATTGTCTAACCAGTGTTCGGCTGGTAATGGCATGTTGTTACAAGCTATGGCAGATCAATTTTCTGTTGCGGTTGAAGATTATGCCGAGGTTGCCTTTAAGGCAACATTATCACCAGATTTTAATTATGGTTGTGCGGTATTCTTGGATTCTGATCGAGTAAATTTTCAGAAAGAAGGCTATCGTAAAGAGGAGTTATTAGCGGGTCTGGCTCGTGTTTTACCTAAAAATATCTGGCAATATGTGGTTGGAGTCCCTAGGTTGTCTGAGTTGGGGAACTTTTTCGTCCTGCAAGGCGGAACCCAAAAGAATCAGGCGGCACTCAAAGCTCAGGTCGATTATATTCGTGAGCGAGTCCCCGGTGCTGAGGTTCGTGTTCACCCGCATTGTGGTGAAGCAGGTGCAATAGGCGCAGCAATGGAAACCTTACGGGTTGTACAAGCACAAGGTCATTCTAGTTTTATTGGCTTAGAAGCAGCGATTAATATTAAGTATGAAACTCTTTGTGATGAAACCACTACCTGTCATTTTTGCCCCAATGATTGTAGCCGTACTTTTATTGATACTTTTTTGCCAGACGGCGGAACCAGTCGCTACATAGCGGGTTTTGCTTGTGAGAAGGGTACGGTAGAAAGTAAAGAAGCACTAACCGCATTGGTGTCTCATCGGCGTGGTTTGTCACGGCAATATCCTAGTATGGTGGAGCTTGAAGCTTCGCTTACCTTTAAGCATTTGTACGATCCTGAGCCGTTACCAGAATTGGAAGTGGAAAAAATGGCTAGCCCACCTTTTAAAAGATGGTTTGCCAAGTTTATGCTAGACAAAAGAGGCTTTCAACGCAGTAGTCAAGCAGCGATTGAGCATCGTAGCAAGCTTAAAATAGGTTTGCCACGTGTGCTTAATAACTACAGTGTTGCTCCGTTGTGGCGTACTTATTTTGAAACTTTGGGAATAAATAAGCGTCATGTTGTATGGAGTGATGAAACTTCAGAAGAAATGTTCACCGCAGGCGGTAAATATGGTTCGGTTGACCCTTGCTATCCCAGCAAATGTTCACAAGCACATATTCATAATTTATTATTTGATAAAAATTTTAACAAGCGTACCGGGCCGTTAGATTTTATATTTTTTCCTTGTGTGACCCATTTACCTAATTTTATTAGTCATACTGTTGATGACACTACTTGTCCTATGGTCAGTGGAACCCCAAAAGTGTTACGGGCAGCTTTTACCAAAGAGGTCGATTTTTTTGCTAAGGCAGGAGTTGAGTACCTTGACCCAGCTCTAACTATGAATGAACCACATTTATTTAATCATCAGCTGTGGGAAGCATGGGGAGAGCGTTTACAAATTACTCGTGATGAGCATGATTTTGCTCTTAAGCAGGCTTGGAAGGCTCTGGAGGCTTTAGAGCAGACTTTGCAAGATAGAGGTCGTGCAATTTTAGACGATGTCGAAAAGACTGGGCGTATTGCGGTACTTATGTTGGGTAGGCCCTATCATTCTGATCCTGGATTGCACCATGGAATTCCTGAAGAATTACAAGCACTGGGTTATCCAGTGCTTTCTTTGCGTTCTTTGCCTAGAGACCCAGCATGGCTAGAAGGTTTTTTTCATGCTGACCTGAGTGCTGGCAGGATAACAGACGTTTTTGATATTCGTGATGTGTGGCCAGAAAACTATTCAACTAATTCGTCGCAAAAGGTTTGGGCAGCCAAGTTTGCTGCCCGTCATCCTAATTTAGCAGTGCTAGATATTTCTAGCTTTAAGTGTGGTCACGATGCTCCTACCTACGGCATTATTGATGCAATTCTTAAAGCTGCCGAAACGCCGCGCCTAATGATGCATGATTTAGACGCTAATAAGCCGGGAGGATCTTTTGCGATTAGGATTAAAACCTTTGCTTATTCATTGGCTCGTCGCAGTGAATTGTTAAAAATTCAGCATAAAAATGCACAAACAGATATACAAGCAGATACGCAAGATGAAGAAGGTGATGAGCTTTATGTTCGTACCAAAGCTATTTTAGATAAGCCTAAGCCTGTGGCACAATTTAGCATCCCGCTTAGCAGTCTTAAGAAATCGATTAAGGAGAAAAATTCATGAGCATTTCCTCGTTAGCAGATATTAAAGTCCAACAGCTGTCTCCCCAGAGTTCTCCTCTAGAATTGAATACCTATGTAGAAAAAGCTCAGTGGCGTGAGACTGCCCCTATTAAGTTTACTGCAGACCAACGCTCCCATACTACTATTTGGGTTTCTGGTCTAACATTAAATCACGATACCCTTATTGCTGCTGCTCTAAGAGGAATAGGTTATCAGGTGCAGAACTTTAGCGTACCTAATAATGAGGCTTTACGGATTGGTAAGGAGTTTGGCAATCGTGGACAATGCAACCCTACCTATTATACAGTGGGGAATTTGATTAAGCATTTACAAGCACTTGAAGCTGGTGGCTTGTCACGAGAGTCTATTATTAACAATCACGTTTTTGCCACAGGTGGCAGTTGTGGACCTTGCCGTTTTGGAATGTATCTTACTGAATATCGTAAGGCTTTGCGAGATGCTGGCTTCGGTGGCTTTCGTATATTACTGTTTGATCAGCAGTTGGAAATTAAGGATGTTAATAAAGAATCGGGCATAATGTTTGACTCTAGTTTTTATCTTGGTCTAATTAAAGCGGTTGTTGCAGGTGATGTGCTTAATCTTATGGGTTATCGTTTAAGGCCTTATGAAGTTGAAGCTGGAGCAACTAATAAAGCCATGCAAATTTGTAAAGATATTTTGGTGACAGCTTTTGAGGAAAATAACTCTGTGACACTCGCTTTATGGCGTTGTCGTAAAGTTTTAGAAAAGGTTGAGGTAAATTGGTTAGAAGTTAAGCCTAAAGTGAGTATTATTGGCGAGTTTTGGGCGATGACTACGGAAGGTGAAGGTAATTATGAATTGCAGAGCTTTCTTGAGCAGGAAGGGGCAGAAGTTACTATTCAACCGGTTTCTAACTGGCTATTCTATCTCATGTGGGATAAGATTGATGGGGTTGAAAAACGGCGTCATTTACGCGGGCAGGATCATACCCGTTTAGGTCTGGGGGGTAAATCAGTAGTTAAAAAATTATTATTATATAAAACCGCTATGATTGGTCTTAAGGCATGGTTTCGGATATCTGCTCTTACCATTGGGCTTAAACATCACCATCTGCCAGATATGAAAAAATTAGCAGATCTTGCCGGCCAACATTATGACACGCTTATTAAAGGCGGCGAAGGGCATTTAGAAGTTGCGAAATTAATTGACACAGTAGAGGATAAACGCGCCCATATGGTAATATCGGTTAAGCCCTTTGGTTGCATGCCAAGTTCAGGTATTTCTGACGGGGTACAAAGTTTAATCACCGCTCGTTATCCTGAAGCTATCTTTTGTCCTATTGAAACCAGTGGCAGTGGTAAGGTTAATGTGCAAAGTCGAGTGCAAATGATGCTATTTAAAGCCCACCAGAGATCTAGAGAAGAGTTTGAAAAAGTACTCGAAAATACTGGCTTGGAAGAAAGTGAACTAAATTCCAAAATAAAAAAATCTTCATCATTAAACTATCCCCCTCACCACTGGGCGTGTACAGCTGCTAATATGGTTTACAAGTAAGTCTTCGTTCCCACGCAGAGCATGGGAACGAGTTTTTTGCCCTGAGTTATGGAGAGTTTCCTGTGCTAGGCTATTGTTTTAATGAAGCAATAAACTTAGCAAGATGTTGTTCATACTCTGGTTGACTCATTAATAATCCAGTATTATGTCCACCCCTCATTTCAACAAAGGTTTTAGGCTGGTTAGCAGCTTGAAATATTTTTTCTCCTAAACGAAAAGGTACAATTTCATCATCTGGGCTGTGTAGCACTAGCACAGGCGATGTTACCTGTTGAATATTTTCTAGGGCATTAAATTCATAACGTAAAATAATAATGCGTGATAGTTTTGTAAACACTGCATCGGCAATATCTCTTGCCGAGCTAAAAGTAGATTCAATTATTAAGCCGCCTGGTTGTACGCGGGAAGCCAGTTCGGTAGCAACCACTCCTCCAAGGGAACGACCAAATATAATGATTTCGTCTGGCTTGAGATTACGCTCATTAGTGAGGTGCAACCAAGCAGCGGTGGCATCTTTATAAATTCCTACTTCGCTGGGTCTGCCTTCGCTTTTGCCAAAGCCACGATAGCTTATGATGAGTACATTGAGTCCAAGGCGGTGAAAAATTTCAAGTGAAGTACGACGATGAGAAATGTTTCCTGCATTGCCATGAAAAAACAGTAAGGTTTGAGTTGCTTCTGGGTGCGGAATATACCAAGCATGCAAACGAACATCATCCTCAGTTTTAAGATAAACATCCTCATATTCCAAGCCCCAATCTTTAGGAGTTTGCTCTAGGGTTGAGTGAGGAAAAAAGGTAATTGATGGTTGTTGCATGAATACAAAACCATTTAGTAATGCTATGCCAAGTAGTAAAGTTGCCATGTGTTTGAGGATTCGCTTGAGTTTCATTGTAATATAATATCATTCCTTGAAATATAATGATGAGACCTTTGCATAATTCAATGACGGGTTAAAATAGTTATAAGTTTTCCATCTTTCAGCCAAAAAACAAACCCAATAGCTAGCTATTACGCTTATTTTTTGACTAAAACCTGAAAAATTATACCTTATTTTTACCTCGCCATGAATTATGCAAAGGTCTCATGATGACTCTCTTTTTTTATTTTTGATATTCTTTAATAAGGAAGATCTGCCAAGCTTTAAGGGCATAAACTAGTTCATCTGGTCGGGTATTCTCTTCAATTCGAATTTGTTTTAAAGCCCAAGCGGTAGTCTCTGTGGGAATTAGAGGGTTATCACTATTAACGGCTACCCATGCAATAATGCCTAAAAGCTGATTAGATAAATTTATGTTATATTTGCCCTGCATCGCAGTCGATAACCACTGGTTGGCAAGCTTATAAATTTGTTGTTTTTGTTCAGGAGTTGCAAAGGTAGTAAGCCCTGCTTCTGTTGCTGTTTGCATGGCTGCTAATAACCAAAAAATATCTTTTGGAAGATTGTAAGCAACGCCATGAGTATTTTCATAGATGGACTGATAAAGGCGGGAGTCTTGCAAATGATGGGTCATTAAGTAGTCTAGAGTTTGAGATCCAAGCTTAGCTAATGAATCATCAGCAGTTAATTTGGCAATTTTAATAAAGACAAGAGCAGCTATGGCATTACTGTCAGTACGCTTGATTATGTCTAGCGGTGGCGGTGATAAAGTTGTAGGGTTTGGTTTATAAAAAGTATAATCAGAAACCTGAGCCTGAAAGAAACCACCAGTTTTTTTATCCCACAAGGTGGTTTTTAGATAATGGATGCTATCTTGTGCCGCTTGAGTTAGTAGTGGGTTGTTATATTTTTTTCCTGCTTGTGAGAACCAATAGATCAACCAAGCATTGGCGTGGACTAGTTTGGCAGTTTCTAAATGTTTATCAGCACGGTGTAAGTCTCTAAAATAGAAAAATCCTCCATGTTTAGAATCAAAAATATTATTCATAACGGCTAAAGCAGCGGGTTCAGTTCGCTCAGTCCAAAGGTTGTTTTTCAGTTTGAATGCCCATGCTTTTGGGGCAGGTCTTTTTAGCGTTGCCCCGCTACTTAATATGCCGCTTAAGGTTTTCTTTACAGGATCGTACAAGCCTTCAAGGTGTTCCAGCCAATCAGCAAGAAAATCTTGATAACTTTTTGCATCAAGATGATTAACTTCGGTGATGATGTTAATTTCTGGCAGGTCTTTTACTGCCAGTACCTCTATAACTCGTTGTAGGGTTAGCTCCATGTCTTGAGGGGTAAGAATGCCTGGTAATCGTAGCACAAGCTCTCCAGTGTAGGACAGGATAATGGTAAGAGGTAGTCCAAAGCCACGATATTTTTTAACCAAATCAGGGCGGGCGTCAAAGTTGACGAGTATTGGAATGTAGTTTTTTTGAATGAGGTTGGTAATCCGCTTATTCCCTAAGGTTTCCTGTTCATAAACATAACACCAGCTACACCAAGGGGCGTAAAAATAGATAAAAGCAGGTTTTTTCTCTTCTTTCGCAATTTTTAACCCCTCTTCATAGCTTTTTATCCAGCTAATATCGTCAAAACCAAAAACGTTGCTTGTTTTTAGCAGCAGGCTTGAAATAAGGAGAAATAGCAAAAAATATTTGGAAGACATTTGTTGATACTCTATTTTTTAGTAGAAGACTAGGGTACAATTATACCATTTTAAAATAATTTAAAGAAGATGGAAGAAATGAAAATATTTGTGGTGTTATTTACTTTGCTGGCATTTACTGGTTTTTTGCCGATAGCGGAGGCTAAAAAATTTGGTGGCGGTGGCAGCTTTGGGCATTCTAAAAAAGTTGCTCCTAAGAATCATGCTCCTAAACAAACTCCTGCTAAGCCGGCTAATGAAACCAAAGCTGGGCAAATAGCAGGTGCTGGTGCGGCAGGAATGGCTGCAAAATCTGGCGCTTCAAAATGGCTTGGACCTTTAGCGGGATTAGCGGCAGGTGGTTTAATAGCGGCGATGATTTTTGGTGATGGTTTTGAAGGCTTTCAAGTATTTGACTTTCTTTTAATTGGGTTAGTCGCCTTTATGTTATTTGCTTTGTTTAGACGTCGTCGCTCTCAAGCAGATTCACAGGCTAAATATAATCAAGCAGAGCAGACGTATCAGCCTGAAGCTTCTACTTCTCAACAGCAATATAGAGAAAGTCAGAATTATTCTTCTGAGTTTGAACCTTATAAGCCCCGTTCTGGAGCTTCCATGATAGGGTCAGGTTTGTCTGAATCGTCCCATACAGTTGCAGAAAAGCCAGATTGGTTTAATGAGGTTGAATTTATTAATGGTGCTAAAGGTCATTATATTGCGGTACAAAAAGCTTGGGATGATTTGAATGTTACTGAAATTAAATCTTATTGTTCGCCAGAATTGTTTGAAGGGATTCAGGAGCAGATGCAACAAATGCAAGCAGGAAGTAACTATACAGAAGTAGAAGACTTATACGCTGAGATTGCTGATATGGCAATTGATGGTGATTATTTTATCGTCAGTGTGCGTTTTTCAGGATTTATTAAGGAAGGGGTTGATGAAATGTCTCATGCCTTTAACGAGATTTGGCATATTCGTCGCGAAGCTTCTAACCAAGGAGACTGGGAAATATCTGGTATTCAACAAACAGATAATGGCTAGTTGAATCCATGACGTGATTTAAAAAAAGAAGTTAAAAAGCCCGTTAAAAACTGCCAGACCTGGTAATTTTTAACGGGCTTTTTTGTTTTTAAACGTTTTTAGAGGTTTTAAGATGTCTTTTTGTTTTTCTAAATTAGCCTATGCCTATGGTAAGCCTGAATTTTCAGCACGGCTTAAAGTACAGCCAGAAGATTTTTTAGTAGCAGAAAAACTTGCTTATGAACTTTCTGGAGAAGGTGAGCATTTGTGGCTTTGGGTAGAAAAAACTTCTGAGAATACTGTGGATTTGGTTCAGCAGTTATCTCGATGGGCAAAAGTTTCAGATAGAAATATTGGTTATGCTGGCAAGAAAGATCGTCAAGCCGTGACTCGTCAGTGGATAAGTATTCATTTGCCAGGCAAACCTAATCCATCACTGCAGGATTTTGATAGCAAAACTGCTAGAATTTTAAAGATACAACGTCATCATCGTAAGTTGCAAAGAGGTGGGCTAGCAGGAAACCGCTTTGAATTAGTTTTGCGTGACTTAAAAGGCAACTATGAAGGTTTAATCTCTCGTTGTGAGTTAGTCCAGCAACAGGGTGTTCCTAATTATTTTGGTGAGCAGCGTTTTGGTAAAAATATGGGAAACTTGCAACAAGCGATTGCTCTTTTTGCAGGCCATCAACGTCGTGTCAAGCATCATCAAAAAAGCCTGTATTTATCTTCTGCTCGTTCATGGATATTTAATCAAATACTTAGCCAGCGCGTGGCTTCTCAAACTTGGTCTAGTCGAATTTCTGGAGATGTTTTTATGCTGGAAGGCTCTACTAAATGTTTTGTATATGATGCTGATAAAGCTTTAGAAAAACGTTTACTAGTTGCGGACATTCATCCAACAGGTCTATTAACAGGCAGAGGAGATTTTTTAACAACACAGGATATGTTAAAACTAGAGCAGGAAGTAATCCAATCTTTTGCAGACTGGCAACTAGGGTTAGAAAAATCTGGTATGAAACAGGAGCGTCGTGCTTTAAGGGTGATGCCTAAAGAAATGGCATTTAGAATTGAAGATGAATCTTTATATTTAAGTTTTGAACTTCCCGCAGGGAGCTATGCCACTATGGTGGTGCGAGAGTTACTTGTTATATAGCTCCTCGGGGCTTATAAGAGGTTCGGAAGTGATGGTAACTTTATTTTCTCCATCAAAGGTTGTATAAAAACAACTCCTGCGTCCTGAATGGCAAGCAGGGCCTGTTTGATCAACTTGTAATAAAATAGTGTCGCCGTCACAATCGAAAGTTAAGCTTTTTAGGGTTTGAATCTGTCCAGATTTCTCGCCTTTACGCCAGTAAGATTGCCGTGAACGAGACCAATAACAAACATGTCCAGTTTGCAAGGTTTCTTCTAATGATTGGGCGTTCATCCAAGCCATCATCAACACTTCTTTGGTATCAAATTGTTGGGCAATAGCTGGAATTAAGCCGTTTCTATCGTATTTTATTTGTGATTTAAGATCTTGCCACTTAAAAACATCACCCTTCTGGGCAGTTTCAAGTTGTTTAAAAGTTAGAGTGTCGCACATATTATTTATAGGCAAGTTATTTACGTTTTGCTTGAGCAAAAGCGGCGGCAAAAGGGTTATTAGAAATTTTTGCCTTAGCAGAAGGATCTACCTTTTTAGCAGCAACTTGCGATTTACGTCCCCTATCTAACATGGCATTAAATAGCTCGGCAGTTGCTCGTGCATCTGCCAAAGCATCGTGTGCATCACCAGGAAAAGGCTTGCCTAAAATAACTTCATAAGAAGCTGTTAGTTTAGGAGTTTTGTAAAACCAATACATTTTTTCAGACTGCCAGCGCAAAGCACCCGTTAAGTCTTTAGCGTGTACTGCGACATCTAACCAGTCGTTATAATCTAGCTCAAATTTGAGCATCTTCTTCTCGGCACTTTTTTGCAAATAGGCAAAGTCAGATTCGGTGCTGTAAGCCAATATAATATCTGCATCTGCTAGCACTTGATGAATGTCTTCCCATATTGTTGAGAGCAAAGGCTGGTCTTGTACCATTTCAGTAGTAATATTGTGTTTCTCATTGTGTGGAATGTCGTAACCAGGGTTAATTAACTGATTATAAAGTTCAGTGCCATCCAAGGCACAAACCGAGACTTGAATAATGTCTGCGGTATCTTTAGTTGAAATGTCAGTGGCTTCAATGTCGATACAGACGACCTTTTTAGTTTTTAATTCTTGGTCATATTCTTTAAGTTTGAAATGTGCATCATTGCGACGTTCAGCTAAAAGGTTTACTACTTCTGAAGAAGTAAATTCGGCAACTAAATCATGTAATTTAGCTTCCAGTTTTTTAATGGATTTGGTTAAAGATTTTTGTACCGCTTCATCTTCACTGGCCTTAGTAATTAACTCTGCAACCGAAAAAGTTTCTCCCTTAACAACTAGGTTCGCCATAATGGAACCGACAATTTTTTTGGCATTAAATTGTAAAGCTTCTAAAGGAGGGATTTTTAAAGTAGCAGTAATAAATGCTTTTTCGCCTTTTGCAGGAGAAGCAATAATTTGCAAACCCCTTATATCCAAACCGTCAGAAGCAGCTACTGCGACGATGTATTCTTTAATAGGTTGGTTACGTTTGTCAATCAGGATAAGTTGTGCGTTGCTCATAATGGTGTCGGATACTGTGTTTTTGATTAAAGAAAGGGTATTTTAACAATATATTCTTATTAAGTGCCTCCTTTATATAAAAACCGCTAATTTATTATGCGTCTAGCAGTCCAGTAGTGTTGTCGCCAATAGGCTAGAGTTAAGTCAGAAGTAGTAACTCCTCTGCTACTAGATGCATGAATGAACTGATTGTTGCCAATATAAACACCATTGTGACGTGAGTTTCTTCCAGTTCTAAAGAAAACAATATCACCAGGTTTTAAATCTTGTTTGGCAACGAACACCCCTTCTTTAACTTGAGAGCGTGTGGTTCTGCTTAAATTTAGTCCCAGTTTAGATTTAAAAGTATTTTGTACAAAAGCAGAACAGTCAACCCCTTGTTTAGTCGTGCCACCAAATTGGTAAGGAGTTCCTTTCCATAAACGCAGTTGTGATTTTAATGCCAGTTGAATTTGTCTAGTATTGTCGATTGGTTGTTGTGCTTGTTTGGGAGCAGGGGAGGCAGAAACAATAACATCAACAGGAGCAGGAGTCTGATGAACGGTTCTTGTATGTTCTTTGGTAGAGCACCCAGCAAGAAATAAACTAACGATTGCAAAAAAGACGGTTATTAATTTCATTTTTAAAAAAAAGATAGTGAGTTAACTATTGATTATAACCCAATAGGACGGTTTTATTTTGCCCTAATCCAAGAATAGAATTGCGGATTAGATGTTAAGTTAAGACTTGACCCTTAACTTAATTTTAATTACTTAATTTTTTAATTTTTTAATCTTAAATAATACAACGCCTAACAAATCATCTTTAGACATCCGTCCGATTTGCTGGCTTTCGACACTGGTACTATTCTCTCCAGATAGAAAAAAATAACCACCTTCTCGAAGATCACTAATGCGTTTAATAATTATTTTATAACGAGAATGGTACACAACAACTAAGCGTCCAGCTTGTAATTTATACCACCAACGGGTGATAACAACAAAATCACCGTCATTAAGTAGAGGAGACATGCTATGCCCCCTAACTTTAAATATTTTGAACATATTACCTAGCCTAGTTTGGGATAGACCACCGATTCTGCAGGTGGATACGGGCTGTTAGCTGTATAGGTTGCAACACCTTTAGTCAACCAAAACCCTTGTGCAAATTCATTAACCAATCGCAATAATTCTTCACCCATAGCACGATCAATATGTTGTTTGCATTTAGATGCTTGCATCATAATGCTATGCACCAATTCATTAGTATTTGGCAATAGATCAAACTGTGGTTGCTTGTAGTAATCGCCCCAAATGATTAGTACTTCATCCTTAACTTTGGTAGCATGTTCTTCTTTTACTGCCATTAAGCGTGTTAATTTTGCTTGATTGACAAGACTAAGTGAGTCTTGAACATCCAGCTCCTGAATAAGATCTAGCATGCGAATAACTGTTAAAGCAGCAATTTGTGCTGTTGCTGGATCATATACTTTACACGGAATATCACAATGTGCTGATGCTGTTTCATATTGTAATGCTTTATCCAGATTTTCAAAAACTTTATGTAACATGTTTTTATCCTTCTTTTGACTTATTTTTTTGTGTTTTAGAATAGTATGTTTTTTTCAACATAAAGACAGAAAGAGCAACAACAGCTAATGCTGCACCAATCCACAATGCATGAATAATCCCGCTAGTCCAATGACCATGATCGTGACCAATATGAGCAGCAGCATAAGGCGTAGCCAATAATAGTGCTAAGCCAACTATTTTGAATGTTATTTTTGTCATTACTTTATCTTCTAAGTTTAGGTGGTAGTGTAAAAGCCATGGGAAAGTTCCTTTTTATAAAAATACTTGCATGGTTGTTGAGTTTGCTTGTCTATTCTAATGGGTTTTTAAGTTTTGTAAATACCCTAGTAGTTTAATAGGGTATTAAAAAATATTATCTAAACGTTCAGGGGGTGGAGGCATATTGCCTAGTTTTTCTACTTCTGTGGGGGGCATTTGAATAAAATAACCTTTTTCGTGAATAGCTTTAATTACTTCTGCTGAGTTAACACGAGGCATTTTTTTATCTTCATTCAGCTTAAAATCAAGGACATGTTCAGGAGTACCAAACATGACAGTGAGCTCATTGGGAAGGTTATCTAAGCCCTCTTTTTGCGCAACATAAAGGTAAAGTTCATTTTTTTTAGGGCTTTTGTAAGCTGAAATTTGTATGGATGTCATAGTTTTTGTTATCTTTATCTTTCTATATGAGGATTTGGAGGATGGAGCTAATGTTGGTATTTTATCAAAAAATCAATAATAAGTCAGTCTAGGCTTGACGTTAGATTGAGTATTTCTTATCCTTGTAATACCCTAATCCAAATGTAGAAATGCGAAATAGTGTGCAAGATGTTGGTTTCACAGGGAAAGTGAAAATAATAAATCAGAATCGCACTAGGCGTAAGCCGTAGGAGAGGCTGATATTTTTTCTTTTTCTGTGGAACCAATAGCTTGTGCAATATTCATGTTTCTATATTTGGATTAGGGTAATAGTTACAACTTAAATTTAAGGTATGAATATGTTAGGAAATAAAGTCGTTGTATTAGGCGGAACAGGGTTTGTAGGTCGTGCTGTGGTAAACGAACTGTCTAAATTAGGTTATGAAATTACCGTTTGTGTTCGTCGTCCTCAAAGGTTTCGTGAGTTTGCTTTATTCCAGAATACTAAAGTGGTCGAACTCTTTGAGATGACGATGGAATCTCTTAATGAGGTGATGGCAGAAAAAAATATTTTAGTGAATTTAATGGCAGATCGGACGACAGAAACAGAGTCAGTAGAGGTTGAGGATTTAGTTGCAGTTACCCAAAAAATAACACAAGTTGTAGATCATGTTGCTATTCAAAGAATAGTTCATTTATCTCAAATTGGTGCCGATGCAACACAAGAAACTAATCAATATTTAGCTGTGTTAGGGGAATCGGATGCGATTATTGATAATGCAGTTGCGGACGTTACTATCTTCAGGGCAGGGTTACTGATTGGTGAAGGAGATGAAACTACTACTAGGTTTGCTTCTCAGCTCGATCGTTTCCCCTTGTTACCTATTTATAAATCAGCTACAGAAATTCAGCCCCTGTGGATTAAAGATTTTGCCAAGGCAATGGCTGGTTCGGTTAGGGAAGCTAATACTTTTGGAAAAAAACTTGAGGTGGTGGGGGAGCAACGTTTAACTTTAAAAGAGTTGGCAGAATTGGTTAAAGATGTTAAAAATATGGATGATGCTTTTGTATTGCCAATGTGCACTTTAAACGCTAGGATTATGTCTGCATTAGGGGGATTATCTCCTGTAAGATCTATTTCAAAAGAGCAGACTTTAAATTTATCGGTTGATTTGATTTCAGAGCAAGATTTTTCTGTTCAATTTGGTTTTGTACCGATAAGCCTTGAGAGTGTATTGTTTCGTAGTTTGGTTCCTAACCATCTTCGAGCACGTTTTAATGATATGCGTCAAGATGCGGGACGTAATGCAGAAGAGTTGGTGTGAAATTTTTAATTTTTTACAGCAGCAAAGCTGGTGATATCATTATGACAAACCACCTAAAACCGCCTTTTGAGCGGTTTTGTGTTTTAAGGCATGATTTAAATGAGCATAAATTTTAGTAATTCACCACAAACTTATCTCGTCGGAGGAGCTGTTAGGGATGGGCTATTAGGTATAGCTGTCTATGATAAAGACTGGGTGGTGGTTGGCGATTCTCCTGAAAACATGCTGGCTAAAGATTTTCAGCAGGTGGGTAAGGACTTTCCGGTTTTTTTACATCCTCAAACTAAAGAAGAATATGCGCTGGCTAGAATGGAGCGTAAATCGGGTCAAGGGTATCATGGCTTTGAGGTATTTTATGATAGCTCGGTTAGTTTAGAAGAAGACTTGATTCGTCGTGATTTGACTATTAATGCTATGGCTCAAGATGCTGATGGGCAGATTATTGACCCTTATGGCGGGCTAAAAGATTTAAAAAATTGCCAGTTACGTCATGTTTCGGCGGCTTTCGCAGAAGATCCTTTGCGAGTATTACGAGTGGCTCGTTTTGTTGCCAAGCTTGCGCAGTTTAATTTTGCAGTTGCTGATGAAACGCTAGAATTAATGCAAGCCATGAGTCTTTCTGCTGAGTTAGAATTATTAACTCCTGAACGGGTTTGGCAAGAAGTGGTTAAGGCCTTAAAAACCCCCAAACCCAGTTTATTTTTTACAACCTTGCGTCAAGTAGGTGCTTTGTCGATTTTATTTCCAGAGTTAGATGTCTTATATGAGGTGACTCAACCCTTGAAGCATCATCCAGAAGGCGATGTAGGGGTGCATACTATGATGGTTTTAGATGCCGCAGCAAAACTAACTACAGATGTAGGTGTACGTTTTGCGGCTTTAGTGCATGATTTAGGTAAAGGGGTTACCCCTAAACACTTGTGGCCTAAACATCATGGTCATGAGCAGGCAGGTGTGCCGGTTGTTAAAGCATTGTGTCAAAAATATCGAGTGCCTAAGAGTACTAGTTTGTTGGCACAAAAAGTGACACAATGGCATGGTATTATTCATCAAGGGTTAGATTCCAATGGAAAGCCTTATTTAACTCCTAAGACTTATCTTAAAGTGTTGCAAGCTTGTCAAGGGTTTAAGAATATTGTCTTCTTAGAAAAAGTATTGCTGGCTTGTGAAGCTGATTCTAAAGGTCGGTTAGGGTTTGAAGAGCGAGGCTACCCCCAGCGTATTTTTTGGCTTGCTCTAGCTAAAGCGGCGAACCAAGTTGATAACCAAGCAATTATTGCTTTAGGGTATCAGGGTAAAGAAATTGCCCTAGCCATTGAACAGGAAAGGTTGCGTTTGATTAAGGGCTTTCTTAAACCCTAATCCACAAGTAGAAATCATGATTATTGCACAAGTCCTTGATGCATCTAGTAAATTTTAAAAAAACCTTATCACCAATTAGGTGACAACGATTTTTTAAAATTCACTATGCACATCAATTACTTGCACACTAATTCATAATCCTACTTGCGGATTAGGGTTAAAGGCTGGATAAAGAGTTTTTAGAGGAATACGTAATGGCAAATGAAGCGCTCATTCGTTTTGCAACCTACGCTTCTGTTTCAGTTGCGATAACTTTACTGTTGTTAAAGTTCTATGGTTGGTCGCAAACGGGTTCGGTTGGTATATTAGCATCTTTACTTGATTCGGCAGCCGATGTTTTTGCCTCGGTTATGATTCTGTTTGCCGTTCGGTTTGCACAAGTACCTGCCGATAATGAACATAGGTTTGGTCATGGTAAAGCAGAGCCTCTTGCTGCCTTAGGTCAAAGCATCTTTATTGCCGGTTCTGCTCTTTATTTAATATGGTTTGCTGTACAACGTTTGTTAGCACCTGCAGAGCTTTATGAGGTGATGACTGGGGTTTGGGTAATGGTTATTTCAATAGCGCTGACGTTGGTTTTGGTAAGCTTTCAGCGTTATGTTATCCGTAGAAGTCAGTCGGTTGCGATAGAGGCAGATTCGCTACATTATGTTTCTGATTTAGTTGTCAACTTTACCATATTGCTGGCACTTTTATTGTCTGCATTGCAGTGGTTAGATGCCACGCTAGGGGCGTTGATTGGGATGTGGGTGGCTTGGCAAGCCATTAAACTGGGGTTACGTTCGGCACATCAGCTTCTAGATCATGAATTACCTGATGAGGTGAGAAAAGTGATTGCCCAAATGGTTTTGGCTCACTCAAAGGTAAAAGGTTTTAATGATTTAAGAACTTACCGTTCAGGGCCTAGAATTTTTATTCAGTTAGATTTAGAGTTGGATGATGATTTAACTCTAGTGGTTGCGCATCAGATTTCAGAAGAGGTCACTCAGAGCTTGGAAGTGATGTTTGAAAATGTCGATGTAATGATTCATCTTGAACCCGTTAGCGTGGGAGGAGATTTGAGTCATCATCAGTGGGAAGTTGAACGAAAGGTTTAGTGTAAATGGTTTTATTTAAAGTGGTATCTGTCTTTAAAAAATTATTCATCTCAGTATTGATTATAGCTCTGTCGATTGCCGTATTGGTTTATTTTCAGGCAACTAAGCCAGAGGCTTTACCGGTTGAAATTAAGCAAAAAGTTTGGCCAGTTGAGGTAATAGAGATTCAGTTTAGAGATGCCGTCACTCGGGTTTCACTGTTTGGGAAAGTTGAGGCCTCTAGTTTAACAACTGTATCAGCTCCTGTTACCGGCGTGATAGAAGCGGTTAATGTTAAGGATGGAGAATATCTTAAGCAAGGACAAGACGTTATCGCTCTATCAAACTCAGATTTAGAGTTGCCTTTTGAGATAGCTCAAGCTGAAGTCGCCGAAGCAAAGGCTCGCATCAAGGTTGAGAATTTATTTTATAAGGCAAATAAACAACGTTTGTTACACGAAGAGCATTTGTTAAAGCTGAAGCAAAAAACCGTTTCTCGTAATCAAGAACTTTTAAGTAGGGATTTAGTTTCCCAATCTAATTTAGATCAAGCTAAAGAGGGTTTGGTTCGTCAAGAATTACAAATGGTTAGTGTTAGTTTATCCATAACCTCTCATAAGGCAAATCTCGCACAAATGCAAGCACGCTTAACCAAGGCTAAGGTCAATTTATCGCAAGCTAATATTAATTTGGTAAGGGGGCGGGTCATTGCTCCTTTTAACGCTCGTGTTGCTAAGGTATATGTTGCAGAAGGTAATCGAGTAGTATCTGGGGCATCGTTGTTAAGTTTTTATGCTTTAGATAGTCTGGAGCTTCGAGCTAAAATTCCAGTTGGAGAGTTGCCTGCTATTTATGAGGCTTTAAATAGCGGGCAAGTCTTAATGGCAGAATTGATGGTGGCTGATAAGATCTATAAACTACCTTTATCTCGCTTAGCAGGAGAGGCCGATGCCAGTGGTGTTGATGGTTTTTTTGACTTACCAGATACCTTAAAAATGACTAGGCCGGGTGATTTGTTGCAGGTTGCTTTAATTTCTAGAATGCATGAAGATGTTTTTTCAGTGCCTTTTTCGGCTTTATTTGGTTCGGATCGGTTGTATGTGGTGGTAGACGGGCAGTTGCAAGCGGTTAAGGTACAGCTCTTGGGTGAAGCTTGGATTGATGGCGAAGCTAGAGCTTTGTTAAGAGGCGATTTGCAAGTTGGTTCGCAAATATTAGTAACTCATTTGCCTAATGCGGTTTCTGGTCTGAAAGTGTTGGTGATGAATTAATTATGTCAGAACCTACTGAGAAGAATACAGAGAGTAATCCTGAACAACAGACATTTAAGTCAAGAGGCTTTATTGGTTTATTTGCACGCCATAAACTTGCTCCAAACTTACTGATGATTATCATTTTTTTGGCAGGAATAGTTGCCTTAATGAAGTTAAATGTACAGTTTTTTCCAACATTTACTTTGGATTATGCCTCGGTTTTCGTAGATTGGCCAGCAGCTAATGCTGAGGATGTAGAGCGCTCTATTACTAACCCAATAGAGCGTGTATTACGCAATCTAGATAACCTTGATGAAATGACTTCTACTTCTTACTTAGGCAGGGCGGTTATTGTTTTAAAGTTTAAAGAACACACTAATATGATCGAGGCTTTGGATCAAATTAATCAACGGGTAGGAGAGCTGCGAAACCTGCCGCAAGATTCTAAAAGCCCGGTGATAGAGCGAATAGTTCATTATGAGTCGATTGCTAGAGTGTTATTAGTGGGAAAAACTGCTTCAATTGAAGAAATGCGTCCTTTAGTGCGTCGCTTTGAAAAACAATTGTTAGGCGCTGGCATTGACAAGATTACTCTTAAGGGCATGCCAGTAGAAGAAATGGCAATTGAAATTTCAGCTAAGCAGTTAGCGCAACATGGCTTAACCATAGAGCAAGTAGCTGCTAAGATATCTGAAGTGAGTCGTGATTTTCCTGTGGGATCGGTTGGGGAAAGCGATAGTATTCGAGATATTAGAGCTATGCAGCAAGCTCGTTCGGAAGCAGATTTTAATAACCTTGTAATTATAGCTACTGATACTCAAAAGTTAAAACTGGGTCAAATTGCCACAATAGAACGTCGGGCAGTGCAAAATTCGCCACAGTTATTTGTCGATGGCTATCCTGCAATAGAGATGCAACTACAACGATCAGGAGCTGGTGATACCATAGAGTCTTCTAACATTATGCAAACTTGGTTAGCTGCAACAGAACCTATTTTGCCTGAGAGTATGGAATTACAAGTTTATGATGAAAGTTGGAGTTTAGTCGCAGAGCGTATTGGCTTGCTGGTAAGTGTCGGCGCTAGTGGTCTGATTTTGGTGGTGCTGATTTTGTATATTTTTATGCATGGCAGAGTCGCCTTTTGGGTTGCGGTTGGAATTCCAATTTCTTTTATGGCTACCTTGATTATTTTGTACTTAACTGGCGGCAGTATTAACATGATTAGCTTGTTTGCCTTAATTATGGCACTAGGAATCATTGTTGATGATGCCATTGTGGTGGGCGAGGATGTCCTATCCCATTATGAAGCAGGAGAGCCTGCCTTGCAGGCAGCTGAGGGTGGGGCTTATAGGATGTTAGCGCCGGTTACGGCATCTTCTATAACAACTATCGCAGCTTTTTTGCCCTTGATGTTGATAGGAGGAGAAATAGGCAGTATTTTATTTGCAATTCCTTTGGTTATTATTGCAGTTGTGTTTGCCTCGTTGCTAGAAAGTTTTGTAATTTTACCGGGGCATTTACGTCACGCCTTACATAAGGTTAAGCCTTCAGAAAAAGGCTCTATTCGTTATCGTTTGGACTTGACGATTAATCATTGGCGAAATCATCAATTTCGAGCAGTTATTCGTTGGGTTTTAAATAATAGAAGCATTACCCTAGCTTCTGCTTTGGCAGCGATGGTCTTGGTGATGGCTTTATTTGCTGGAGGGCGGGTAGGGTTTGTATTTTTTCCCTCGCCAGAATCAATGAGCATTCAAGCCGATGCTAGTTTTGTTGCTGGTACTTCTCCAGAAGTAACTCGGGATTATATTAGTAGGCTTTATCAAGCTTTGCGTGCAACAGAGCAAGAGTTAGAACCAGGAATAGTTACCACTGCGGTGGTGAGATATTTTGCCCATTCTCGACAAATGGGGGCTACTTTTGGAGGTATAAATATAGAGTTAGTCGAGTCAGACAAGCGTGAAACTCGTAACGAGGCCTTTATTAAGCTGTGGAGAGAAAAAGCCGGAGTAGTGCCAGGGCTAGATACTTTAATTATAGGATCTCCAACTGCGGGGCCTCCTGGAAGTGATATTGACATTCGGTTATCTGGCATTGAGCCACGGCAGTTAAAGGCGGCCTCTTTAGAATTACAGGACGTCTTGCATCAAATATCGGGAGTTTCTGGCGTGAGAGATGATCTGCCCTTTGGGAGAAATCAGCTTATTTATCAATTAACGCCACAGGGTAAAGCTTTAGGATTTACTTATGTATCATTAGGGCGGCAATTGTCAGATGTCTTTGCAGGTCGTTTAGTGCAGGTTTTTGCCGATGGCGAGGATGAAGTTGAAGTTCGCGTGCAGTTTCCGCGTGAAGCACAGGCAAGGCTGTCTACCTTAAATCAGTTGCAAGTTGTTTCGCCAACAGGGCTGCGAGTGCCGTTAAGTTCTGTCGTTAGTTGGCAAGCACAGCGTGGGTTTGATGTGGTGCGTCATGTTGATGGTCGTTTAGCGGTGTCAGTGCTAGCAGATGTTGACAGGAGTGTTAATAATGCCAATCAAATCTTGAACCAGTTACAACAAACCAGCCTTGCTGATTTAGTTGATAAATATGGTTTACAGTATTCTTTAGAGGGGCAAAGAGCAAATCAGGCTGAAACCATGTCTGATATGGCTACTGGAGTATTAATAGCACTGGCAATTATTTACATTGTCTTAGCTTGGGTATTTAGTTCTTATGGCTGGCCATTGGTAGTGATGATGGCGATTCCTTTTGGTCTAGTCGGGGCAGTGTTAGGGCATTGGTGGTTAGGGATTGATATGACCATTCTCTCGCTATTTGGTTTTTTTGGTTTGTCAGGCATTGTGGTGAACGACTCTATTATTTTAATCAGTTTTTATAAACGTTTAAGGCAAGAAGGTATGGCAGTTAATGCTGCACTAGAAGAGGCGGCTGTCCAGAGAGTTAGAGCGGTACTATTGACTTCTTTAACCACAATTGCAGGATTGACACCTTTGTTATTTGAAACCTCTTTACAAGCACAATTTTTAATTCCTATGGCGGCATCTATCGCATTTGGATTGGCTTTTTCTACGCTACTTATTTTGTTGGTTATTCCAGCGATGCTTTCTATTTATGAAGGTATTGCTGAAAAAAGAAAAGATAAACTTGAATCTGTGACCTCACTACGGCACAGGACGCAAGCTATTGATTCATCACGGGTTTAAAAAATACCCGCTTAACCTAAGGGTGAAGCTAAGATTTTTTCAATTCCGTGCTAAACCAATAGCTCGTGCCCTGTTATCCGCATTGAAGTCACAGATTCAAGTTAAATCCTCACAAATAAAGTCGGTTTTAGTTTAAAATTACAGGGATGTTAATTGTTGTGAATGGCAAGAAAACTTGCTGATTTTGTCAAATTAAGAGAGAATACCGCACAAAATTTAACAATAGCCTATTAAAAGAGTGTAAATTAAGCTCATTATTAGGTCAGTAAACCCAAAAAATGGGGCTTTTCGTACAAAGGGAGTCTCATTAAAATGTTGAGGAAGTTGTATGGCAACTCGTAGAGAATTAGCAAATGCAATTCGTGCTTTAAGCATGGATGCGGTTCAGAAAGCAAACTCTGGTCACCCTGGAGCACCGATGGGAATGGCGGATATCGCTGAAGTATTGTGGAACAGTCACCTAAAATTTAATCCGACTAATGATAAATGGTCTGATCGTGATCGCTTTGTTTTATCTAATGGTCATGGTTCAATGTTGATTTATTCTCTATTGCACCTTTCTGGTTACGAATTGGCTATGGACGATATTAAGCAATTTCGTCAACTACATGCTAAAACAGCAGGGCATCCAGAATATGGTTATGCCGACGGCATTGAAACCACCACAGGACCTTTAGGGCAAGGTTTAACTAATGCAATAGGTATGGCTATTGCCGAGCGTACTCTGGCGGCACAATTTAATAAGCCTGGTCATGAGATTGTAGATCATCACACCTATGTGTTTATGGGCGATGGTTGCTTAATGGAAGGGCTGTCGCATGAATCAGCCGCTCTGGCAGGTACTTTAGGGCTTGGTAAAGTTATTGCTTTTTGGGACGATAATGATATTTCTATCGACGGACATATTGGTGACTGGATGGAAAAAGGCGTTCCAGGACGTTTTGTATCTTATGATTGGCATGTTATCCCTAACGTAGACGGTCATGATGCCGATGCGATTAATGCCGCTATTGAAGCAGCCAAAAAAGTTACCAATAAGCCAACTTTAATTTGTACAAAAACTGTTATCGGCTTCGGTTCGCCCAATATGTGTGGTACGCATGATTGTCATGGTGCCGCTTTAGGGCATGAAGAAATTGCATTAGTTCGTAAAGAGCTTGGTTGGACTGCTGAGCCTTTTGTTATTCCTGAAGATATATATGCTGGTTGGGATCACAAGCAACAAGGACAAGCTGACGAAGCTGCTTGGAATGAAAGATTCGCTGCTTATCGTGCTGCATATCCTGCTGAAGCCGCTGAATATGAGCGTCGTATTGCGGGTGATTTGCCGGCAAACTTTGAAGTCGAAATGGATAGTTTTATCGCCAAAACTCAAACAGACATGCCAAACATTGCTTCTCGTAAAGCTTCACAAAATACCATTGAAGCAATGGGACCTTTATTACCAGAAATGTTTGGTGGTTCTGCTGACTTAACAGGCTCAAACTTAACTAATTGGTCTGGTACAGTTAAGGTTAATGCCGATAATGCTAACGGTAACTACATCTCTTGGGGAGTGCGTGAGTTTGGTATGGCTCATATGATGAATGGCATGGTGTTGCACGGTGGTTTCAAAGTGTACGGTGCAACCTTCTTTATGTTTATGGAGTTTATGCGTAATGCCTTAAGAATGTCAGCCTTGATGAAAATTGGTACGATCTATGTTTATACTCACGATTCTATCGGTTTAGGTGAAGACGGTCCAACCCATCAACCAGTTGAGCAAATGGCGACTATGCGAGTTATTCCTAACTTCCAAACTTGGCGTGGTTGTGATGCAATTGAATCTGCCGTATCTTGGAAAATGGCAATGCTACGTGGCGATGCCCCGACGGCATTAGTTTTCTCTCGTCAAACCCTAACCCCTCAGCCTCGTACAGCAGAGCAAGTTGCTAACATTGAAAAAGGCGGCTATGTGCTTAAAGACTGTGAGGGTACGCCTGACATCATCTTTATTTCAGCTGGATCTGAAGTGGGTCTGGCTGTGGAAGCGGCAGAAGTAATGAACTGTAAAGTTCGTGTTGTTTCTATGCCTTGTACCAATGCTTATGATGTCCAAGAGCAATCTTATAAAGATTCTGTATTAATTCCAGGAATTAAACGCGTTGCGATTGAAGCAGGTGTTGCGGATTCATGGTATAAATATGTCGGTTTAGATGGTGGTTTTGTGTGTATGAAAACCTTCGGTGAATCAGCTCCAGCAGGAGATCTGTTCAAAGAATTTGGCTTTACGGTAGAAAATGTTGTGGCAACCGCAAACAATGTTTTAGGTAAAATAGTTTTTTAATTACCATAGTCTGGTAAAAATCAAGGAGTAGAACTTAATGGCGATTAAAGTAGGAATTAATGGTTTCGGTCGTATCGGTCGTATGGCTTTTCGTGCAGCAGCAAAGGACTTTAAAAACATTGAAGTGGTTGCAATTAACGATCTTTTAGATCCTGAATACCTTGCCTATATGCTGAAGTATGATTCAGTTCACGGTCGTTTTGACGGCACAGTTGAAGTGGTTGACGGTAACTTAGTTGTTAACGGTAAAACAGTTCGCATTACTGCCGAGCGTAACCCTGCTGACCTAGCTTGGTCTGATGTTGGAGCAGATTTAGTAATTGAATGTACAGGGTTCTTCTTAACAGAAGAGTCTTGCCAAGCACATATTGAAGCAGGAGCCAAGAAAGTTGTTCAGTCTGCACCTTCTAAAGACCATACGCCAATGTTTGTCTATGGTGTTAACCATAATGAATATAAAGGCGAAGCGATTGTTTCTGCGGCATCTTGTACTACTAATGGTTTAGCGCCAGTTGCGAAAGTATTAAATGATAGTTTTGGTCTTAAACGTGGCTTGATGACTACGGTTCATGCTGCCACTGCAACGCAAAAAACAGTTGATGGACCTTCTATGAAAGATTGGCGTGGTGGGCGTGGTATTCTTGAAAATATCATTCCATCTTCAACAGGGGCTGCTAAGGCACTAGGCAAAGTTATTCCAGAATTAAACGGTAAGTTGACCGGAATGGCTTTCAGAGTACCAACTTCTGATGTTTCTGTAGTTGACCTAGTAGTTGAGCTTGAAAAAGAAGCAACTTACGAAGAAATTTGTGCAGCGATGAAGACTGCTTCTGAAGGCGAAATGGCTGGTGTGCTGGGTTACACTGAGGAAGCAAATGTTTCTACAGATTTTCGTGGCGATCCGCGTCCATCAATCTTTGATGCAAAAGCAGGAATTGCTTTAGATTCTACTTTTGTTAAGGTTGTTGCTTGGTATGATAACGAGTATGGTTACACCTGTAATATGATGAGGGTAATAGAACACGTTGGGAAATAGGGTTTATTTTGCCTCACTATTGAACAAACTAATTCCCTATTTTATTAATTGTGTTTTCTGTTTTGCATTCTTTTTTAGAGTGTGGAATTGAAAGTATGATTTATGGATTTAGGTAAAACCTAAATCCAGCAAGTGCTTGCACACATATGGCGTAAGCTATTAATTCGTAGAGCAATTTTAATTCTTCGGGAATATCAATAAGTATTCCGCTCGAATTAAAATTGCTCTACAAATAAATATCTTACGCCATATATGCACAATCACTTGCAGGATTTAGGTAAAAGTTAAAAAAAGGGTTTTATTATGTCTGTAATTAAGATGTCTGATTTAGAGTTAGCTGGTAAACGGGTATTAATTCGTCAAGATTTGAACGTCCCCGTTAAAGACGGTAAGGTGACCTCTGATGCTCGTATTCGTGCTTCGGTAGCTACGATTAAAATGGCAACTGATGCTGGAGCTAAAGTGCTGTTAATGTCTCACTTAGGTCGTCCAACAGAAGGAGAATATGCCGAAGAATTCTCTCTTGCTCCTGTTGCCGCTAATTTGTCTGAAAAATTAGGTAAAGAAGTACGTTTGGTTAAAGATTACTTAGGTACAGTAGCAGGTACAGAAATTACAGTTGCAGACGGTGAAGTAGTTTTATTAGAAAATGTACGCTTTAATGTTGGTGAAAAGAAAAATACCGTAGAATTATCTAAGCAATACGCCGCTCTTTGCGACATTTATGTTATGGATGCTTTTGGCACAGCTCATCGGGCACAAGCCTCAACGCATGGCGCAGGAACTTTTGCCGATACCGCTTGTGCAGGGCCGCTTTTGGCGGCCGAGCTGGAAGCCCTTGGTAAAGCTTTAAATAATCCTGCACGTCCAATGGTGGCGATAGTAGGAGGCTCTAAAGTATCCAGTAAGTTAACAGTGCTTGAGTCCTTATCTGAAAAAGTCGATCAACTGGTTGTTGGTGGTGGAATTGCCAATACCTTTATTGAAGCCGCAGGACATAATGTTGGCAAATCTTTATCAGAATCAGATCTAGTTGGTACTTGTGATAAATTAAATAAAATTATGGCAGCACGTGGTGCGGCTATTCCTTTAGCATCTGACGTGGTATGTGGTAAAGAATTTTCTGAAACTGCGGTTGCAACCACAATGAATATTTCTAAAGTTGCTGATGACGATATGATTTTTGATATTGGTCCAGATTCGGCAGCAGAACTTGCCGAAATTATTAAAAATGCAGGAACAGTAGTTTGGAATGGTCCGGTAGGAGTATTTGAATTTGATCAGTTTGGCGCAGGAACTAAAGCCATTGCAATGGCAATCGCTGAATCATCAGCCTTCTCGATAGCTGGTGGAGGAGATACTCTAGCGGCAATTGATAAATATGGTATTACCGATAAGGTATCTTATATATCTACCGGTGGAGGTGCGTTTTTAGAATTTTTGGAAGGTAAAAAATTGCCAGCTGTTGAAATGTTAGAAAAAGCCGCCGACTCATGTTGTGGTGGTTGTGGCGGAAGCTAAATAATTCAAGTTAAGTAATTTTTATGCCCAATATTTTATCGAATTGGGCTTTATGTTTTTAAAAAATCAAAAGGAATAAAATTCAATGCCATCAGGTATGAGAAGAGCCAAAATTGTTGCCACACTAGGCCCAGCAACCGATCGTGAAGGTGAGCTAGAAAAAATGATTCTTGCTGGCTTAGATGTGGTTCGCATTAATATGTCTCACGGTGAGCCAGAAGAGCACATAGGAAGAGCCAAGATGGTACGTAAATTGGCAGAAAAACATGATCGTCAGGTCGGTGTTTTAGTTGATTTACAAGGCCCTAAAATTCGTATTGAACGTTTTAAAGCCGAGGGCGGGATTGTTTTAAAAGCAGGTGATAAATTTGCTCTTGATAATCATGTTAAAAAATTTGAAGGTAACCAACAGGAAGTTGGCTTAACTTATAAAAGCCTGCCTTTTGATGTAAAACCAGGCAATCGCTTGTTGCTAGATGATGGTCGCCTAGTGATGGATGTTGATGATGTCGTAGGGGAACGAGTTAATTGTACCGTGATTGTTGGCGGTAAATTAACCAACAATAAAGGCATTAATTTAATGGGAGGTGGGCTTTCAGCCGCCGCCTTAACCGAAAAAGATAAAGAAGATATTCTGACCGCAGCAAAAATCAAATGTGACTATCTAGCCTTGTCCTTTCCTCGTTCAGCAGAAGATGTAGAATTATGTCGATCTTTAGCAGAAAAAGCGGGTCTTGTTTGCTCAATAGTGTCAAAAATTGAACGCGCAGAAGCTGTTAATGACGATGCAACACTGGATGGAATTATTTTAGCTTCAGATGTGATTATGATTGCTCGAGGTGATTTAGGTGTTGAGGTGGGTGATGCACAATTACCTGCGTTGCAGAAAAAAATGATTAAACGTGCTCGACAATTAAATCGCGTTACCATTACGGCTACACAAATGATGGAAACCATGATTGAAAATGCCATCCCGACACGGGCAGAAGTTTTTGATGTTGCTAATGCCGTTATGGATGGAACAGATGCAGTGATGCTTTCTGGTGAAACGGCTATAGGACATTCTCCCAGTTTGGTTATTAAAACCATGGGAGATATTTGTCATGAAGCAGAAAAAACTCGCACCACGCGTGAATCAACTCACCGTCTTGATGAATCCTTTACCTCTGTAGATGAAACGATTGCGATGGCAGCTATGTATGCGGCAAATCATTTTAATGTTAAGTGCATCGCCGCTCTAACTGAGTCAGGAAATACCCCTCTACTTATGTCGCGTATCAGCTCGGGAATTCCGATTATTGCTTTAACACCCCATTTAGATACTCGACGCAAAGTAACCATGTATCGAGGAGTTTACCCAAACTCAGTTGATTATGCAGGGTTAAGTGATGAAGATATCAAGGCAGCAATTATCTCTGACTTAAAAGCACAAAGTATTGTTAAAGTCGGTGATATGGTGTTGTTAACACGTGGTCAAGCTCGTGGTACTATGGGCGGAACTAATCAAATGGAGATAATAAAAGTTACTTAAAAAGCTTTGATATAATTTTTTTTAAAACTAGAAAAGGAAAATAAAATGATTACAAAACAAGAAGAGCTTAGAGAAACAGCTAATCGCTTATCTGCAAAAGGCAAAGGACTATTAGCTGTAGATGAATCTACTCCTACGGTTGGTAAGCGTCTTGCTGGTATTGGTGTTGAGAATACTGAAGAAAATCGTCAAGCTTATCGTGGTATGCTTTTTACTGCTGAAGGTCTTGGAGAATATATTAGTGGAGCGATTCTTTTTGAAGAAACTTTGTATCAAAACCATGCAGATGGAGACTCAATGGTTGCTAAGCTTGATAAATTAGGAATTATTCCTGGAATCAAGGTTGATAAAGGCTTACGTCCTCTACTAGGTGGTGGTGAAGTTGAAACTTGGTGTACTGGTTTAGAAGGACTGCCTGAACGTACTGCTGAATATTATGAGCGTGGAGCAAGATTTGCTAAATGGCGTGCAGTATTGCAAATTACAGCAGACGGTTGCCCTACTAACCTTTCAATCAAAGAAAATGCATGGGGATTAGCACGTTATGCCAGAATCTGCCAAGAGTCTGGACTTGTGCCAATTATAGAACCAGAAATTCTTATGGACGGTGATCATAGCATTGCAACAACAGCTGCAGTACAAGAAAGAGTCTTGACTGAAGTATATAAAGCTTGTGCAGAAAATGGTGTTTTCTTAGAAGGTACTTTGTTAAAGCCTTCAATGACGGTTTCAGGTGCTGATAGTGCAGAAAAAGCTGGTTCTGAAGAAGTTGCTAGAATGACAGTTAGAACTATGGACAGATGTGTTCCAGCAGCAGTTCCTGGTATTATGTTCCTCTCTGGTGGCTTAACAGAAGAAGATGCTTCTGTTTATCTTAATACTATGAATAGTATGGAACGTAAAGGTCCTTGGAGCATGACATTCTCTTATGGTCGTGCGTTGCAACAATCTTGTTTACAGGCTTGGAAAGGCAATGATATTGCAGCGGGTCAAAAAGCTGTAATGGCTAGAGCACAAGCAAATTCTGAAGCCTCTGTCGGTAATTATATTGCTGGATCTCAACCTTCTTCACAAGATACTTTATTTGAAGCTGGATATAAATACTAGTATTCTTATTTAACCTAAATCCTGCATCAAATTTTTAATATGTATGGCGTAAGATATTGATTTGTAGAGCAATTTCCATTCGAGCGCAATACTTATTGATATTGCCGAAGAATTAAAATTTACTATACAAATCAATAGCTTACGCGTCAGATGTGTGCAAGCACTTGCAGGATTTAGGTTTAACTAGATTAAAGGAGATCTACATATTTTTCAAGTGAATTCGATCGTTATTCACTAAAAATTTCTTTTCCTAATTTACAGAACAAACTTTACACTACCCATTTTTGTAGAGTAGAATGTTTCTCATTGAGTTAATTAAATAAAGTAAAGTTAAACATGAGCAATGAAACTAATCAAAATATTATTGAAATTACTGCTGGTAAAACGCTACAAGCTCAAGAAGGTAATGTTTTTAAGCTACCACTAGACCAAGCGGCTAACTTAATAGTAATAAAAAGCCAGTCTGACCTACACATAACATTTA
>CAZRMK010000002.1:0-53175 GCA_964601165.1 uncultured Piscirickettsiaceae bacterium | reverse complement strand
TTTGTGCCTCCTGAAAAGCACATACAATCAAAAGCAGAAACATTTACTGTCGAAGCTTACAATAGCTTGTTTCGTCACTTTCTTGCACTACTAAGATGAAAAACAAAGTGCTATAGCAAGTCTGAAAAAATGCTCAAACATTCTATCTTAATGCTTATGGCAAAACGCAACGAAGGACTGAAATATTTAACAGATATGCTAAATTAACAATGCCGATTTTTTTTCAGTCCCATCATCATTCAATTTAGATTGACCATGCCCACGATCACCCAAGTGTTGAATTTGATCTAATTCTGCACCATTAATTTTATAAGCCATGCCAAACCCCCTAACAAAAGTAGCCTTTTCAGGTGTAAGTTCAAATAGATGAAAATCTTTTGACACGCTTAAATTCCGCATAATTTTGCCAAAGTTCTCAGCATAGTCAACCATAATTTCATTAAACTTATCTGAATCACGAACAATAACTTTAGCGGCTGCACGAATAGTGCTACGTTTACGTTTAAATAGATTTCTGGCTTTTTCTTCTGGCTCAATAAATAATAAACTCACATTTAAATGGTTTAACAAATTTGGCGTATGTACCGCCAGCTCAGAAATATAAACATAAAATAGATTATCTTTTTGTAAAACCGGAGCATAGCTAGTATCCGCATTACCATCTTTGTTAACTGTTCCTAACACAACGCTACTATGAGAACGATTAAACTCGTGAAATTCCTTTAAAACCTTCTCCTCTGAAATAAGGGGAATAAAAGGCGTTTCTAACTGTTTTTTATCAGACATGATTTTCTCCGTTTTGAATAATTTTTATAGAAAAACTTTCAGCATAAAACTAAATAAAAGTGTCTCATAAAATTTTAACCTTTCAATTCTACCTATTCCACCTAGTTAAATGCAAATAAATATCAATCAAACCAATTAATTTACCTTAAATCTAGACTTATTAAAAATTACTGGTATAATCCTTTTTTTATTTTATGAGGTGCTAAAGGCAACCACTTATGTCTAAACAAGATGTTATTGAATTTGATGGCGAAGTCATCGACACCCTACCTAACACCATGTTCAAAGTTCGTTTAGAAAACGGCCATGAAATTTTAGCCCATATTTCTGGACGCATGCGTAAAAATTATATTCGTATTCTTGCAGGAGATCAAGTAAAGGTAGAATTAACACCTTATGACCTAACCAAAGGTCGAATTACCTACCGTGGTAAATAGCCTTTAGTATCACCTAAATTCTGCAAGTGCTTGCAGGATTTAGGTATCAGTTCGCTTTATCATAAAAAAGCCTTGTTAATCTTCCGCATTAACGAGGCTTTTTTGTATAATCTATGAGACCTTTGCACGAGTTAGTCGCGAGAGTAAAATAAGATAGAATTTTGCAGGTTTTAGTCAAAAAACAAGCTTAATAGCTAGCTATTGAGCGTTTTTTTGACTGAAAGATGCGAAATTATAGCCATTTTAATCCGTGAATAATCTCATGCAAAGGTCTCTATATATACAAATTTAAATGTGAAGTTATAAGGATGCCTCATGCTAAAAACCATTCCCCTTTTTTTTCTACTTATACTTATTTTTTCAATAAGTACTCCAGCTTTATCTAATGAAGAAAACGTCATTCCGCCTCAATTTAAACAGTTTTCTGCACCAGACGTAGGAACCCCACCTATATATTTTGCTATGGTAAAAAACGTGGTTAACTTTAGAGGAGAAGGACAAGCTAGATTTTTATCTGTTGATTTAAAGTTCATGTCGTTTCATCAAGATGTCGTAGGGCAAGAAGGCTGGATGGAAAAATTACGCCCTATTCTTAAAAACAACCTAGACAGATTATTGCGCGAAAAAACTTACAGTAGCTTAAAAACCCCTGATGGCCCTGATCTTATGCGAGATGAAATTCTTAAAATGGCTCGTGAGGTATTAGAAGAACACAATATCTACCCTAACCTACTCAAAGATGTATTTATCACCAAGTTTGTAATGCAGTAAATAAATCCTGCTAAAGCTTTTCTAATGCTTCTTCGGCCTTATATACCCAAGGAAAATCAGGCAAGCTATTAGCAATTACTCTGCCATAAGGCTTTTGTGACAACCTTGGATCACACAATACCAGCACCCCCCTATCTTGCGTATCCCGTATTAACCTTCCTGCACCCTGCTTCATCGCAATCACTGCTTCAGGCAACTGAAAATTAACAAAACCATGTAAGCCCTGTTCTTTTAAATATGCCTCTCTGGCTTGCACTATTGGATCATCTGGTGGAACAAAAGGAATACGGTCAATCATCACAATCTTTAATGAATCGCCTTTAACATCAACTCCTTCCCAAAAACTACTACTACCTAACAATATAGCTTTTTTAGTCACTTTAAATTTATGCAACAAAGCACTTTTGGGCATTTCACCTTGCGTTAATAAACAGCCATCCCAGTGAGCATGTAAAATATTTCTAGCCTCTTGTAAGGCACGATGACTGGTAAATAATAAAAAAGCTCTGCCTTCAGATTTTACTAACAATGGCCAAATGGCTCGCAAACAGATTTTAATATAATTTGCATCACGAGGTTGCGGCAAACCAACAGGATGATAAATAACGCCTTGTTTTTTATAATCAAAAGGGCTTTCCCACTGCTGGGTTTTAATATCTTCTAAACCAAGTCGATTGGCAAAATAATCAAACTTACCGTTAACACTTAGAGTTGCAGAAGTAAAAACCCATGCCCCTCCAATTTCCTCTCGTTGACGGCTAAAAGGGACAGCAACGCTTAAAGGAGTCAAGTTCAATTTAAAACGACCTTGTGAAGACTCTAACCAGCGAATTTGCTGTTCACTCTCTTCTTCTAACCAATATGCTAATTGCTTTTCAATCTCACGACAACGTTTATAAACAGAGCTTATCAACTTACCACGCTCAGTTAAGAGCTTTAAAGATTCTCCTAGTTGTGTCAATTGATGCAAAACTTTTTTAATGATCTTATTTGCCACCAAACTGCTCGAAAAATCACTCCAAGTCCAGCGTTTTTCCCATTTACCTAAAGTTTCAGAAAATACTACAATGGAGTCTTCTAATAATTTAGCTTGATCTGTTAACTCCTGAGACTCTGGCGAATCAATTTTTTGTGCATTCTTAATATCACGAGCTAGTTCATCTAATTGATTACGACTCAAACTAAATCCTAAAAACTGTGCAGCAATATCTGGCAACTTATGAGCCTCATCGAAAATAGTTATTTCGGCTTCTGGTAAAATTTCTCCAAATCCCTTTTCCCTCAAAGCTAAGTCTGCACAAAACAAATGATGGTTAACCACTAATACTCGTGCTTCACTGGCTTGTTGCTTCGCTTTTGGATAAAAACATCCAGTTTCAGAGCTGCAATCTGCCGACTGACAAAATTCCATTCTTGAGCATACTCGATACCAAATAGGATCATTTTCATCTAGCTCCGAGAGTTCTGACTTATCTCCAGTGAGAGTTTTTTCTGACCATTCTCGAATTTTACTTAATTTTTTCCAAACTGCTTTAGTATTAGCTTCGGCAGTTTCAGCTATTTCTAAACGCTGTAAACATAAATAATTATCACGCCCTTTTAACAGCTTAACCGTGCCCTTTATTGGCAACACCTTTAACAACAAGGGTAAATCTTTCTCCACCAGTTGCTCTTGTAAATTTTTAGTCGCAGTAGAAACCAACAGCGTTTTACCTGACAGCAATGCCGGCACTAAATAAGCAAAAGTTTTTCCAGTTCCTGTGCCTGCTTCAGCAAAGAATGTTTCTTCGCCTTTTATAACCTCAACCATAGCCTCAGCAAATGCCATTTGTGAAGTTCTAGACTCATAACCATCAATAATTTTAGACAGCTTACCATCAACAGCTAATATGTCGTGAACTTGTTGTTTTTGAGAGATAGAATACACTGAAACCCTTGAAATTAAAATTGTTTGAATAAAATAGAAATTTTAACAAAAAATGGCTTAAAAACTAGACATGTTATTTAAAATTGGTAAAATACTCCTCTTCAAATTTGAACTTAAGCTGAATTGGTTTATAACCTAAATTCTGCAAGTGCTTGTGCATATATAGCGTAAGACATTGACTTGTAGAGCAATTTTAATTTGAGCGGAATACTTATTGATATTCCCAAAAAACTAAAATTTGCTATACGAATTAATAGCTTACGTTATATATCTGCAAGCACTTGTAGGACTTAGGTAGAACTATTCGGCCATTAATTGGATATCTAAAAATGAAAATTTTATCATCTTTAAAGTCGGCTAAATCTCGTCATAAAGATTGCCAAATCGTAAGACGCCGTGGAAAAGTTTATGTTATCAACAAAACTAACCCGCGTTTTAAAGCTCGTCAAAGATAAATTCTTTGTGCTAGTAATAGAGACCTTTGCAGAATTAAAGCACGGTTTAGGAATGCAAAGGTCTCTAATAAATAAAAAAGGCACCTGATCAGTGCTTTTTTTGTATTACCTAAATCCTGCAAATGGTTGTGCGCATATGTCGTAAGACATTGATTTGTAGAGCAATTTTAATTCGAGTGGAATACTTATTGATATTCCCGAAGAATTAAAATTTGCTATATGAATTAATATCTTACGTCAGATGCGTGCAAGCACTTGCAGGATTTAGGCATTAAATGCCCAACAAAGACTAGACTTCATCTCCCTCCAACACATTAATACCTAACATTTCAACTTCAACTGTAGTTAAGGTTTTAACAATTAAATCTGTATCCACTTTACCGATAAAATAATCAGCTCCCATCTTTAATACTTCACGACGATTATTGTCACTGGTCATTGAGGTATGAACAATAATAGGAATAGTCTTAGTTTTCTTATCTTTTCGTAGCTCTTTAATAACCGTATGACCTGAAGCCTCTGGCATTTCTAGATCGGTAAAAATTATAGAAACACTATCCATATTTTCAAGACTATCAATATAATCCAACATTAAGCGTCCATTATCAAAACCCTTGTATTTTAATCCTAGCTGCTCAAAAACCATACCCATATACTTTTGAATAGACCTACTATCCTCTGCAAATAAAATAGTTCTTTGTTTAATATATTTACTAAAGACGTGATTGCTCTTTCCTACAGCTTTAGCCGAGGAAAAAATCTTTTCTGCCATCGCAGGCATCGCTTCAATAAGTAATTTTTCAATATCCAAAATAAAGCATAACGTTTTTTCATCATTTAAATAAGTATGATTAATAATTTGATTATTATTAACATCTACATTATAGTTAGCTGCTGGTCTAATTTCTGACCAATCCTTTTCTTCAACACCATAAATATGAGCAACACGCATTCCAATAAGATTATGGCTAAAGTCAGAAACGATAATAATTGATTTTTCTTTCTCTTCTGGAGTCATATCAAAGCCCATCCATTTGGGCAAGTCAATAACGGGTAAATAAACACCTCTCAACTCAATCATTCCCTCAATCAAGTCATTAGAATCAGGCATAGGAGACACTTCATAGCTACGAGCTTCTAGCACTTCTCGCACTTTAAAGACATTCATCCCATAATAAGGCGGTTTATAGTCATCTTTAGAGAATTGAACTTGAAAAATCATCAAGCTCATTTGATTATTTTCACTTAACTGTGCTGTTTTTTCAACTTGTTCAAGAGTTGTGCTCATAAAATAGTACCCACCTTATTTACATTAAGAATTTTTAGTTAAAATCAAAAGTTCTCTAACAGGTTTAAAAGATTTTCTATAACCAGTAATCGCGCCAAATTTACTTAAAGCCTCTAAATGAAATTTGGTTGGATAGCCCTTATGTTTCGCAAAGCCATAGTTTGGATACTGCTTATCTAGTTCGAACATTTGTTGATCTCGATACACTTTAGCTAGAATTGAAGCTGCTGAAATAGCTAAAACTTTATCATCCCCTTTAACTATCGCTTCACAATTACTTTCAATATTAGGACAACGATTTCCATCCACCAATACCTTATCAAAATTAACCGTTAAAGCCTCTATACTACGCTTCATTGCAAGGAGAGTTGCATGTAATATATTTAATTCATCTATTTCTGCAGGAGAAGCCACTTGAATGCTGTAATCTAGAGCCTGTAATTTAATTTGTTCCGCTAACAGGAGTCTTTTAGATGCTGATAACTTTTTTGAATCCCTAAGGGGAAGATTACAATCTAAGGGTAAAATAACCGCTGCCGCTACAACGTCACCAATTAAGGGACCTCTTCCAACCTCATCAACACCAACAATAACCAATCCCTCTTCAGCAAATTCAGACTCCATATTATTTTAATTTCGCCCAAGATACAACTGCATCGGCAGCAAGATTAGAAGCATTTTTTTTAAGTACTTTATATTGTTCATTAAACACGTTTAATTGCTTCTGTTGTAAATCTTCATCTGACATTAATTTACCTAAAGCAACTGCAATATTATCTGCTGTTGCTTCTGCTTGAACCAGTTCAGGAACAACTAACCTTTTAGCTAAAATATTCGGCAATCCTATCCAAGGGATTATTAGCATTTTTTTTATTAGCCAATAACTAAAACTATGTACTTTAATAGCGATAACCATTGGCCGCTTCATAAGAGCTGCCTCTAAAGTTGCTGTGCCAGAGGTTACTATTAAATAATCCGATGCCTCCATAACCAGCTGAGCCTGTCCATCAACCACAGTAAAGTCATCGACATCATGCAAATTATTTAGACATTGTTCAATAAAATAGCGAGCTTTTTGATGAATGCAAGGGATTATAAAATGTGCGTCTGGATAAGATTCTTTAATTCTTATAGCTGCTTGAATATAGATCTCTGTCATGGTAGAAATTTCGCTCATTCTAGAACCTGGCAGTAAACCAATCATTAATTGGCTTTGATCTAACCCTAAAGCTTGTTTAGCTCTGTGTTTTTGAGGGTTTTCAGGCACTTCATTTGCCAGAGGGTGACCTACAAACTTAACTGGAATATTATGTTTTTCATAATAAGGCGGCTCAAAAGGGAAAAGTACCAAAACACCATCTACATAATGTTTAATTTTTAACAACCGCTTCTCACGCCAAGCCCAAACAGTAGGACCGACATAATGAACGGTTTTAATTCCACTTTTTTTAAGAGCTTTTTCTACTTTAAAATTAAAGTCAGGAGAATCAATGCCAATAAAAACATCGGGTTTAATAGTAAGTAGTTTTTGGATAAGAGCTTTTCTAAGTTTCAATAATTCCAAGAGATGTTTAATTACTTCAAAAATTCCCATTATCGATAGTTTTTCCATCGGATACCAAGTGTCTAGCCCTTGAGAAATCATTTTTGGACCACCAATCCCTACAAATTTTGCATTTGGATAACGCAATTTTAAAGCGTGCATCAACCCTGCTCCAAGCGTATCACCAGAAGATTCACCGGCAACCAAAGCAATAACAGGTAAAGAGGCGACAGAGGAAGAAGCCGAACTATCTAACAATGCCACGACTAGAATTTTGTAAAAACTTTACTAAAGACGAAAGAGTTTCTTGTTGATCATTTAAAGATTCAAGTTGATTAACAGCCTCTTTAAGGCTATTGCCTTGACGATACAATATACGATAGGCTTTTTTAACTAAATATATCTGGTCAGCATCATAACCTCGTCGCTTCAAGCCTTCAGCATTAGGTTTTATCGGGGAAGCAAAGTTTCCAGAAACCATTACAAAATCTGGAACATCTTGACTAACAACACTCCCCATACCACAAAAACTGTGTTCTCCCAATCGACAAAACTGATGCACTAAAGTATAACCGCCTAAAATACTCCAATCTCCTACCGTCACATGCCCCGCTAATGCTGCGGCATTAGCAAAAATACAATTATCACCAATTACACAATCATGAGCAATATGCACTCCAATCATAATCCAGTTATTATCACCAATTAAAGTTTCTCTACGATCTTTTATCGTTCCTCGACTAATCGTAACGTTTTCACGAAAAACATTATTATCGCCAATAACTAAAGTCGTATTATCTGTAATAACAAACTTTTTATCTTGAGGTTGCGACCCAATTGATCCAAACTGAAAGAAATGATTGTTTTTTCCAATCACGGTTGGACCAGAAATCACCACATGAGGCTCAATAATACAGCCAGAACCAATAGTTACTGCTCCTTGGATAATTGAGTAGGCTCCTACCCTAACATCATCAGCAATAATAGCTTGTTCATCAATAATAGCAGTGGGATGAATAATATTCACAGGCGAGTATCTCCAAAACCTAAATTTTTCTTTCGGCACATAGCAGATCAGCAGAAGCAATTATTTTTCCATCCACCCGAGTCTTACATTCAAATTTCCAAATACCTCTTTTATTACCTTTCACTACCACTTCAAAATCTAAACGGTCTCCTGGTATGGCTGTTTGGCGAAAACGACAGTTATCTACCGCAGCTAAGTAATACATGGTCTTGCCATCTAACAGTTTAACATTTTGTGTCCTAAAAGCTAAAATCCCCGTACACTGTGCCATTGCCTCAATAATCATTACCCCTGGCATAATCGGATTATTAGGAAAATGACCTGCAAATTGCGGTTCATTAAAAGTAATATTTTTAAATGCTTTTAAAGACTTTCCTAAAACAATTTCAGTAACCCTATCAACCAATAAAAAAGGGTATCTATGCGGTAAATAATCGAAGATCTCCTTCAATTCCATTTCATTCATATTCTTATTCTTCCAAATCTATATACAACCCTAATCCAAAGACATCATTCACAAATATTTTAAATGGGACTTTAGCTCTAACAATTCTTTTTCAAGGCACTTCACTTGTTGTGCCATTTTTTGTAAATTCTTTTTTCTAATCGTATTTCTTTGCCAATCTACTGTTGGTACTGCTGGAAAGCCAGAATAAGAGCCAGAATCCTTAATAGAGTTAGTTACCCCTGCTTTAGCCATCAACGACACCCCAGAGACCAATGAAACATGTCCTGCTACTCCTACTTGACCTGCAAAAACACAATTTCCCCCAACTGTCACACTACCAGCAAAACCAACTTGAGCCGCAATTGCTGTTCCTTTACCAATCTTAACATTATGAGCAATGTGAACTAAATTATCAATAATACAATAATCTTCAATAATAGTGTCCCCAATCGAGCCACGATCAATAGTGGTATTATTGCCAATAGAAACATAGTTTCTTATCAACACTCGTCCAAGCTGAGGAATACGCTCCCATCGCCCTAAATGAGGAGCAAAACCAAAACCTTCCCCTCCAATAACCGTTCCTGCTTGAATTATACAATTTTGTCCAATTTGGCAACCGTTCATAATCGTGACATTCGGTAATAATCTTGTAAAGTTACCAATAACGACATTTCTTTCTACCACACAACCAGCAGAAATCTGCACCCCTTTTCCTATTTGGACATTTTCCCCAATAATAACCCCATCTGCAACAAATACTCCTGCCGATAAACTCGCTGTAGGATCAATTGTTGCAGATTCAGATATTAAATCAAAACTAGCTAATGGGTTTAAAAACTGTGTCACTAAAGCATAAGTGTAGTAAGGATCCTTTACTATGATTTTCGCAGAAGTTGTTAAGCTAGAATCTTCTTTTCTAAGAATTATTATCCCTGCAAGAGAATTCCGTAGCTCCTGCTTTCTTTTAGGATCAGAAAAAAAAGCAATCTGATTCTTATTAGCATCAATTAAAGTAGCTATCTGGATGATTTCTACCTGAGGAGGAACATCCCCCTCCAAACAATATTCAACTGACTTAGATTCTAAAAAAACAAGTAATTTCATTAAGGACTTAGGTAAGTCAGATTTAATCATTATTGATTAAAGCCCGAACGGTTCTGAGAATGGTTTTCTTTCAAATATCCCAGTACATCTTGGGTCACATCGAAACGATTATTAGTGAAAGCAATTCCCTCATAAAGAATCAAATCAAAATTTTGCCGCTTACCAATAGCTTTAATAGCTTGATTAACAATATTCTGTAATTTAGCTAACTCCTCATTACGCCTGATATTTACAAGCTCTTGAATATCATTCTGCCGACGTTGTATTTCACGCGTCAACATCACAATTTCTCGCTCTTTAGCAGTTTGCTGATGCCCTGTCAGTAACATTTTATTTTTTTGATAGTCGGAGCGTTTTTTCTCCAAAGTTTTGGCTGATCTTTTTAGTTCTTGTTGCTGAGGTGCAAATTCTTTTTCTAGATTCGCTGAAGCCTGCCTAGCCTGTGGAGCCTTTTCTAATAATAACGCTACATTAACTACCCCCAGCTTAATAGTTGAGCTTGCAAAAGAAGCCGTTGAAAACATTAACAACATAAACGACAAATAAATAACTAATGTATTCTTCATTCTTATTTAAAACCCTCTTCCAAAATAATATTTAAAGAGACCTTTGCACTATTTTCTGCATTCCCTAAACTGCAATTTAACTATGCAAAGATATCTTAGAACATTTTATAACATTCTTTACAGTTTAAAAACTTATTTACTCTACCCAAACCTTTCAATTTAGTTACACCTAAATCCTGCAAGTGATTGTGCATATATAGTGCAAGATATTGATTTATAGAGCGATTTTAATTCGAGCGGAATACTTATTGATACTCCCGAAGAATTAAAATTCGCTATATGAATCAAGAGCTTGTGCTATATGTGTGCAAGCACTTGCAGGATTTAGGCTACATTGGAATACCTAAATTAAATTGAAAGGTTTGGGTTTTATCGGTTTTCTCATCGTTTAACGGTCGTGCAAAGCTAAAGGATAAGGGTCCGACTGGAGTAATCCAAGAAATACCTAAACCAACAGAAGCCCTCAACTCTTCTAGACTAACATCTTTAACGTCCGAAAAAACATTTCCTGCATCAGCAAATAAACTAAGTCTTAAATTACTAGAATCTTCAATCAACGGCATAGGAAAGACCAATGCGGCACTAGTAACTACCTCAACTCTTCCACCTTTAGGGCGTTCTGACCCATCTTGAGCTAAATTATAAACAGGACCTAAACTGTTAGCCTTATAGCCTCGCACACTACCAATTCCGCCGGCATAAAAAGTCTCATAAAAAGGCAGGCCTTCAAACTCTCCTAAACCATCTCCATAAGACAGCTTTCCCTTTAATCTTAAAGTAAAGGCGTCAGAAACTGGCAAAAACAAAGTATCCCGAGCATGGATTTTATAAAAAGCTACTTCTGACTGGTCTAAAGGCATGGAAACTTCTGCTGATAAACGAGTTAAACGCCCAGCAGTTGGAAAATAAAAAGCATTTTTACTATCATAACTCCAAGTAATAGATGCTTTAGCAGAATCGTATCTTATACCATGTTTATTTATGTGACGAGAACAAGCAATAAATTTGGGATTACACAGCAGCTCTTGACTATCTAAATTAAGTCCGTAAGAAATATTGGTGAATTCATCCAGTGGATATCCTAAATGAATTCTAGCCCCTAGATTATTAATAGAATAATCTGCCACTCCTAACTCTGCGGCATCAATATTCCTAAAATAGATTCCTCCCCCTAATGAAACTCCGTCTGTCGTAAAATAAGGATTAGTCATATTCAAATTTAAAGCTTGTGTAGAGGTACTATAACGTGCGTTGATGGATGCAGAATTCCCCGAACCAATAACATTTCTCTCTGTAATTCCTAAAGTAAAACTCATCCCGTCTAACTGAGAAAACCCCATGCCCGCATTAAAAGAACCAGTTGATTGCTCTTCAACTGTTACTACTAAATCCACTTGATCTTTAGCAACTCTCCTAGTTTCAATGGTTGCCCGCTTAAAATATCCCAAACGATTCAAGCGAGAATTAGAACGACGAATAGAAGCTAAAGAATAGGGTGCGGCTTCAAACTGCCTTAATTCACGACGAATAACATGGTCTCGTGTACGAGTATTACCTTCAATAACAATCCTTCGCACATAAATTTTCTTGTGAGGTTCAATTCTAAAATCTATTAAGACTAAACGATTTTCTGCATCTAAGCGTGTGAACGGCTTAATTTCAGCAAAAGCGTAGGCTTCTTCACTTAGTCTATCTCTAATATTCGTCATGCTTGAAATCACAGCACTACGATTAAAGACTTCACCTTCTTGAATATTGAGCAGAGTTTTAAGTTCTTCTTCTGGTAGAACAATATCCCCAGAAAATTTAATTTCTGAAACCCTGTATTGTGGCCCTTCTTCTAGATTAATAGTAATAAAAACCTTAGTCTTATCTAGTGACAAACTCACTTGAGAGGATCTTATTTTAAACTCTGCAAAACCTCTATCTAAATAGTAAGATTTAATGGTTTCTAAATCAGACTGCAATTTAGGTTTTGAATATTTATCTCCATCTCCGGTTAAAACCGATTCTGATAACAGCATTTCATTTTTTAAAACTTCATCCGAAAAAGATTTATTACCAACTAATGTAATTCTACCGATGGTTGCTGGCTGTCCTTCTTCTATTGTGATTTTAATATTTACTCTGTTCCTAGGTAGCTCGTCAACTTTAATACTTATGTCTGCAGCATAATAGCCTTGATTCTGATAGCGACGGCGTAAATCAATAATCACTCTATCCATTTGTGCCGCATTAAAAATACGACCCTTTTTAATTCCTAATCCTTCTAAAGCTTGATTCATGTCATCAGTATTAATCAGCCTGTTTCCTACAACCTTTATTTCTGCGATAGAAGGGCGCTCTACAACCTTAATAACTAAAGTTCCATCTATTCCTTGCCATAAACTAACATCTTTAAAAAAGCCTGTTTGATAAAGAGCTTGGATACTTTTCTGAACATCTGCTGCAGTAATTTCTTCTCCAACCGTTACCGGAAGATGGCTATGAATAGTTTCAAAACTGATACGTACATTTCCCTCTATCTCCAACTTTTCAATCGTAAAGACGGAAGCAACAGATAAAACAGGAAACAGAAAAAGCCCTAATAAGAAAAGTGATAATGTTTTTAACATTTGGTCAACCATTGGTAATTCTAACGATATCATTAAAGATAACAAAAAAAGTGAGGCTTAAAATAATCAACAAGCCTAATTTATGAGCTACAGACTCCACAGCTTGACTAACAGGAGATCCTTTAACCATTTCAATTAAATAAAACAGCAAGTGCCCTCCATCCAATAAAGGAATAGGCAATAAATTTAATATTCCTAAGCTAAGGCTTAATAATCCTAATAAACTTAAAAATGGTATCCAGCCAGACTCTAAAGCTTGACCAGAAAATTGTGCAATGCTGATGGGGCCAGATAAATTCTCAACTGATATTTCACCAATAACCATTCTTTTAAGCATTACTAAAGTCATGTTTATCAAATCAATAGAATGAGAAAAACCTCTTTGTATAGATTCCAACACACCAAAAGATTGGGTCACAATATAAGGCTCTAAAATATCAGCAGAAACATAAGCCCCCACCCCTAAAGAGCCTATCAACTCTCCTTGATACTCTCTAGAGCTTAAACGAATTAGGCGATTAAAAATAACACCTTCTCTTTCAAAGGTCAATTCTACAGAATTCTCAGGATTCATCCGCACAATATCCACTAAGCTCTGCCAAGAATCTGTCTGCACCCCTTCTAGGGTTAAAACTTTATCCCCCGCCTGCAAGCCAGCTCTAAAAGCAGGTGAATCTATTTGAACCTGTCCAATCACAGCGGGAACTGATGGTTGATAAGGTTTAAAACCAAGCATTCCCAGCCAATTTTGTTGTGGTTGATTAATATCAAGCTCATCTAGTGATAGCAACATTCGTTGTTTTAATGGCGATTCTGTTGATAAAACTTCAATTTCTAAAAAACCCTCTTGCTTGACTAAACCCTGCACAATATTTAAATGTATATCTTGCCAAGAATAAATCTTTTCTCCTTGAACGGAAACTACCTCCCAAATAATTTCTTCTTTGCCAATCAAATTTTTACTAGACATTTGCTCATACAGAACACTAGAAACTTTTTGATCTGAAAACATCGGTTTAATACTCGATATGCCGGAAAAATAAATAATAGAAAAAGCTAACCATGCAAAAAGTAAATTAATTACTGGCCCAGCGAGAACCACTAAAAATCTCTTGTAAACAGATTGGCGATTAAAAGCTCTTGACAAGTCTTCTGGTGCGACATCGCCGTCTCTTTCATCAGCAAATTTAACATAACCCCCTAATGGAATCGGGCTTAATCTAAATTCAGTTTCTCCAAACTTTCGTTTCCAAAAGGGCTTGCCAAAGCCTAATGAAAACTGTAGTACTTTAATATTAAAATAACGTGCCATTAAATAATGGCCCGCCTCATGAATGGTAACTAATATTGCTATCGCAACAATAAATCCCAGCAAAGACCAGACAATAATCATAGTAGAATCATTTTAAGCAGAAGCCCAAATCCATAAAAAATAATACATAGGTGCGGCAATCATCATGCTATCAACTCGATCCAACATTCCGCCATGACCAGGGAAAATATGACCACTATCTTTAAGACTTACTTGACGCTTCAATACACTTTCAAATAAATCTCCTAAAATAGAATAGACGGCAATTAGTGCCATCAATAACGCCATGATTATATAAGATACTTTTAATTCTGGCGACAACAACAACAAACCTCCCCAAGAGACAATAAAAGCAACCGCCACTCCTCCATAAACACCTTCCCAAGTTTTTCCAGGACTAACGTAATTTGCTAACTTATTTTTACCAAAACGCCTTCCCACAGAATAGGATCCCGCATCTAGTATCCAAATCACAATAAAACTAAATAGCAAAATATTGGCTGAAAAATTTGCTCTAAAATGTGCTAAACCTTGAAAAAACACTAACAGAACAATTACTCCTAAGGTCAAAATTAACCCTGAAGATTGATAAAGCCTGCGACCCTGCGTTCGTTGATAAATAATAACTGAAATTAGCATCATCATAGCAACAAATAAGGTTAATACCAACAAAGAACTAGTCGATAACCAAGATATTGATAGCCATAAAATTACCATTACGACAATAGAATATAGCGTTTTCTTTATACGTCCCGTTACTCTTGCAAACCCAGCCCACTCCCAAGCTGCAATAAAGCTAGAAGCGACCAAAAACATATTCCAAGCCTCAACTGAAGCAAAATATAGAAAGTAGCCGACAAGAATAAATAAAAACAAAGCGGTAGCTAAACGCATCCTTAACATTTAGAAACCTGTTCACTAGTTTGACCAAAACGCCTTTCTCGCCGATCAAAAGAATTAATCGCTTGCTCTAACGAAGCTTCATTAAAATCTGGCCATAAGGTATCAGTAAAATAAAACTCTGCATATGCCATTTGCCAAATTAAAAAATTACTCATTCTCTTCTCTCCTCCAGTACGAATTAATAAATCCGTCTCAGGTAAATTGGAAGTGGTGACATATTGCGATATATTAGCTTCAGTTAATTCTGCAACTGAAGAATTAGGATTGGCTTTTTGCCAAGCTTTTACCGCCTGCAAAACATCCCAGCGCCCGCCATAATTTGCCGCAATATTTAAAACTAATCCCGTATTTTTTTCAGTCAGCTCTTCTGCGTCTTTAATATAGGACTGAATTTCTTCAGAAAACATTGACTTATCGCCAATCACTCTTAACCTAACTGCATTTTTATGTAAATTACTAACTTCTTTTTTAAGTGCCTTTAAAAACAGTCCCATCAGTTGCGATATTTCTTCCTTGGGTCGCTTCCAATTTTCGGTACTAAAAGCAAATAGACTTAAAACCTCAACATCATTATCAGCACAATAAGAAACCACCCGCTTTACCGCTTTCAGACCTTGTTGATGTCCCACAAACCTTGGCATAAAACGTTTTTTTGCCCAACGCCCATTACCGTCCATAATAATAGCAATATGCTTAGGAGCTGGTTTTTTTAAAATTTCACTAAACAAGAAAACTCCTTATCATTAAATAGAGTTTAATAAAAGATACCTCTAAATTTCAAGTAAAGTTTTTTCTTTTTCAGAAAGTAAATTGTCAATCTGAGACGTAAACTGATCCGTCAACTTCTGCACTTGATCTTCTGCGCCACGTAACTCATCGTCAGTAATATCTTTATCTTTATTTAAAGATTTAAAATCACCATTCGCATCACGCCGAATATTTCTAATAGCAACCTTAGACTGCTCTGCTTCCATTTTGGCAAGCTTAATAAACTCTTTACGACGCTCTTCAGTTAGTGCGGGCATAGGAAGGCGAATCAAATTTCCTGTTGTAGCAGGATTGATTCCTAAATCAGCAGTCATAATAGCCTTTTCAACTACTGCTACCATCGGTTGCTCCCATGGCTGAATCGTTAAGGTGCGCGCATCTTCTATATTAATATTGGCTACTTGACTGATAGGTACCTCTGAACCATAATATTCAACAGTTACCGAATCTAAAATACTAGGGTGAGCACGTCCTGTGCGAATTTTAGCAAAATTACTTTCTAAGTTATCAACTGATTTCATCATTCTAGCTTTTGCATCTTCCTGGATATCATTAATCATTACCCTTCTCCTTCTGCTGTTGAAGAAACTAGTGTCCCTTCAACTTCTCCATTAACAATCCTAATCACAGCATCTTTTTTAAACATATCAAACACACGAATCGGCATATTATGATCTCTACATAAAACAAAGGCGGTCATATCCATCACTTGTAAATTTTTCTGAATCACCTCATCATAACTTAAATGATTATAACGCACTGCAGAAGAATCTTTCATGGGATCAGAACTATAAATACCATCAACTTTTGTAGCTTTTAAAACAATATCTGCCCCAACCTCAATTCCTCTTAAAGCTGCAGCGGTATCCGTAGTAAAAAAAGGACTTCCTGTTCCTGCGGCAAAAACAGCAATTTTGCCTTCAGTTAATTGTTTCTTAACTTGGTTAGCATTAAAACCATGCGAAACTCCTACAATTGACATGGCTGAAAAAACATTCGCTTCCATTCCCATATCTTCGATCACATCACGCAATGCTAAAGCATTGATAACTGTTGCCATCATTCCCATGTTATCACCTGTGGTACGTTGAATTCCAGAACCTTCTATTTGAGATCCACGGAAAATATTACCACCTCCAACAACAATAGCAACCTCAACCCCTAGTTTTCTTAATGATTTAACTTCATCCACAACTTTACGCAACATTGCGGCTTCCAAACCAAACTCGCCGCTCCCCATTAATGCTTCGCCACTAAACTTCAACAAAACTCGGTTATATTTTAATGTCATTTTTAAAACTCCTACCTAAATCCTGCAAGTGCTTGCAGGATTTAGGCTCTATATAAAGTAACTCGCTTATTTTGTAAAAAAAACTTCTAAAACAATGTGAGACCTTTGCATAAATGGATGCACAAATTAAAATGGCTATATTTCACAATCTTTTGCCCAAAAAAACGCCCAATAGCTAGCTATTAAGCTTATTTTTTGAGCAAAACCTAGTAAAATATATCTCATTTTTATTCGCACCCCATTTATGCAAAGGTCTCAATGTATTAAAAACAGATTTAAAAAAAACTTAGATGCAAAAAAGCCACGAAACGCATAAAACGATCCGTGGCTTTTCAAGCAGTATTAACCTTGAACAGCGGCGGCAGCGGCGGCAACTTCATCAGCAAAGCTTAACTCTTCTTTTTCCATTCCCTCACCAACCACTAAACGAGTAAAAGCAGAAACAGAAGCATTATTTTCTTTTAAGAGCTTTGCAACTGTTTGATCTGGGTTCTTAACAAACCCCTGCCCTAGCAAAGTAATATCTTGAGTAAATTTACGCATCCGACCTTCAATCATTTTTTCAATAATTTCAGCTGGCTTACCAGAAGACTGAGCTTGTTCAATTTGAAACTTACGTTCTTTTTCAACTAACTCTTGATCTAAGTTTTCCACTGAAACAGCTTGGGGGTTAACGGCTGCAATATGCATCGCAATATCACGAGAAAGCACTTCATCGCCACCTTCCATACAAACCACTACACCAATTTTTTCACCATGCTGATATTGACCAATCTGATCAGAAGACTCAACTCTTTCAACACGTCTAACAGACATGTTTTCACCAATTTTAGCGATTAGCTCACGACGCTTTATATCAATTGATGAGCCTGTTGACATTGTTTCACTCATCAACGCTTCCACATCAAGCGTACCTGTTTGCAATGCAATTGCTGCAATTTCATTAGCAAAAGTTTGAAATTCTGCTCCCTTAGCAACAAAGTCAGTTTCACAATTAACTTCTGCAATAACCGCAGTCTTTTTATCTTCAGAAACTGCTATTGCGATAACACCTTCAGCAGCTAATCGACCTGCTTTTTTATCTGCACCAGCCATACCTTTTTTACGCAAAAGTTCAACTGCTGCATCCATATCACCACCTACTTCAGACAGTGCTTTTTTACAATCCATCATCCCTGCGCCAGTCGCATTGCGCAGTTCTTTAACCATAGAAGCTGTAATTGCCATGATTTAAATCCTTAATTTTTTAAATTCCTAATACCTCTGTTCATAATAAAGTACAAAGGCATCTAACTTATGTACTCCTGAACCCAGGATTTCACTACGGTACAGACCCAAGATATTAGCAAAAATTACTCTGCTTTTGCTTCTACAAAATCATCGCCTGCTACTTTAGTAACAATAGTTGCCTTGCCTTCATTGATGGCTGTAGCTACTGCAGATAAATAAAGCTTAATCGCACGAATGGCATCATCATTGCCAGGAATAACATAATCAATAATACTCGGATCATTATTGGTATCCACAATACCAACTACTGGAATTTTTAAATTTTTAGCTTCTTGAATTGCAATTTTTTCATTGCCAGTATCGATAATAAAAATCGCATCAGGCATCGCACGCATATCTTTAATTCCACCTAGAGATAACTCTAACTTGGTTTTTTGGCGTGTTAACATTAAGGCTTCTTTTTTAGTTATCTTTTCAAAAGTTCCATCTTTCTCCATAACTTCAAGTTCTTTTAAACGCTTAATGGACTGTTTGATGGTCTTAAAATTTGTTAGCATTCCGCCTAACCAACGGTAATCAACATAAGGCATACCACAGCTTTGTGCATACTCTGAGATTAATGGACCTGCTGATTTTTTAGTTCCCACAAATAAAACACTGCCTTTGTGGGCAGCAACGCCTCCTACAAAGTTAAGTGCGTCATTAAATAAAGGTAAGGTTTTCTCTAAGTTGATGATATGAATTTTATTTCTTGAACCAAAAATGTACTCAGACATTTTTGGATTCCAATAACGTGTTTGATGCCCGAAATGGACCCCTGCTTCTAGCATTTCACGCATAGTGACTTTAGCCATGATTTTCTCCAATTATTTTGGGTTATGCCTCCGCTTACCCCAGCAAACGAACTTTTATCCTATTAAGTTAAAAGCACCCCGTTTGATGTGTCGGCAAGCGTGTGGATTTTTTGTTAGAATTCACCTTCCTAAACATTCCTATTAGGAAGGCGAGGCATTTATACCACAACCTCCACTAAATAACAAGATCCAAGAGTAAACCCCTTATGAACATTAAAATTAAAACTTCTTCCGAAATTCAAAACATGCGTAAGGCAGGAAAGCTAGCCTCAGAAGTTTTAACCTTAATAGAACCCTATATTAGGATTGGTATAACTACTGGAGAATTAAATCAAATTATGCACGAACACATGGTAAATGTGCAAAAAACTATCCCAGCAACCCTAAATTACCGTGGGTTTCCTGCCTCTAGCTGCATCTCCATTAACCATGTTGTGTGTCACGGAATTCCTAACAATAATAAAAAACTTAAAAATGGCGATATCGTTAATATTGATGTCACGGTCATTAAAGATGGCTTTCATGGTGATAGCAGTCGTATGTATGAGGTAGGTAAAGTTAAACCCTTTGCACATAAACTTTGCCGAGTAGCTCAAGAATGTTTATGGCTGGGTATTGAACAAGTTAAGCCTAAGGCAAGTCTATATGATGTTGCCTTAGCGATTGAAACCCATGCCCATAGACACAATTACTCAGTAGTAGAAGATTTTTGCGGGCATGGTATTGGTGTAGAATTTCATGAAGACCCTCAAGTTTTGCACTATGCGGCTCCAGAACTCAAGAAAATTATTTTAAAGAAAGGCATGGCCTTTACTATTGAGCCGATGATTAACATGGGAAAACCAACGGTTAAAGTTTTACCAGATAAATGGACAGTGGTTACTAAAGATCGCAAGCTTTCAGCACAATGGGAACACACTCTTGTTGTCACTAAAACTGGTTATGAAATTATGACTCTTAAAGAAAATGAAGTTCCTGTACTACCTAACTAAACCCTAATCTGCAAGTATAATAAAAGGAAAGACCTAATGACAAAACCATCGCCTCCTTCTTTTGTTGAGTTCCTTAACAAACTTAAAGACAAAGACCTATTATCCGCTAGTAAATTAGGGCGTGATTTATTAAAAAACTTTAATACCCAACAATTTAAGCAATTTGATGAGCTTATCCCAATTGAACACTTGCTTCAGCAAAGAAGTTCTTATGTTGATCAAGTTCTAAAAAAAACCTGGCAAAACTTAATCCCCAAAAAACTCCAACAAGAAGCCGCACTACTTGCAGTTGGAGGTTATGGGCGCGACGAATTACATCCTTTTTCAGACATTGACATCGCTATTATTTCTGAAGAATATCAAAATTATGAAAAAGAACTTTCCATCTTTATTACTTTTTTATGGGATTTAGGTTTTCAGGTAGGCCATGCCATAAGGAGCTTTCAAGAAACCATCGAGACAGGAAAAGAAGATGTCAGTACCGCAACCAACTTACTAGAATCTCGCTGGCTAACTGGCAACTACGACCCATTTCATAGCCTCCAACTACTATGGCATTCAAAACGATTTTGGCCAAGTGCAAACTTCTTTAGTGCTAAACAACTTGAACAAAAAAAACGTCACCAACGCTTTAATAATGCACTTTACCAACTAGAGCCTAATGTTAAAGAAAGCCCCGGAGGGCTTCGAGACATACAAAGCATGCTTTGGGTTGCAAAACGTCACTTTGGTGCCTCTTCACTGCAAGAACTGGTTAAATCCAACTTTATCTCTAATGAAGAATTTCATGAAATCCGCGATGCTTATCACTATTTATCCCGTATCAGATTCGCACTACATAAATTAAAAAATCGTGCAGAAGACCGCTTACTCTTCGATAACCAACAAAAAGTAGCCAAACTATTTGGTTACTCAGAAACAGATGAACAAAAAGCCGTTGAATCCTTTATGAGTAGCTACTATCAAAATGTACGCTCTGTCGCCAAACTAAATGAAATTTTACTACAACATTTTAGAGAAGATATTTTTAACCAAAAAACAGATGAAATCATTCAAATTAATCCACGTTTTAGAATCATTAACCAATATTTAGATGTTCATCAAGAGAATTTATTTAGAAAAAACCCAACAGCACTACTAGAAATATTTATTATTTTAGAAAATTATGCCGACAGCATAAAAGGCATTCGCTCACGCACCATTCGATTAATACGCGGACACCTCTACCTAATTGATGATGAGTTTAGAAAAGACCCTATTAACAAAGCCTTATTTATTGAAATATTTCGCCAACCAAAAGGGGTGCATACTGCCATAAAAAGAATGCATAGCTATGGAATTTTAGGAGCCTATTTACCTGCATTCTATAAAATAACAGGTCTAATGCAGTTTAATATTTTTCACGCCTATACGGTTGATGAACATACAATTTTAGTCATTCGTCACCTTAGACGTTTCTTTTTAGGTGAGTTTGCCTATGAATTCCCCACCGCTCACCAAATCGCTAAAGAACTATGCAAACCAGAAATACTTATTCTGGCAGGATTATTTCATGATATTGGCAAAGGCAGGGGCGGATCTCACGAAGTACTTGGAGCAGAGGACACTGTCAAGTTTAGTCAACAGCATAATCTCTCTAAAAGAGATGCTGAGTTATTACACTGGTTAGTTTTAAAGCATCTCGACTTTTCATCCGTCGCACAACGCAAAGATCTAAGCGATCCTGAGGTAATTCAACGATTTGTAGATATAGTAGAAACCCAAGAAAATCTAAATTACCTATATTTACTAACGGTAGCAGATGTTTTATCAACTTCAAAAGCAGTTTGGAACGAATGGAAAAATGCTTTATTTTTACAACTTTATAATGCAACCTCACAAGCCTTAGATAAAGCCTCATCCACCCCCAAAAACCGCAAAAAACTTGCTTTACAAAATAAAGAAAAAGCTCGTGAACTACTCATTAGCCGTGGAATAACTGCCCAAGACTTTCAACCCTTTTGGGATACCTTTGCAGACACGCTGTTTTTTAGCCATCAATCCGCTAGAGAAATCGCTCGCATCACCAAACTACTTTTTCAGAAAGACCAGCAAACTATCTTCACTCACATTGAAAGCACTTCCCAAAAAGGTGCTTCTGAGATGATTATTTATATGCCGGGCAAAGACTTTTTATTTGCCCATTTCACTCATATACTCGAGCGACTTAACCTCAACATTGTTGAAGCAAAAACCTATTCAGGCATTAACGACTTTACTCTTGTGCTGATTTATTTTCTCAATCAAGACAATCAACCGATTAAGTCCTTAGATACTCTTGAACAGATAACTTTCTCACTAAAAACTAAACTAACAGAAGACATACCATCCAGCGTTCCTAATATATCTCAAAATAGGATTATTCGCTGTTTTGATACCCCAATTGAAATTTCTTTTGAGAAAATTAATTCCAAACTAACTGAATTAAGCTTAAATGCTAAAGATATACCTGGGCTACTCGCCAAAATAGGACAAGTATTTAAAAAAGAAAACATTCGCGTGCATGACGCCAAGATACATACCATTGGCGAAAAAGCCGAAGATGTTTTCTTAATCAGTGACATGAACAATCAAGCCATTAACGATAAAGCAGTTTTAGCAAATCTTAAAGAAGAACTTATTGCAGAAATAGGTTGTTAATTCAATACATTATAACCACGATTACGCAAACAGGTTCTAATCATTTGTGCTCTTTCTTGATCGGTAGACAAGGCACTGGCTGCACCGCCTCCTGCACCACCAAGAAGAAGTCCTGATTCAACATTGCCAGAAATAGCTCCAAATATTCCGCCAACGACTGCACCGAATGCAGCACTTCTAGCAACTGTTTCTCCCTGTTCCATTTGATCAACAATACTTTCACATTCCGCTAAATCACGTTCAAACTGAGCCTTATCTACACCATGTGTATCAACTACAGGACTAGTTGAGCAAGCAGTTAAACCTAATAATAAGATTGCTGGTAAAGCTATTTTAATTAATGTTTTCATTTTAATGTTTCCCTTTAATAAACTCCTTAAGTATAAGTTTTGGAGCAGATTTTAACAAGTTTTTCGTATATTCATGTTGAGGATTAAGCATAACCTCTTCAACAAGACCTTGTTCAACAATAATTCCCTGTTGCATAACTGCAACTTGGTGTGCAATGGTGGGTATGATGGATAAATCATGGGTAATAAATAAATAAGACATTTGATGTTCTTGTTGTAACTCTTCTAACAGATTAAGCACTTGTGCCCTTACAGAAACATCTAACGCACTGGTAGGTTCGTCGCAAATAATAAGATCTGGCTCTACAGCTAAAGCTCTAGCAATACCAATTCTTTGGCGTTGCCCGCCTGAAAACTCATGAGGATAACGATTTTTATGTTCTGACAACAGGCCTACTTGATCAAGTAAAACACTAACTCTAGCTTCTTGCTCTGCTTTAGTTTTAGGGCCAACTTTAAGACTGACCATGCCTTCACGAATAATTTCTAACACCGTCATCCGTGGATTGAGTGCCGAAAAAGGGTCTTGAAATATGACTTGAATCTTTTTACGTAACGGCTTCATTTGACGTTCGCTAAGAGATACTAGATCAACAGGAGCAGATTTATTACCCTGATTGGAAAAGTGGACTTGACCATCCGTTGCATCAACTAACTTCAAAATAGCTTGACCAATAGTGCTTTTGCCACTCCCAGATTCACCAACCAATGCGAGGGTTTGCCCCTTGGATATTGTTAGGTTAACCCCATCCACCGCCTTAACATGACCTACGGTTCGTTGAAAAAGACCTTTTTTAATTGGAAAATGTACTTTTAATTGTTTTATATCCAGTAAAGTTTCAGTGTCTAATGCTGGTTTAAAAGATTTTTTAGCAACAGCATCTGTTAATAATCTTTTAGTATATGGATGGGATGGATTATTAAAAAAATCATCTTTTTTCGCCTGCTCTACAATTTCTCCCTCGCGCATTACTGCCACTTTATCTGCCATTTCATGCACTATTCCCATGTCATGAGTAATAAATAAAATAGAAAGTCCTCTGGTGTCACGAAGGTGCTTTAATAGCTGTAAAACCTGTGCTTGAATAGTGACATCAAGAGCAGTAGTCGGCTCATCGGCAATTAACATATCAGGTTCGCAGGCTAGAGCCATTGCAATCATAACTCGCTGTTTTTGCCCGCCAGAGAGTTGATGGGGATACCAATCATATCGTTCTTCTGGAGATGGCATTCCTACTTCTTCAAACAAAGATACTACTTTTTCTTTGGCTTGTTTGGTTGATGATTTTAGATGAACACGCAAGACTTCTGCTACCTGCTCACCTACTTTCATTACTGGGTTTAGTGAGGTCATGGGTTCTTGAAAAATCATCGCAACCTGCTTACCTCTAACCTGTTGCATTTTAGATTCAGGCAGGGCAAATAAGTCTTGCTGATGCAAAATTACTTTTCCTTGGGTAACTCTTAAAGCTTCTGGCAGTAATCTCATAATCGCTAACGATGTTAAAGATTTACCACTGCCAGATTCCCCCACTAGGGCAAAAATTTCACCCTGCTCTATGGAAAAGCTGACATTTTTAAGCAACTCGGTATCATTAACTTTAAGGCAAAGATTTTGAACGGTTAAAATACTCATATCATCCTATCTTCCTATTTACCACTCAGCGAAAAGTTTCTAGGGTCTAAAACAGTTTGAATTCTATCTGAAAACAAATTGGCAGCTAACACTAAAACAAACATAAAAAAGAACGCCGAAAATAACGACCACCAAACCATTGGCATCCTCGCCATTTCTAGTCTTGCTTGGTTAATCATATTGCCCCAACTGTGCATGGTGGGGTCAACCCCGATTCCGACATAAGATAATACTGCTTCAGCTAGCACCAGACCACTAAAATCTAGCACCACTGAGATTAATACAATGTGCATTAGATTAGGAAGAATATGTTGAGTAATGATTTTAAATCGACTCACCCCAAAAGCCTTAGCGGCTATAACAAATTCTAGCTGGCTAATTTTAAGGGTTTCTGCACGCAGTAATCGACATAGCCCTGTCCAACTAGTAACTCCTAAAATAAGAATTAAAAACAATAGCCGCATATCGGCTCGCTCTTCGGTTGAAGTAAACCAGTCGGGATTATTACTCAGCATAACCTGCATCACTAACACCGCTGCCGCAATAAGCAATACTCCAGGAATAGAATTAAGAGTAGTGTAAAGATATTGAATAACATCATCAACCCAGCCCCTAAACAGCCCCGCACTAATGCCTAATATAAGAGCTAAAGGCAACATAACCAAGGTGGTTAATACTCCAATTAACATTCCTGTACGAATACTTTTTAAAGCCTCATAAAAAACATCTCCTCCCACCTTATCGGTGCCTAACACATGAAAGGAAAAACTTAAAATATAAAAAATACTAAACAGGGTTAGTATTACCGCAAAAGTCGCATAAGCAGTTCGCCATGGGATAACGGTTTGTTGTCGCCAAACTTTTTTACAGTACGACCAAAAAGGAACAGATTTTTTAATAGATTTCCAGAATATATGTAAGCCAATAAAAAATAGACTAAGCCCTAACCCTATCACCATGCCTCTTATAGATTCAAACAGAATAGATGCCGTAGGAACTATATTTTGCAAAGGCAAATATAAATATTCCACCTCACCAGAGACAGATATTTGCATGCTTTTATTATGTTCAAACAAAGCAAAGGGTGCAGAATAGGTTCTTTCTGAATAATGCGCCAGATGAGAAAAAATGGCATCAAATACACTTTGTGTTCTGAATATGCCTGATAAATTGGCTTGTTCTTGCAGTGGTGGTAATGTTTGGGTGAAATTAATTGAATCTAATAAAGCGATGACAACATAAGTCAACAATATCACCGCTGAAATAACCGCAACTTTCGATTCAAAAATCTGTGTCCATTGTTTCTTAACTTGAGGCGATTTACCAATGACTCTTGCCCAGAGAACAATAGCAATTACTAATCCCCAGATCATATAATCAGTCCAGAAAAAAACCAGACTCATTTGCTTAATCTCACTCTAGGATCGAAGAAAGTATAAGAAATATCGGTTAAAATTAAGCCAATAATATAAAGCACAGAACCTAAAAACACCATCGCTTTAACAATACTAAAGTCTTGCGATTGAATGGCATCAATCGTGTAACTTCCTAAGCCAGGAATGGCAAAAAATGATTCCATAATCAGGCTACCCATAAACAAAGTAGGAATCACCACCACCACTCCGGTTAAAATTGGCAACATGCCGTTTTGTAACACATGGGTAAATAAAACTTTAATTTCAGAAAGACCCTTCGCCCGTGCGGTGCGAACATAATCTTTATTAATTTCTTCTAAAAATATACTACGATACCAGCGAACTCCTGCCCCTAAACCAGCAAAAACGCCAATTAATACAGGAAGAATTAAAAACTTAACCCCCTCCCAACCCGTTTCATAACCTGAAATAGGTACCCAGCGTAATATTTGACTAAATAAAACCTGTCCTGCGATAATATAAAATAATCCAGAAACCGACATAATTGCCACTGCAACCATCATAGTTACAGTATCTAGGATGGTTCGCCTAAATAAAATAATTAACAATGCAATCGCAATATTAGTCACTATGGCAATTATAAAAGTGGGTAAAGCTATAGATAAGCTAGGAATCATGCGCTCTTGAATATCGGCAGAAATTTGCCTGCCTGAATCCGACTGTCCAAAATCAAACATAAACAACTTAACCGATTCTTGCACAAACAAAGTTTCTGATATTTTGTCTAAACCAGAGGCTTCTAAATTAATAAATAACGGCTTATCATAACCCCGTGCCACCTTCCAAGCTGCAATCATTTCTGGGGTAGTTTGTTTTGCTCCCAACTGCGCCCGCGCCATATCATCAGGCGTACTAATCATAAAAAATAAAGCGAAAGTAATAAAATTAACTCCAATTAGAATTGGAATAGCAAAAAGTAACCGCCTAATAATATAAGCAAACATTAGGATCCAACCTTTTGAGGTAAAACTACAGTTTTTTGCTTAAGTCGATAAGTTCGCATTAAAGCAAAAAATGCTAATACAATAAGTATCCCAAATAAAATTAATGGCCAAATAACAGGCTGATTCCACAAAGCTTGCTTTCTAACTCTTTCTTCATAATCAATACGTCGATATTTAAGAGTATTATTGGCTAAAGGATTTGCCCAAACATTGTGATACCAACTATGATATAAAGTTAAAGATTTAGGGAAAAATCCCCAGACCCACGGCGCATCTTCTTGGGCAATTCTAACCGCTTGCTGAATAAGTTCTAGTCGTTCTGGAGAATTTTCCATTAACTTAATCTGCTTAAATAACACATTAAATTCTGGGTTATCATAATTTGCACTATTTATGCCCGATTTCCCTGCATTAACAACCGCATTTCCACCATATAATAAAAATAAAAAGTTTTCAGGATCAGGATAGTCAGCCCCCCAACCCCACGAAAACAACTGTACCGAAGCGGTTCGCACTTTATCTTGAAAGCGATTGTAATCTGTCGCCCGAATCACCAACTCTATACCCAATCTTTCAAACTGCTTGCGATACCAATTAAGAATGGCTTTACTAGCTGGGCCAACTAAAGCGGTATCATAATGCAAAGTTAAGCGTTGCCCTGTTTGTTTACTTATGCCATTAGGATAACCAGCTTCCGCCAGTAATTGTTTAGCTACATCAATAGATTTACGTTTTGGACGCTCGTTATACCAATTATAAACAACAGGATTTATTCCAAGCTCACCATCTTTAAACCCCGTAATTCCAGGAGGAATAGGGCCATGAGCCGCTAACCCTCGACCATTCATAAAAATAGAAATATATTCCTCCTTATTAATCGCAATACTAATCGCTTGGCGTAATTTACGCGACGCCTCATCATACCCTCCAACAACAGGATCAACCATATTAAAAGCCATATAGAAGATAGTCGGCCGAATCACATTTAAAAAACCAATGCCTTTAGCTTCCATTTCTGGAGTTAAACTCATACTACCAACAGATGATACATTCACCGCCTGAGCAAAACTATCTGAAGTTACACCAGAAGCATCATAATAGCCTTGCAAAAATTTATTCCACATAGGAATACTTTCTCTTTCAAGGGAAAAAATAACCTCCTCAATAAAAGGTAATGGCTTACCTGCATCATTTAATAAAGCAGGATCAGCCCCTTCAGGTAAACCCGTAGTTGGAAAAAAACCATGGTTATAATACGGGTTTCTAACCAGATGCATACGCCTATTGGGGTTATTCTCAATTAACATATAAGGTCCTGTTCCAACAGGGTAGGTATTTAAAGTGATATTCTTTGTTATCAATCTTGGCTGACTATAGAAAGCTGTTGCTTCCCAGGGAATAGGAGCAAAGAAATTCATACTTAACCAATATAAAAACTGCGGATATCGTCCTATTATTTTAATCGAGAATTCGGTATCAGAGATTACAGTTACTCCTGAAATATCCACATCCCTAATATTAAAATTATTATCATTTTCAAACTCTTGAGACACTAATTCAGAGAATTCTTTAAGCCCAACAATATATTTAGCAATGGTATCCAAGACCGGTGAATGATTTTGTCGCAACCCCATTCTTTGAATCGCATACACAAAATCTTGAGGCACTAAAGTTCGCGTAGCTGTTTGTTTAAAATCTGATATTTTTCGAATATTTCTTAATTCTGATGCCGTTAATTGATGTAATACAAACTCACCTTTTTCATTTCTCACAAAAGCAGGATGCGGTTGAAATTGGATATTTTCTTTAATTTTGAAATAATATTTAGAAAATGCAAGATCATCAGAATCTGCTACCACTTGGTTTCCTAGACTATCTAAAAAAACAATTTTAGGCATTTCAGCAAGAAGCAACGGCTCTAGAGTATAGGGTTGTTTAAAATAATGATACTGCAATAAAGGTTCATAAATTTGCCCCAAAATAGCGAACTCATTACTACTATAAGCAATAACAGGGTCTAAATGCTTTGGAGGTAAAGAAAAAGAACTAAACAAAATTGGAGAAGCAACGTCTTCAGGAGAATGAGGACTATTCCAGCTAGCCTGCACAGAAAGCAACGAGCTAAAAACAATTAACACCAAGCTAAAAATATTAAAGATAGTCTTAACGGGTTTCAAAAATTTCTCATTTAAAAGTCATACACTTAAGTAATTTAGGTGTAATTTCTCAAAAACTCGGGGCAATATCTCGTTACCATGCTCCAGCGTGGTAATGCATACCAACGCTAAAGGCATAAAAAGGTATGCATTCCCACGCAAAGCATGGGAACGAGTTTTTCCTGCCCTAAGTTTTTGAGAGGTTACATTTAGGTATTAATATTAGCTTTCATCTTTAATGTTATCAAAGTGATAAAATGGATGCTATTAATTCGATATTATAAGAGACCTTTGCATAAATGGATGCACAAATTAAAATGGCTATATTTCACAATCTTTTGCCCAAAAAAACGCCCAATAGCTAGCTATTAAGCTTATTTTTTGAGCAAAACCTAGTAAAATATATCTCATTTTTATTCGCACCCCATTTTATGCAAAGGCCTCTATAAGAAATTATACTTTAAGTTGCAGAGAGTAAAGAAATGATTAAACTAAATTTTAGTAAAGTTGCAATTGCCACAATAGCTTTTACCCTAGCGGTTTTTGCAGGGAATTCAGCTGCAAACCCTCACACAATTCAGTTTGTTACAATTGGTACAGGAGGAATAACAGGTGTTTATTTCCCCACTGGAGGCTCTATTTGCCGTTTGGTTAACAGAAACCGTAAAGAAACAGGGATTCGTTGTGGTGTTGAATCAACATCTGGTTCAGTATTTAACATCAATGCGATTCGTACCGGCGATTTAGAAATGGGATTAGCACAGTCTGACTGGCAACATCATGCTTACCACGGCACTTCTATATTTAAAGAACAAGGAGCTTTTAAAGATTTACGTTTTGTATTTTCTGTGTATTCTGAGGCTGCAACACTAGTTGTTAGAGCAGATTCTGGCATTAAAGACGTGATGGATATTAAAGGTAAGCGTATAAACTATTGGCGAAGTTAATTCTGGCACGTCAGCCACTTTTAATGTAATGGTTGAAGCATTAGGCATTAACCTCTCAGATTTAGGGCTGGTTTCTAGGATTAGAACTTCTGAAGTAGGAAATGCTTTTTGTGACAATAAAATTGACGCTTTTTTCTTTACCGTAGGGGAAGAATCAGATCTTATTAGAAAGGTAATTACAAACTGCAATGCTAAAATCATTCCTGTTACTGGAACAGGTATTACTAAACTAATTGAACGACATAGCTATTACGCTAAAGGATATATTGCAAGAAATTTATCTGGAAGTAAGCCATATAGCATACCGACGTTTAATGTCATTTCAACCTTTCTATCTTCCGCTAATGTTTCGGAAGAAGTGATTTACTCAGTAGTTAAAGCAGTGTTCGAAAATTTTGAAGACTTTAAAGCATCACACCCTGCCCTTAGAAATTTAGAACAATCAAAAATGATTTCTGCAGGCATGACAGCCCCTTTACACGATGGTGCAGCTAGATACTACAGAGAACAAGGTTGGATTAAGTGATACCTAAATTCTGCAAGTGCTTGCAGAATATTAGGCTATAATTACAAAAAACTTAACAAAATAAAAGGAGTTAAATATGGGGTTTTTAACGGGTAAAAAAGCACTTATTGTTGGTGTTGCAAATAATAAATCCATTGCCTATGGCATTGCCAAACAAATGCATGAACAAGGTGCAGAAATCGCACTCACCTACCAAAATGAAAAATTAAAAAGTCGTGTTAAAAAAATAGCTGAAGAACTTAAATCTAGCATCGTTCTTCCACTAGACGTTGCTTGCGATGAACAAATCAACACCACTTTTTCTGAACTTTCTAAAACTTGGAATGATGGCTTAGATATTCTAGTACATTCCGTTGCTTTTGCCCCTCGTGAAGAATTAGATGGACGAATGATTGAAGCCTCAACTCGTGAAGGCTTCGCCATGGCTCACGACATTTCTGCTTACAGCTTAACCGCCCTAACAAAAGCCGCTCATGAAATGTTAAAAGCTAAGCAAGGAGCAGTTTTAACTCTCTCTTATTTAGGAGCAGAAAGAGCTGTACCAAACTACAATGTTATGGGCATCGCCAAAGCATCACTAGAAGCTACTGTTCGCTATTTAGCTGCTGATTTAGGACAAGAAGGAATTCGCGTAAATGCCATTTCAGCAGGCCCTATTCGAACTCTAGCGGCTGCTGGCATTAAAGACTTTCGTTCAATGTTAAATAAAGCTGCTGCTGCTACCCCACTACGCCAAAATGTAACCATTCAAGAAGTTGGCAATACCGCTGCTTTTTTATGCTCCGACTTAGCCTCAGGAATTACCGGAGAGATTACCTACGTTGATGGAGGTTACAACATTACTGCTTCAGTTTAGCATAATTAGAATTTTTGTAACTACTCAGCGTAATTTTTACTAAAACACTAGTCTATTGATTTTTAAGGGTTTTATTTTTTATTGATTTTAAAATATTATGTTTTTAAAATTCTTGACCTTATATAAATCAATGGGTTACAAGTTAAATAAAAAACACGCTGAGTAGTTACGAATTTTTTAAATCAAAACCTCTTTTAAAGACTTACTTAATTAGAGGTTTTTTATATCTCTCAAAAACCTTACAGTTTTACTTGACCATTACATGCCGATTTGGACGCTAAGATACTACAAGAACGAAAGCTTGTACTTGAAGAACAAACCCAAACCGTTGGTCAGGTTCTGTGAGGAATTGTAAGCCTGTTGGGGCGGTTATGTTGAACCCTGAACGAGATGAAAATAGGGTTGTAGAAATAGCAGGTTATTTTTTTGAAAAAAGGTGACAACTATCTTGACAAATACCGCTATGATTGCATATATTTTGTTAAAGCTTACGCAATTAAATACTAAAACCAAGCATTCATTACAGCAAATAGCACGGTTATTTAGTGTGAATATTAGTCAACGAATATCGATGATGAAATTACTCTTTCCTGATAAAAATAGTAATAAAACTGGTGATAATATGCCAATTATGCATGGAATTCAAAATTGCTTATTTTAAATCGGACAGCAGTAATAGGTTATGACGATGATATTCGTCAAGCAAAATCTCTACTTGAAAAAATTATAAATGAAGATGACCGTGTTCTAAAAGATCCTGCTCCAACTATCTCTCTTTCTGAATTAGGTGACTCAAGCGTTAACTTTATTGTTCGGCCTTGGGTTAAATCTGCTGATTACTGACCTGTTCTTTGGGAAACCAATGAAAAGGCTAATATCTCTATTTCTTACCCTCAAATGGGTATTCACATCAATAAATCTAACAAAGATTAGTTTATTGATAACTTTTGTGCAAAAGTTTCTTTTCATTGCATGAAAACTTTGCACAATAAGATCTCTTAACGATGAAAAACATCAGTCATGTAGTAGGAATAACAGGAGGCATAGGTTCTGGAAAAAGTACCGTAAGTGCCATATTTTCTAAACATAATATTCCTTGTATCAGTTTAGACACCATTAGTAAACAACTTGTTCAACCTAATACATTAGGATTAACAAAGATCATTCATCTTTTTGGTACAAAATATTTAGATCATAATGGCCAACTCAATCGTCAGCAATTAAAGCAACTCATTTTCTCTAACCCTGTTGCCAAAAAACAACTCGAATCTATACTACATCCTCTTATCAAACAAGAAGTCATAAACCAGCTACAACAACTCAAACCTAAACATCCTTTAATTATTATTGAAATCCCTTTATTAACAGAAAAAGGTAAACCTGACTATATTGATAAAGTTTTAGTCTGCGACTGCCCTGAAGAGCTACAAATTGAACGAGTACTACAAAGAGATAATGTGAATAGGCAAGAGATCACCCAAATTATTCAGCAACAAGCAACCCGTGCAGAACGTTTAGCCATTGCGGATGACGTTATTAATACCAAAAATTCTTTATCCGATACGAATGAACAGGTCGAAAACTTTATACGAAAGGCACACAACTATAATCCAAAAACTTCCTTAAATCCACAATTCTGAAATAGCTGCGATTCCTTGAGCTCCTCTTTTTTGAGCCTCACTAATATCAGTCAATTTCATTCCTCCTAAAGCATAAACAGGTATAGGAGTTCTGGCGACTATCGACTGAAAAGCTTCCCAACCCATCCCTAAAGCATCAGGGTGCGTCAGAGTTTTCTTAACAGGAGAAAGTAATATGAAGTCAGCCCCTAAAGAAATAGCCTTAGCCACTTCCAACTCAGAGTGAGTGGATACGCCTAATAGCTTATCTGACGAAATAGGTCTTTGTGTCAAACGCTTCAAAGCCCGAGAAGACAGTTGCAGTCCATCCGCTTCTGGCACAAGATCTAAACAACTAACCTTGCCATTCAATAACATTTTTGCTCCATCATATTGATGAACTAATCTAACCGCTTTCTTTGCCAAAGCAACAAACACCCCTTTATCCATGCTTTTAGCTCGTAACTGCAAAAGCTTTTCACCCTTATCTAAAGCCTTTTTAATTCGGAATAGAGCATCTTTTTCATCATCAAAGTGACCTGAAATCACATAAGTTTTTGGTAAAGCCAGAGAAGTTAAAATTCCTTTATTTGCTTGAGGAAAAGATTTGTTTTTAAGTTCTTCTTGAATACACCATTGTATTTTTTGCCCTTCTTTACCAAAAACTTCTCCTGAGAATTGGGTCGTCTGATAAACTTGCAACAAAACTTTTTTATCTTCATACTCCCAAGGAATTTGAATTAAGGCTTGCCAGTTTGTGGTAACAATCCCAACTTCTTCAAAGAACTCTCTTTCTAAGGCCTGTTCTGGTGACTCCCCTTTTGTAATTTTTCCACCTGGAAACTCCCAATACCCTGCTAAATCTTGGTGAGGCTGACGCTGAGAAAGTAATACCTCATTACCCGACTTTAAAATTCCTACGGCGATTTCAATAACTTGATTCATAAATTATTAAGAGCTTTAAGAGCGATATTCTGCATTAATTTTAACGTAATCATAAGAAAAATCCGTAGTCCAAATTGTTGCAGAAGCTTGACCACGCTTTAGATTAATAGTGATTTTAATATCGGTTTTATTCATCACTATCTGACCTGCTTCTTCAGTATAACTTTCATAACGTCCTCCATTTTTAACAATACAGACTTCTCCAAGATAAATTTCTAGAGTATTAATATCTAAATTATCTAAACCTGACCGACCTACTGCGGCTAAAATTCTACCCCAGTTAGGATCTGAAGCAAATAAAGCGGTTTTAACTAAAGGTGATAATGCAACGGTATTTGCCACCTGTAAACACTCATCTGAACTATTTCCCTCATTCACCTCAATCGTAACAAATTTAGTCGCTCCTTCACCATCTCGAACAATCATTAAAGCTAGTTCGGTCATGACCTCTAAAACAAGCTTGGCAAAAGATTGATAAGCAACAGAGTCGGTCGAATCAATTAGCGTCATGTCGGCCTGCTGTGTTGCGGTTAAAGTACAGGCATCATTGGTAGAAGTGTCACCATCTACAGTAATGCGATTAAAAGACAATTTCACTGCATCATTCAAGGCCTGTTGCAAACAAAGCTGACTAATCCTGGCATCAGTTACCACAAACCCCAACATAGTTGCCATATTAGGATGAATCATCCCCGAACCTTTAGACATTCCTGTAATCGTAATCAAAGCACCATCAACTTCAATTTGTTTACTGACTTGCTTTGCAGCCAAGTCGGTCGTCATAATGGCTTTAGCCGCCGCACCCCAACCCGTGATAGATAAGCTTGCAATGGCATGAGGAAGACCTAACTCAAACTTTTTCATGGGCATATCTTCACCTATCACCCCTGTAGAAAAGGGTAAAATTTCGTTCTCTGCATGACCTAATTCTTCAGCTAACCATTGACAAGTCTGCTTAGCATCCTCCAACCCTTTTTCTCCCATTCCCGCATTAGCATTGCCAGCATTTATCAACAATGCTCTTGGGTTTGTCTGAGATAAGTTATTTTTTGCTAAGATGACTGGAGCCGCACAAAAAGCATTTTGAGTAAAACTAGCCGCCGTTATACTTCCTTCACAAAACTCTATCACCACTAAATCTGGCTTACCATTCTTTTTAAGATTAGCGGCAGTGGTGCCTAAATACGCTCCTGATACTGGGTGATTATTAATTACACTTGCCATCATTATTCTCCTAGAAAACAAAAATCCACAGGTTAGTGTGGATTTTAGTTATTCTTGTATTTATAAAACAGAAATTAGAGTCCAAGTAGCCTCTGATTAACCTAAACCCTGCAAATGATTGTGCATATATAGTTCTATATGTGTGCAAGCACTTGCAGGATTTAGGTTTAAGTTAACTTTCCACAACACTGTTTATATTTCTTACCTGAATCACAAGGACAAGGATCGTTACGCCCTACTTTAGGAGATTCACGCTTAAAGGGTGTGGTTTGCGGAGCTACAGCTGGTTTTTCTTCTAACTCACGTTCATCTGCAAGCGTTTGTGCAGCAGGGTGTGTCGCTGTTAACCCTTTAGGCCTCTCTTCTTCCTGAGCCTGTTCAAAAGCATCCACGTCATCATGACCTTTAATTTGAATACGAGATAAGGTTTGAATGGTTTCAAGCATAACTTCATTTAAGAAGGAATCAAACATTTCAACAGCCTGTTCACGATATTGCTGAAAAGGCTCTTGTTGAGCATAACCTTTAAGATGAATCCAGCGACGTAAATAATCCATTTCCATTAAGTGCTGTCGCCATTGCTGGTCAACCGTTCTCAATAAAACTTCTTTTTCAAAATGTTTTAAAGTGCGCTCATCTAACACTGCCATCTTAGCTTTATATTGAACAGCTGATTCTGTAATTAATTTCTCTAGCAAGCTCTCTTCAAATAAATCTTTATCTTCATCTAACCATGCTTGAATATTAGCAGTAATACCAAATTCTTCTAATAAATATTTTTCTAAACCCCCTACATCCCACTGCTCCGCCAAACTTCCTGGCAAAATATAATTTTCCATAACATTAGTTAGCACGGTTGCACGAATGTCCCCAACAGTTTCAGAAACATCTTCGGTTTCCATAAGATCATTACGTTGCGAATAAACAACTTTTCTCTGTTCATTAGAAATATTATCAAATTTTAATAAGTTCGCTCGCTCATCTTGATACATTTGCTCAACTTGTTTTTGAGCACGTGCAATCGATTTGGAAACCATTTTGTGTTCAATCGGCTCATCTGCACGCATGCCAATTTTACGCATCATAGTTTTAACCCCTTCCGAAGCAAAGCGGCGCATCAAATCATCATCAAGTGAAAGGTAAAAACGGGTTCCTCCAACATCTCCTTGACGACCTGAACGACCACGCAACTGATTATCAATTCGTCTAGACTCATGGCGCTCAGTTCCTAACACCATTAAGCCACCATAGCTTAACACTTCATCATGACTAATTTGCCATGCACTTTTAATCTCGGCTTCTTTTTCAGGGGTAGGATTTTCTAAATCTTTTATTTCCATTTCATAATTACCACCTAAAACAATATCTGTTCCCCTCCCTGCCATATTAGTCGCAATAGTAATCGCCCCAACCCGTCCTGCGTCTGCAATAATATAAGCTTCTCTCTCATTTTGTTTGGCATTTAAAACATTATGCTTAACTTTTTCTTGAGTCAATAAACTAGAGAGTTTTTCAGACATTGCAATTGAAGCTGTTCCTACTAAAATTGGCTGCTTGGTTGCATGAATGATTTTAATATCTTTAATAATTGCAGAAAATTTGCCTTCCATTTCCAAAAACACCAAGTCTGGCAAATCTTTCCTTTGAGGAATAAGATTAGGGGGAACCACCACCACTTCTAAACCATAAGTAGATAAAAACTCAGAAGCTTCGGTGTCCGCTGTTCCTGTCATACCTGACAGGTTATCATACTGTCTAAAATAATTTTGAAAGGTAATAGAAGCGTAAGTTTGACTTTCAGATTGAATATTTACCCCTTCTTTTGCCTCAACCGCTTGGTGCAATCCTTCTCCCCAACGTCGCCCTGGCATTTTTCTTCCTGTGAACTCATCAATAATAACCACTTCATCATTTTCAACGATATAGTCAGTATTATTTTCAAACAGAACATGAGCTCTTAAAGAAGCATTAATCTGTTTTACCAAACCTATATGTTCGGCATCATACAAAGAACCACCTTCCTTTAACAAGCCAATTTCGGTTAAAGAAACTTCTAATTTATCAAAACCTTCATCGGTTACATGAAGTTGCTTATGCTTTTCATCAACCGTGTAATCACCTGTTGTGGTTTTTTCTTCTTCATTTTCTTCACCACGCTCCAAAGGCAAGACCAAAGGCCCAATTTTACGATAAAGCTCACTCTTGTCTTCCGCTGGCCCAGAAATAATCAACGGGGTTCTTGCTTCATCAATTAAGATAGAATCAACTTCATCAATTAGACCAAAGTTTTGCCCACGCATAACTCTTTCTTCAGCATGAATCGCCATGTTATCGCGAAGATAATCAAAACCAAATTCATTATTGGTCCCATAGGTAACATCCATTGCATAAGCTAGTTGTTTTTCTTGAGCTGATTGACCAGAAGCAATAACTCCTGTAGTTAAATCTAAAAACTCATATAAGCCTCCCATCCAAAGCCCATCTCGAGACGCTAAATAATCGTTCACCGTTACCACATGAACGCCTTTTTCTGTTAGAGCATTTAGATAAACAGGTAGAGTTGCAACTAAAGTTTTTCCTTCACCTGTACGCATTTCTGCAATATTACCGTCATGTAATGCCATGCCACCTATTAACTGAACATCGTAGTGGCGCATTTCTAAAACACGCTTACTTGCTTCTCTAACCGTTGCAAATGCTTCTGGAAGAATACTTTCTAAAGAAGCTCCTTCTGCTTGTAAACGTTGTTTAAATTCTGCAGTTTTGGCCTTTAATTCTGCATCAGATAATTTCGCATAACTGTCTTCTAGAGAATTAATTTGAGCAACACGTTTACTATATTGTTTTAATAATCGATCATTACGGCTACTAAAAAAATTTTTAAAGATATTTAAGGGCATACGAGGTGTTTCCAGATAAAAGTAACATAAACCCTACTTCATTTAGGGCTTAAGAGAAAATATGATAATATATGATAATATTCTAGCATAGAACAAGATTAAACAATGATGAATTCAGCACTTAAACAAACAGGAGATGGATTAAATAACATAATGGAGCAGGTACAACTTTATCAAGCTCTATTGGATTTAGGAAAATCTTGTTTACCCCATAAACTAGCACAACACTTAGCAGGGGTCAGCTTTGAAAAAAACAATTTAATTTGTCAGTTAGATGATAATTTATGGGCAACTCAGTTGCGATTCCATGCTCCTGAGATATTGGCAGCTTACCGCAACCACTTTCCACACTTGAACCTAAACAATCTCAAAATACAAATTATTCCTTTAGCTGAAAGAAAGATCTTAAAACCTGTTACCATGGAAAAATTAAGTAAAAATGTCGCAATAGAAATGCAATCTTTAAGTCAAAAAGTTACTTCAAAGGGGTTAAAGCAAGCATTAGAAAACCTTAGTAAACGCACTGATTAGCCCAAGATTTTACTACTACTGTATTGAATAGGTGAATTGTCTTTGTAAGTGACAATTTCATAGGCTGTTTTATCAGAAATAAGAGCTTTTAACAGTTGGTTATTCAAGGCGTGCCCTGACTTATGAGCAGTAAATTCTCCTACGATAGGATGCCCTGCCATAAATAAATCGCCTATCGCATCGAGTATTTTATGCCTAACGAATTCATCTTTATCACGCAAGCCATCTTCATTCATAACACCACTATCATCCAATCCTATGGCGTTATGTAGCCCTGCACCCAGACCAAGATTTTTTGAGCGTAACATTTCCATGTCTTCCATAAACCCAAAAGTACGTGCTCGACTTACTTCTTTAAAATAAGAGGTTGAAGAAAATTCTAAAGTCATTGTTTCTGCAGTTTGGTCAAATGCAGGATGATCAAATTCGATTGAAAAAGTCAGCCTATAACCTTCATAAGGCTTAAAAGAGGCAGAACTGCCTTTACCATTCTCGACATATATTTCTTTTAGGATACGAATAAATTTTTTAGGAGCATCCTGAACTTTGATGCCAGCAGATTGTAACAAGAAAACAAAGTACGAAGAACTACCATCCATAATCGGCACCTCATCAGAGGTAATATCAACATAAAGGTTATCAACCCCTACCCCCGCAAAAGCTGACATTAAATGCTCTATTGTGGCAATCTTTGCTAATTCACCATTAGACGAAGCAACAATCGTAGTACATAACATTGTTTCACCAACTAAATCAGGCGACACTTTAAATACCACAACAGGATCTAAATCAACACGACGAAATATAATACCGGTATCGACAGGGGCAGACCTAAGAGTTATCAAGGCTTCATGACCAGTATGTAGACCGACACCTTTTGCTTTAATACTATTTGCAAGAGTTCTTTGATTCACTCATCTCATCCATAAAATTTTATCTAAGCGAGCGATTTTATCACAAATTTCATATCAAAATCTTCAAAAACTCTTTTTAAACCAATTCTGCATGATTTTAAAAACCGACTTGAAGTCATGCTTTAATCTAACTTCATGCTGTATATTTGCTGCCATTCCAGAAGTAGTATTTTGGTGTTCCTTAGCAAAAACCAACAATCCAACTGTCGTCGCAAATTCTGGACTACTTACTTCTTTGGCCAGCCCAACCACTTCTTGAGGGCTTCCCAAGCGAACAGGCATGTGAAACACCTCCTCTGCCAGCTCAACCGCCCCAGCTAATAAGGAGCTTCCTCCAGTAAGAACCACTCCTGCTGCCAGTTTATTATCGAAATCAGCACGTTTTAACTCTGCTTGAATCAATTGAAAAAGTTCGGTGTAACGGGGTTCAATAACATCCACTAAGGAATGACGGGATAAACACCTAGCAGGCCTGTCCCCCACACTAGGCACTTCAATTTCTTCATCATTGGCAATCAGTTGAGAGATTGCACAAGCATAGCGCTTTTTAATATCTTCTGCAGCACTGGTTGGGGTTCGAAAGGCATGAGCAATATCGTTAGTGGCTTGATCGCCTGCGATAGGAATAACGGCTGTATGACGAATGGCTCCATGCTGAAAAACCGCAATATCGGTTGTTCCACCGCCAATATCAACCAGACAAACCCCCAACTCTTTTTCATCCTCTGACAAAACAGCTTCACTTGATGCGAGCTGTTCAAGAATCAAGTCTGCCACTTCAAGACCACAACGTTCCACGCACTTAATAATATTTTGTGCAGCACTAACCGAGCCGGTTACCATATGCACTTTAGCCTCTAACCGCACCCCTGACATGCCAATTGGTTCACGAATTCCACCCTGATTATCAATCATAAACTCCTGAGGCAATATGTGTAAAACCTCCTGATCTCCAGGGATTGCAAGTGTTTTAGCGGCATCAATCACTCGCTCAACATCTTCTTGCTGAACTTCTTGTTGGCTAATAGCAACCATTCCGTTAGAGTTAAAACTAGAAATATGATTACCTGCAACTCCTACATAAACCGACTTTGCCGTACAACCAGACATTCTTTCAGCTTCATCAATAGCGCGCTGAATCGACTCAACAGTCGCCTCAATGTTAACCACCACCCCTTTTTTTAAACCTTTTGAAGGGTGGCTACCTAAGCCAACAACCTCAATACTCCCATCGGACTTTATTTTACCGATAATTGCCGCAACTTTAGAGGTTCCAATATCTAATCCAATGATAATCTTATCATTTGAAATTTGCTTTCGTGCCATGTTTAAGGAGCCTATATATAAGTATGTTGAAATTCTGTGAGACTTCTACCTAAATCCCACAAGCACTTGCAGGATTTAGGCTCTAAGTTATTTACTTGATATGTCTTCTAAAATACTACGATTTTGCTTTATAACGAACCCATTACTATAGCGTAAATCGATTTGTTCTGCGTTTTTTCTTACTGAAAGGCTAACTTTTGGATAGGCTTTAATAAATCTCTCTAATCTATTTTGCCAATTGTCTTGCCCCAGAAATAAAGTTGGTGCTTGAACAAACTCAATTTTCCATACTCCATCTGCTTGCTCTGTCAATTTTTTTATGTACCAATCTAGCAATGAAAACTGCGTTTGAAACTTGGCAAGCTTGTACAATAATACTTTGGCATTTTGTTGAGGTCCTTGCAACGTCACTAAATCTTGAAAAAGATTAATTTCTTTAGGGTAAAACACCACGCCAAACTTATTTAATAACGCCGTATCTCCCCATAAGACAACTGGCTTTTGTTCCTCAATACGAACCAATAAACGATTAGGCCACTGACGTTTAACCTCAGCCTTATACACCCATCCCAGTTTTGTTAAATCTGCTTGTATATTATTTAAATTCACTCCCCAAAAAGAACTGCCTAAATAAGCTCCCATTACTTCATCAATGCCAGCTTTATTAACTTCTTTTACCGGTGAAAGCAACTTAAATTCTGTAATCGGACGCAAGGTTGAATCTTCTCCTTGCAACGAGATAAAGCCCCAGCCAAGAATAAAAAACAGCAACAGGATCAATAAGACTCCACGCTGCTTAACTATTCCTGTTTTCTTGATCATTTTTAAAAAAGTTCTCATAATGTCGATTCTAAAATCTGTCTTACCAAGCCCTGAAAAGAAATCCCTCGTGCTTTAGCTGCCATAGGAACTAAACTATGACTAGTCATTCCCGGCACGGTATTTAACTCAATTAACCAAGCCTTACTATTGCTATCCAACATAAAATCTACCCTGCCCCAAGTTTTAGCACCCACCACTTCAAAAGCCTCTAAGGCTTGTATTCTAATCTTTTCTTGTTGCTCATTACTCAACTCCACAGGACAAATATACAAGGTATCATTTGACTGATATTTAGCTTCATAATCATAAAAATCATGGGTTGTTTTTAACTCAATTAGCGGTAATGCTTCGCCATTTAAAATGCTACAGGTAAATTCTTGTCCCGTAATCCATTGCTCAATTAAAACCTCTGAATCATATTGCTGGGCAAACTTAATAGCCGATTCTAAAGACCTCATATCATTGACCTTACGCATACCAATACTAGAACCTTCGTGAACAGGTTTAACGATGATAGGAAATTCTAGTGAAAAACTCGCTTCATTAAAGGGAAGATTATTGCTTACCCTAATAAATTTCGGGGTTGATAGACCTGATCCTTGCCACATCCATTTAGTTCTTAGTTTATCCATTGCAATGACTGAAGCAGACATATTACTGCCAGTAAAAGGAAAGTTTAAGGACTCAAAAATCCCTTGAACCGTTCCATCTTCTCCCCAGCGACCATGCAGTGCAATAAAAGCACGGTCGTATTCTTTAGCTATATCTACAAGATCTGCTACCGTAGTTACATCACATGCAGTTGCATCAATTCCGCTGGCACAAAGAGCTTTGGTTACTGCCAAACCACTTTGTAAAGAAACCTCTCTTTCGGCAGAAATACCACCCATTAAAACTGCTACTTTACCAAAACCAGTCATTTATTACTACCCTTAAATTACTTTAATCTCAGGCTTTTCAATCCAGTTTTTAACAGCTTGACCAATGCTTCCCGCTCCCATCACTAAAAGCAAATCATTTTCTAATAAAACATTTTCAACCACTCCATCAAGCTGCTGAAAGCTCTCTGCATGAATACTTTCTTTATAGCCACGCAAACGCATCGCTTGTAATAATGACTTAGAATCAAAAGCGGTTAAAGGAGCTTCCCCCGCTGCATAAACATCTAAAAGAATTAACATATCTACTGCCATTAGAGCATTGACAAAGCCATCAAATAAATCGCGAGTTCGAGAATAACGATGCGGCTGAAACACCAACACTAAACGTTTTTCAGGAAAAGCCAGCCGAGCGGTTGCAATCGTGGCTTCTAATTCAGTAGGATGATGACCATAATCATCCACTAGTGTGACCTTTGAAAGACCTACTACTACATTATGATAAACTTCAAAACGTCGTGCCACGCCAGAGAATTCTTCCAGACCTTTTTGAATATCAATAATTTTCACTTCTAGCTCTAACGCAATCGTAATCGCGGCTAGAGAATTTAACACATTATGCCTGCCAGGAAGATTTAGACAAACCTCAAAAGCCTCTAAATTAAATGCCTGCACCTTAAATTTAGTTTGTAAACCACAGGGTCGAATATCATACGCTGTCACATCCGCCGTTTCGCTAAATCCATAGGTTTTAATTTTACGACTCAACTTAGGAATTAAATTGCGCACATTTTCATCTTCTAAGCACAAAATAACTAACCCATAAAAAGGTAAGCGGTGAATAAATTCAACAAAGGTATTTTCAAGGTTCTGATAACTGCCGTGATAGGTTGCCATGTGATCTTCACCAATATTGGTTACCACTGACATCATCGGCGTAAGGTGCAAAAAAGAAGCATCTGACTCATCAGCTTCAGCAACTAAATAACGACTAGTTCCTAAACAAGCATTAGCTCCAGACTTATTAAGCTTCCCCCCTATCACATAGGTTGGATCAACTCCTCCCTGCGTTAAAACAGCGGCGGTTAGACTGGTTGTGGTAGTTTTTCCATGAGTACCTGCAATGGCAATACCATATTGCAAACGCATTAATTCTGCCAGCATTGCGGCACGAGGTATAATAGGAATTCTGTGCTCGCGAGCTAAATCTAACTCAGGGTTATCTTGAGGAATAGCCGTTGAAACCACAACGACATCTGCTTGAGAAACCTGCTCAGCATTATGACCAAGTTGAATATTTGCACCTAATGAAATAAGGCGTAATACTGTTGGATTTTGCTTGAGGTCTGAACCAGAAACAATATAGCCCATACTTAGACAAACTTCAGCAATGCCAGCCATGCCGACACCACCGATACCCACGAAATGAATTTGTTTAACTTGATCTTTCATCTGACTTCTCTAACCAGTTGTATAACTACCCTGCATATAATACCTTGGTTTAGAAAATAGCATTTGAAATTTTCTGGAATTTTCTTGGCCTACAAAAAGAACCATCATAAAAGCATAGTCAAGGCATCTTTAAGAGAAGAGATTAAGCGATCGACATCATCTTTATTGTTATAAATTCCAAAAGAAGCGCGAATCGTTGCGGGGACATCAAAGTATTGCATAACAGGCATAGCACAATGGTGACTGGCACGTACTGCGATACCATATTGATCCATTAAAGTTGCAACGTCATGCGGGTGAACTCCATCAACCACAAAAGAAAGTACCCCACCTTTATTAGTAGCCTCGCCGATAATTTTTATTCCAGCTATCTGCTTTAATTCGGCAGTTGCATAGACTAAAATTTCAGCTTCATGATGACCAATATTATCTTGACCAATTCTTTGCAAAAAATCAACCGCCGCACCTAATCCTATTACCCCTGCAATATTCGGCGTACCAGCCTCAAATTTATAGGGTAAAACATTATATTCTGTTTTATCAAAAGTAACAGAATAGATCATATCTCCACCACTTTGATAAGGCGGCATAGACTCTAAAATAGCTTGCTTCGCATATAACACCCCTATTCCAGTGGGACCATAGGCTTTATGTCCAGAAAAAACATAAAAATCACAATCCATATCTTGCACATCTACCGACATATGGGGAATGGCCTGAGCGCCATCTACCAAAACTTTTGCTCCCACTTTATGAGCCAAAGCAATCATATCTTTCACGGGATTAATGGTTCCTAAAGCGTTCGACATTTGGGTAATAGAGAGTAGTTTAGTTTTTTCTGACAGCAATCCCTCCAAATCACTTAAACAAATTTCACCTTGTGGATTTATTCCTAATATAGTCAGAACAATTCCTAACTCTTCTCTTAATATTTGCCAAGGCACTATATTTGAATGGTGCTCCATTTCGGTAATAATCACCTCATCACCAGAGTGTAAATTATTTTTTCCCCAAGACGATGCAACTAAATTAATCGCCTCCGTCGCTCCCCGAACAAACACCACTTCACGGCTTGATTTTGCGTTTAACAAACCCCTGACCTTCTCTCTTGCCCCTTCATAAGACTCAGTCGCACGTTCACTTAAACCATAAACTCCCCTGTGAACATTGGAATTTTCATGGGTGTAATAGCGAGTAATTGCGTCGATAACACACTGAGGTTTTTGTGAAGTGGCTGCACTGTCTAAATACACTAATGCCTGACCATTTTCAGTCTGCTTTAAAATGGGAAATTCTGCTCTAATTGTTGTTAAATTTACCATAACCTATGTCATACTCAAACTTTGTTTAACTTTAGCTGTTGCCCAGTTTTGTACTTTTTTATTCGAAATAGATTCTAAAGGCTCTAACAAAAAGGCTTCTGTGATCAATTTAACTGCATCAGCTCTGCGAATTCCTCTGGCTTGTAGATAAAAAATCTGATTTTCATCAATTTGACCCGATGTAGAACCATGCGAACACTTGACATCATCAGCATAAATTTCTAATTGCGGCTTAACATCCATTTTGGCTTGCCTTGACAGTAAAATGTTTTTATTATCCATTTGCCCGTCGGTTTTTTGTGCATCACGCGCCACTTTAATCATGCCATTAAAGATACCACGAGATTGATCACCTAACACAAACTTATGTAGCTGATTACTTTGTCCATGAGGCATCGCATGGTTAATTTCTGTTCTTGAATCGATTAACTGCTTGCCTTTACCATGACAAATTGAGTTTTGTGAAGTCTCACAATGCTCTCCCATTAAAACAATCGAATTTTGATGGCGTGCTAACTGAGAACCTAAGTTAATATATAAAGTTTCAAACAGGCTTTTTTCAGCCTGTTGAATAAATTGATTTGAGAAATGATATGACAACAAATTTTCTTCTTGAACAATTAACTGCTTCATTCTCGAACCATCTGCTAAATCAAACTCTGTTACAAAATCAGTAAATCCTTCCAACTCTGTATCTAGCGAAACTGAATGTTCGACCAAGCTCAAGCCTGCATTATGCCCAAGCTTGATGCGGTTATGTAATACCGAAGCATGATCTTTTTGTGTTTGCACATGCAATACAAATACAGGTATTTCAATATCAAAGTTTTTAGCAACCTCTATATTAAAACCATCTCGCATTAGCATGGTATTTAAAATGGCAAAAACTTCCTTTTTTAAGGCTTTTGAAGGCAATAATAGTTGAGAATTTTTGTCTGCTACTTCAAGCAAATCTGCGGTTATTTCGACAACTAATCCTCTTGGTAAATCTGATAAACTATCCGATAATTCATCATCAAAAATGCCATCAACAAACACTAAACGCAAGGCTTCAAAATTAGGTAAAAAAGGCTTAAGTTGAGCAGGTGTTATTTGGCTTACACCCTTAATAGAAAAAGCGTGTTTTAAAAATTGGGTTAAGGGAGTATACTGCCAATCTTCGTCCCGACGAGTTGGCAAACCCTGTTGAATAAAATCATCTTGTGCTTGCAACCGTACCGCTTTTACCACCTCATTTTGACAGCAATCATTTATTTTTTGTGATTCCGCAAGGTAAAAGTCTATTGCTTTTCGGGCAGAAAGGCTCATACGACGCAGAGAATTAGAAACTTGAACCATGCTATTTATCCTTAATTTGCGTGATATGCTTTGATGATTTCATCATAGCCATTTGCTTCTAACTCTTGTGCCAATTCAAACCCACCAGATTTTACAATTTGACCGTTGTAAAGCACATGGACATAATCGGGCTTAATATGATCTAATAAGCGCTGATAGTGCGTAATAATAATAAAGCTACGTTCTTTAGAACGCAGAGAATTGACTCCGTCAGCAACCACTTTTAAAGCGTCAATATCTAAACCAGAATCAGTTTCATCCATTATGCATAGCTTCGGCTCTAGCAAAGCCATTTGAAAAATATCATTACGCTTCTTTTCGCCGCCAGAAAAACCAACATTCACTGAACGATCTAATAAATCTTTGCGCATGTCCAATAATTCAATTTTAGACTGAGCATACTCATCAAAATCAAACATATCTAAGGCTGGCAAACCCTTTTCTTCGCGAATAGCATTTACTGCGGTTTGCATAAATAATTTATTACTCACTCCTGGAATTTCAACTGGGTATTGGAATGCCAAAAACACCCCTTTACGTGCTCTATCCTCTGCATCAAGATCTAGTAAATCTTCACCATCTAAAACCGCACTTCCTGCAGTTACCTCATAATCATCACGACCAACAAGAATATTGGCAAGCGTACTCTTACCTGCACCATTGGGACCCATAATAGCGTGTATTTCTCCAGGCTTGATGCTTAAACTCAAGCCGTTTAGAATTTGCTTGCCATCAATTTCTGCTTGTAAATCTGATACTTCTAACATCTATATATCCTTTAAATAGAGATTCTTCCACCTAGCCTACTGAGCCTTCTAAGCTGATTGCTAATAATTCTTCTGCTTCTTGAGCAAATTCTAACGGTAATTCTTTAAACACATCCTTACAAAAGCCATTCACAATCATAGAAATAGCATCCTCTTCACTAATACCCCGTTGTTTGCAATAAAACAGTTGATCTTCACCAATACGAGAAGTAGTTGCTTCATGTTCCATTGTAGCGGTGGGGTTACTTACTTCAATATAAGGAAAAGTATGCGCACCACATTTATCACCAATCAACATAGAATCACACTGGGTAAAATTTCTTGCTCCTTCTGCGGAAGCAGCTACTTTAACTAGACCTCGGTAAGTATTATCACTTGCTCCAGCGGACAAACCTTTGGAAATAATGGTACTGCTGGTATTTTTACCAATGTGAATCATTTTGGTACCGGTATCAGCTTGCTGACGATGATTAGTCAAAGCAACAGAATAAAATTCTCCAACAGAATTATCACCCTTTAAAATACAGCTTGGATACTTCCAAGTAATCGCCGACCCTGTTTCTGCTTGAGTCCAAGATAACTTTGAGTTTTTACCTTCGCAAATACCGCGCTTAGTGACGAAGTTTAAAATCCCTCCTCCTTTAGTACTTTTATCATCTTTATCGCCAGCGTACCAGTTTTGTACAGTGGAATATTTCACTTCTGCATTTTCAAGCACAATAACTTCAACCACTGCTGCATGTAACTGATAGCTATCTCTAACCGGTGCAGAACAGCCCTCTAAATAACTAACATAGCTCCCCTTATCTGCCACTAAAATAGTTCTCTCAAACTGACCTGTCTTCTCCTCATTAATGCGAAAATAAGTTGATAAATCAATCGGGCATCGAACATTTTCAGGAATATAAACAAAGGTTCCATCAGAAGCTACTGCTGAATTCAAAGCGGCAAAATAGTTGTCATGATAGGGCACAACTGTGCCAATATATTTTTTAACCAGTTCTGGGTATTCTTGTACGGCTTCTGAAAAAGAACAAAAAATAATTCCTAGCTCAGATAAGTCTTTACGCTTAGTGGTAGAAACAGAAATTGAATCAAAAATTGCATCAACTGCAATATTGGGAGAATCCTCATCGTCATAAATAGGCACGCCTAAAGCTGCAAAAGCCTTAGCTACTTCAGGATCAATTCCTTCTGAATCAGAGTCTTCTGCATCAGAATCACTGGTACAACTGCCACATTCTGGAGCAGAATAGTAACTGTAATCTTGGTAATCTAAAGGTTCATAATTAACTTTTGCCCAGTGTGGCTCTTCCATTGTTAACCAATGCTTAAAAGCTTTTAAACGAAAATCCAGCATCCACTGAGGTTCATTTTTCTTCGCCGAAATTGCACGAACCACCGACTCGTTTAGACCTTTTTCAAAGGTTTCAACCACAGTATTAGTAACGAAACCTTCTTTGTAAGCCTTATCTTTGCTTATTAAAAGGTCATTAATTTCTTGATATTGGGTAATTTGAGACATCATTTACTAGCCATTATTTAAATCCTGACTATTTTAGTCGGAAATTATCTAAATGTCCATAAGGTCAACGCAATAGACAAGCATTAACCACTTCTTGCAAGATAATATATTTTAAATTCTCACCCTGAATTTTAAGCTGGTGATTTAAAGACTCTTTCGGACGAAGAGGGTAGGTTTTCATTTCTGCAGCTGTCACTTCAATCGCAACTGGAGGCAAATTTTCTGTTGCTTCAACTTTCCCTGACACTCTAACAACATTAAATTCTTGATGATGCTTTAGAGCATCTAAACTAAAAAATAAGTGTTCTAGATTAAGGCGAGAAATAGGAAAATAAAAACTATCTAAAACAGGCAGGGCTGGCAAATTATTAATTTTTAAAGTCTGCTTAGAAGCAACCTTTCGCTCGAGATAACCTTGATACCAGTTTTTTGAAAACTTCCCATTTAGCCACCTTAAACGTGGTAAATTATTCAGCTCTAAAATTTTAATAGACTGCTTAATCCAAGCCTGCCAGTTGGTCTGTTTTTCCAAGCAGGCTTGCTCAACAAAGGTAAAAACAATGGCATTAGAATAGGTTAAACATTGCAACAGATACTTGCTTGACCAATTATTATCATTGTTATTATCAGGCAACCTCTCCGCCATATTAATGACCGTCCACACCTGATCTTTTGGAAAGTCTTGAGAAGTTAAGTTTTTTAACTCTGCCAACAAAGTTGGTTCAAGGCTTGATATTCCACAGCCAGGTAAACCAATTAAAGTGACTTTATTAACCACGATTATTTTAAACAAGCTTCAATCTGGTTAGCCAAGTCTTGAATAAAGACATCATAACGTTCATCGCGTACATTTTCAGAACGTCCACCAAGTGGGTCTAGTGAACCCACACGCACATCTAGACCCCGTACTAAATGATTCACTTGATTGTCAGGAAGCTGGACCTTTTTAAAAACACAAACCACCTTCCTATCAACCATAATATCTTGCATTTTTAACAGATTATTTAAGCTAGGTTTAAGCTCAGGAATAATCTGAATCGCCCCTACTCCATTTAATTGATAATGCAACTGAAAATACTGAATAGCATCATGCAATACAATAAAAGCACGGTCAGATACTGGAGATAATTGTTGTTTAATATTTAAATCAACTTTTTCTAAATCTGACAAAAACTGTTGAACCCTTGAATCAAATTCGACCCTTTTATAATTAGAGATAATCGTTTTTGAATAAACTTCAGCAAAAGATTTAATCATTAAGCGGGCGTTATCAGGTGACAACCAAATATGAGGATCTAAGCGTGAATGCCTAGCATGAGAATGTTTATGGCTATGCTTTTTACCTATTTCTTCATCCGATATTAAATTAATTCTCCAATCTGCTTGGCTTCGCATTTCCAACTTTACCAAGCCTGGCAAATCAACCATTGAAATAACTTTTTCAGGCCACCTTTCTAATGCCTTAGCTGCCCAAGAATCCACACCCGTTCCAACCGTTAAAATAATATCTGCCCTTTCTAAATCTAACATATGAGAAGGCTTTAATTGAAACCCATGTGGTATATTCCCTGGGGTTAACAAGGTAGTAATATTATCGTCCTCATCCAGTAAAGGGTTGACCATACTCGCAAGAGGTGGAATTGTCACCACTACATTCAATGCCATCGCAGGAGACGCTATAAACAATAAAATACTGACTAATAACATTCTAAAAAACATTTTTTTATCCTTTTTATAAGAAATTAAGACCTAAATCCTGCAAGTGATTGTGCGTATACAGATTAAGACATTGATTCGTATAGTAATTTTAAAATTCAAACCTATCCTTATTGTGATAGGTGAGAATTTTAAAATTGCTATACGGGTTAATAGCTTAGGCTAGATATCTGCAAGCACTTGCAGGATCTAGGTTTTATAGAAACGTCGATACCTAATCTTTTGGAAAGTTTTGAGAAGTTAAGTTTTTCCTGAATCCGTACCTTCAGGGCGGATTCAGAGTGTAAGATATTGTTTTCACAGTGGAATCAAAAAATCTTAGCTTCACCCATAGGTTAAGCGGGTATTTTTTGAACCGCTGTGGAAACAAGAGCTTGCGCTATGTGCCGTAATGAAGGTACGGATTCAGGCTTCTTTAACCACGACTATTTTAAACAAGCTTCAAACTGATCAGCCAAAGTTTGAATAAACACATCATAACGCTCATGGCGTACATTTTCAGAACGTCCTCCAAGCGGATCTAGTGAACCCACTCTTACATCTACACCCCGTACTAAATGCTCTACTTGCCTATAAGGAAGCTGAGGTTCTTTAAAAACACAAACCACATTCTTTTCAGCCATAATATCTTGTATTTTTAACAGTTTATTTAAACTAGGTTTAAGCTTAGGACTAATTTGAATCGCGCCTACGCCATTTAAGTTATAGTGTAATTGAAAATACTGAAAAGCATCATGCAATACAATAAAAGCACGATCAGATATGGGGGATAATTGCTGCTTAATATTCAAATCAACTTTTTCTAAATCTGACAAAAACTGTTGAACTCTTGAATCAAATGCAACTTTTTCAGAATTAGCACTAATAGTTTTTGAATAAACTTGAGCAAAAGATTCAATCATTAGGCGGGCATTATCAGGTGACAACCAAATATGAGGATCTAGGTTAGAGTGTCCAGCATGAGAGTGCTTATGTCCATGTTTATGGCTGTGCTTATGACCATGGCCCTCTTCATCATCAGATATTAAATTAATTCTCCAATCTGCTTGACTTCGCATTTCCAACTTCACCAATCCTGGTAAATCAACCATTGAAATAACTTTTTCAGGCCATCTTTCTAACGCCTTAGATGCCCAAGCATCCACGCCTGTTCCAACCGTTAAAATAATATCTGCTCGCTCTAAAGCCAACATATGCGAAGGCTTTAACTGAAACCCGTGTGGCGTATGTCCTGGAGTTAACAAAGTGGTTAGATTGTCGTCTTTATCCAGTAAAGGATTAACCATGCTCGCAAGAGGAGGCACTGTCGCCACAATATTTAAAGCCATTACAAAAGATGACACAAACAACAAAATACTAGCTAATAACATTTTAAAAAACATTTTAATCTTTTAACCCCATGCATTTAATTCCAGCTTTTTATGACTAGATTTTAAGTGAAACAAAGTGAACTTTTTTATAAAATTCAAGTCTTTTATCATAACAATAATTTTTTAAATAAGGAACTTTAATTTCCGTTATAAATCACACCTAAATCACCTCAACTATTCCACTTACTTGCTACTTTGCTCAAAGGCTTCTTTTAGCACCGATTGCATCAATTTTTCGGCATGGCGTTGGTTTTGGTCTACTTGGTTTTCCAGTTGATCGCAAATAGCAAACAGTTTTTCAACTTTGGCTACGATGGCTTTTTGTTCGGGGAGAGGGGGCAGAGCTACGACATTTGCTTTTATCTTTCCCATGTTTAAATTTGGTTGTGTGTAGTGGAATGTGTCGTCATATGAGCATCAAGACCGTTTCCAAACATCTTGACTTACGCTGGGAGAGCGTCAAAAACATTGACAGATTCTGGCTAAAAACACACCTACCAAATCTTGAGCCAGAGCAACTCAAGGACTTAACTTATATTGGAGTAGATGAAGTAGCTAGAGCCAAAGGCCATGATTACATGACAGTGGTTTATGACATGGTCAGCGGACATTTAATTGGCGTGGTAGTGTAAAGTTTGTTCTGTAAATTCAGATTTGTAATTTTTAGTGAATCTTG
>CAZRMK010000001.1:29953-79054 GCA_964601165.1 uncultured Piscirickettsiaceae bacterium | reverse complement strand
CTGAATAACTAACGTGAAATTCTGTGGGTCTTCTAGCTAGTCAATTCTAGGCATGTTTTGCAGGTAATGGTTATTCCATTATCAAAAAACATAACGACGAAGTGGCTGGCTAGAAGCCCCACCCGCAGGGGATTATCCAAATTTCCGACTTCTGCGTTATCATTTATTGTAGTAGCTGGCTATTACTGCAAAATAATGCCTTGAAGACGAAAACTTGGCGTTGCCAGAATTCACGTTAGTTATTCAGTGCTTCCTTAAGGAGACACTTAAAAAGCCTCTAAATTAATAAACTAGTGTACAGTAGGCTCTGCCGAATCTAAATCTTCTTTAGTAGAATCTTCTTTTTTAGGTTTTTCACTATTAACCTCACCATTTGTCGTCGCCTCTGAGTCGACATCCTTGTTCTCTGTCTTCATATCATCTGAATCAGAGCGATTTATTTCACTCCACTCCTTTGGCTCTCCTGGCTCTTTTCTTGCCATTAAGTTTTTAACCTGTGCGGCATCAATCGTCTCATATTTCAATAAGGCTTCAGACATAGCATGTAATATATCGATGTTATCTTCAAGGATTTTTTGCGCTCTTTTATAATTATTGTCGATAAACTTACGCATCTCGACATCAATTTGCTTTGAAATCTCTTCTGAAACATTGGCATTACGCGTGGAGCCTAAGAAACTGCCATTATCTTCATCTTCATACATTAAAGGACCTAAATGATCAGATAGCCCCCATTTAGTAACCATGTTACGAGCTATCTGAGTGGCACGCATAATATCGTTACTAGCACCTGTTGTCACCGCATCAGCACCAAACACGATTTCTTCGGCAACACGACCTCCATATAAGCTTGACAACTGACTTTCTAATTTGCGTTTAGAAAAACTATAAACATCTTCTTCAGGTAAATACATAGTCACACCTAAGGCACGGCCTCGTGGCATAATACTGACCTTATAAACTGGATCATGCTCAGGAACAAGACAACCGACAATGGCATGTCCTGCTTCATGATAAGCAGTTAATTTCTTTTCATCCTCATTCATCACCATTGATTTACGCTCGACTCCCATCAAAATCTTATCTTTAGCTTTTTCAAAATGGGATTGGGTCACAATTTTATCATTGTTACGAGCTGCAAATAGAGCGGCCTCATTGACTAAGTTTGCTAAATCAGCTCCCGAAAACCCAGGAGTTCCCCGAGCAATATAAGCTGGCTGAACATCTTCCGACAAGGGTACTTTACGCATATGAACTTTTAAAATCTGCTCACGACCACGGATATCAGGCAAACCGACAGTGACCTGACGATCGAAACGACCTGGACGTAATAAAGCTGGATCTAACACATCAGCACGGTTAGTTGCCGCAATAATGATAACTCCTTCATGACCATCGAAACCATCCATTTCAACCAGTAGTTGATTCAGGGTTTGCTCACGCTCGTCATTACCGCCAGCCATACCAGTACCTCGACTACGACCAACAGCATCAATTTCATCAATAAAAATAATGCAAGGAGCATTCGCTTTTGCCTGTTCAAACATATCACGTACCCGTGATGCTCCCACTCCGACAAACATTTCAACAAAATCAGAACCAGAAATACTAAAGAAAGGCACTTTCGCTTCGCCAGCAATGGCTTTTGCTAATAAGGTTTTACCAGTCCCTGGAGGACCTACCATTAAAACCCCTCGTGGAATGCTACCGCCTAAATTTTGATATTTTTCAGGATCTTTTAAAAAATCGACCACTTCACCGACTTCTTGCTTCGCCTCATCTGCTCCCGCAACATCATCCAAGGTCACTTTAACCTGACCTTCCGTCAACATTTTTGCTTTTGACTTTCCGAAAGACATAGGTCCGCCTTTACCACCCATGCCACCGCCCATTGAGCGCATAAAAAATATCCACACCCCAATTAATAGCAACATAGGGAACCATGAGATAAAAATCTGCATCAACAAACCTTGTCTCTCGGGGGGCTGACCTGTTACCACCACCCGATTATTCAGCAAATCGCCCATTAAACCTGGATCACCAGGGTTAAACGTCGTAAACGCTATCCCATCAGTAAAAACACCACGAATTGTTTGCCCCTCAATTGACACTTGGCTGACGCTACCCGCTCGCACTTTATCAATAAAATCAGAATAAGCAAGAGGAACGTCTCTAGCCGCCTGCTGCTGCTGACCAAAATGGTTAAAAATAGACATCATAACAATGGCAGCTACCGTCCAAACCAAGATGTTTTTTAACATATCATTTTTCATTAAAGCCCCTTTGGGAACAAAATTGGAAATAAAAAAAAGATTCCGTCGAAGACCTTTACCCAAAAGTCTTCTAAGTTTTAAAATTTTTTAGCTGGTCACTTTATCATAATTATAGACAAAATAATTACATACTTCACACTCAAACATTTAACAAATCATGAAACTTTCTGAAAAAAAAGAGTATTTTCTTACCCATATCCTGCAAGTGGTTGTGCATATAGAATCTGTAGAATTATCTTAAATTATAGAGGAATACTTACTGATATTCTCAAATAATTAAAATCCACCATACAAATCAATAGATTGCATTGCATGCCTGCAAATTTTTGCAGGATTTAGGTTTTACCCTTTGCCAACAAATAAACTTCTTTACTGCGTGGTCGAGAAGCTTTTGGTTTTCTAGTTACAACCACTTGATATTTTCTGCGTAAATTCTTAATAAGAAGGTCATAGCCTTCCCCTTGAAAGACTTTCATTAATAAATTACCTCCAGCCCTTAAGACCTGATCCGCTAAATCGACAGAAAGTTCTACCAGATACATAGCTTTAGGAATATCAATGCCTTTATTACCACTCATATTAGGAGCCATATCCGACATAACCAAATCCACATTGCGACCATTTAAAGAGTCCACCAATTGTTGATAAACTTCTTCTTCTTGAAAATCTCCTTGAATAAAGCTCACCCCTGCAAAGGGTTCCACTGGCAAAATATCTAAGGCAAACACTTCACCCCGCACCCCGACTTTAGTGGCTGCCCACTGCGACCAACCACCCGGAGCAGCTCCTAAATCTATAACCACCATTCCTTGCTTAAAAAGATGATCTTTATCATCTATTTCTTGCAGCTTATAAATGGCTCGAGAGCGATAACCTTCTTGCTTGGCTTTATTGACATAATAATCATCAAAATGTTCTTTTAACCAAGTTGCACTTGATTTACTTCTCGCCATGCATATTTTCCTAGTAGGATACAACCTAAATCCTGCCAGTGATTGCACACATATAGCGTAAGCTATTAAGCCGTATAGCAAATTTTAATTTTTCGGGAATATCAATAAGTATTCCGCTTAAATTAAAATTAATCTACAAATTAATATCTCACGCTATATATGCACAATCACTGGCAGGATTTAGGTACAATTCTTTATATAGTCTCAAAATTTGGAAATTCAATGTTAAACTCTAAAAAACTTACTAATGCGCAAATAAAATTTTTACGAGGAATGGCTCATGGCATCAACCCTGTCGTGACCATTGGCAATAAAGGTCTGAGCGAGAGCTTAATGGAAGAGCTTGAAAGCTCTTTAGAATATCACGAGCTATTAAAGATAAGAATTTCAGCAGGTGATAGTAGTGAACGCCAAGAAATTATTAATAGTATTATTTCACAAACCCATTCTCAGCTGGTTCAAAGCATAGGCAAGGTCTGTGTTATTTTTAGAGCTAACCCTCAAACTGAAATCCAATTACCTAAGTAATCTAAACCATTAGCCCTAATCCGCAAGTAGAATCATAGGTTAGTGTGCAAGCAATTGATGTGCATAGTGAATTTCAAAAAACTGCCGTCACCTAATTGGTGATAAAGATTTTTTAAACTTTGCTAGGTGCATCAAGGGCTTGTGCAACAATCATGATTTCTACTTGCGGATTAGGGATTAGCCTAAACCCAGTTAGTCTAAACCCTAAATTCTTAAATCAGGCAGACTTAATCTGAGACAATCCTCTTTCTAAGTCTTGCTTAATATCTTCCAGTGACTCTAGACCCACCGAAATTCTTAATAAATTCTCGGTAATACCAGATCTTAATCTATCTTCTAATGAAACCTTACTATGAGTTGTGGTGGCAGGATGGGTGATACTGGTTTTAACATCACCTAAGTTAGCGGTAATAGATAGCATTCTGGTTTGATCGACCACTTGCCAAGCATCCGCTTGTGAACCTTTTACCCGAAAGCTAATTAAACCTCCCGCTGCTTTTTGTTGCTTTTTCATTAAGGCATAATCAGGATGAGATTTAAGCCCGGGAAAAAATACTTTTTCTACCGCAGGATGATTTTCTAACCATTCAGCTAAAGATTGCGCGCGTTGGCAATGTGCTTCCATCCGAATCGACAAGGTTTCCAAACCTTTTAAAAATATCCAAGCATTAAACGGGCTCATCGTAGGCCCTGCCGTACGCATAAATGCTCCTACATGCTCTTCTACCAAGTCATTAGAGCCCACCACCGCCCCACCAATACCACGGCCTTGCCCATCTAAAAATTTAGTTGCCGAATGAATGACAATATCAGCTCCTAACTTTAAAGGCTGCTGTAAAACTGGGGTACAAAAACAATTATCCACTATTAACAAAACATTATGTTGTTGTGATAGTGTGGCTAGTGCGGCTATATCGGCAATTTCTGTTAAGGGATTAGAAGGACTCTCTAAAAACAAAGCTTTGGTATTTGGTTGAATTGCTTCTTGCCAAGTTTTTAAATCCGTTTGTGATACAAAGGTGGTTTCAACCCCAAAATTTGCTAAATATTTAGTAAACAGTACTTTGGTAGTACCAAATATACTTTGCGACGAAACAATATGATCCCCCGCCTTTAGCAATGACATAAAGGTTGACAAAATTGCTGACATTCCAGAAGCAGTGGCAACACAAGCCTCCCCTCCTTCCATTGCCGCTAACCTATTTTCAAATGCTCGCACCGTGGGATTGGTAAAACGCGAATATACATTACCCTTTTCTTCGCCACTAAAACGATCCGCTGCCTGTTTAGCTGATTTAAAAGCAAAACTAGAAGTTGGAAAGATTGCTTCACTATTTTCTAGTTCTGCTGTTTGTGTATAACCATGTCTGATCGCTAAAGTTTCAATATCGTAATCTTTACTCATTTATGTAATCTCTCTAATCTGAATCGCCATTATAAATCCCTACTGATTCTTCACCTAAAGCTTTCTTAGAAGCCTGTGCGGCATCATTACGCTTTTTAGTCAATGAATCTAGGTATTCTTCTGTAATATCACCAGTAATGTAATCACCACTAAAGCAAGAGGTATCAAATTTTTTAATATTTTTATTGCCAACCTTCACTGCGTCAACCAAATCATCTAAGTCTTGGTATAGCAACTTATCTGCCCCAATATAAGCAGCAATTTCTGCTGTATTGCGGTTATGAGCCACCAATTCTGTGGCTGTTGGCATATCAATTCCATAAACATAGGGATGACGAACCGCTGGGGCTGCTGAAGCAAAATAAACATTTTTTGCCCCTGCATCGCGAGCCATTTGCACAATCTCTCCCGATGTTGTGCCGCGAACAATGGAGTCATCTACCAGTAAAACATTTTTACCTTCAAATTCTAACGGCACCGCATTAAGCTTTTGGCGTACCGACTTCTTACGTACAGCTTGCCCCGGCATAATAAAAGTACGTCCTATGTAGCGATTTTTGATAAAACCTTCTCTATAAGGTTTTTTTAGAATCCTCGCGAGCTCTAAAGCAGAGGTACGACTGGTATCTGGAATTGGCATAACCACATCAATATCATTATCTTGCCACTCTCTTAAAATTTTATTGGCGAGCTTTTCTCCCATTCTTAAACGAGATTTATAAACCGAAACTCCGTCTAGCAAAGAGTCTGGGCGAGCAAAATAAACATATTCAAAAATACAAGGCGTTAATTGTGACTTGTCAGAACACTGTTTAAAATAGATATTTCCTTCATTAGTAATGACCACGGCTTCCCCCGGTGCCAAATCTTGCATCAGTTCATAGCCAGATGATTGCAAAGCAACCGATTCAGAAGCCACCATATAATCAACCCCTTGTTCGGTCACCCGCTTACCAACCACTACTGGGCGCAGTGCAAAAGGGTCTCTAAAGGCAAATAAACCAATATTTGTGATGATTCCAACTGCCGCATATCCACCTTTTATTCGCTTATGAACACGGCGAATCGCACTAAAAACATCCTCGGGATCAATAAATAATTTTTTCTGTTGCATCAATTCATGAGCAAAAATATTTAGCAAAACCTCAGAATCTGAACTGGTATTTAAATGACGCAAATCTTGTTCATATAATTCTTTACTCAACTCATCTGCATTGGTTAAGTTACCATTGTGACCCATTACGATACCGTAAGGAGAATTGACATAAAAAGGTTGTGCTTCTGCACTAGAAGATGAACCTGCGGTTGGATAGCGAACATGCCCTATACCCACGTTACCATGTAAATCTCGCATATGGCGGGTTCTGAAAACGTCTTTCACCATGCCGTTATTTTTTCTTTGATATAGGCGACCTTGTTCACAGGTGACAATTCCCGCAGCATCTTGTCCTCTATGTTGCAATACCGTTAATGCATCATAAATCTCTTGGTTTACAGGGGTATTGGCAACAATCCCAACAATTCCACACATGGTCTAACTCTCCGATTTTGAAGGATTTTCTATTTTAACTAACTCTGAATTAACCCGTAATAAACGATCTAATTCTTCTTGAATGTTTCTTGCCACTGCTTCAGACTTATAAGGCCCTACTCGTACCGAATAATGGCTGGTATTTGGGAAATAGCGAATAGAAACTGCATAGTCATATTTTAAACGCGAGACTAATGCCTCTGCGGTTTCTCTGTCTCTATAAGCAATTAAACGAATAATCCAAACGGGAGCATTAATTTCTGTAGCTGCAATATTTTCAGTGGCTTGAGGAATTGATTTTTTAGCTAATTCTGGCTGAGAAATTGGTATTTCTAAAAAACCTTCTAATACATCTGCTTCATTGGTAATTTCTTGTGTGCGATCCAGTTTATCTTTATTAGTCAAAGCATGCTCTGGCAGGGTAAAAACACGATTCACAACAGCGGTTTCAGTTTGCTGAATCTTTACAAAATTTTCTGGCTCAAAATTAACCGGATTGTTGTACCAAATAGGCACAATAATCACCAATAAAGCCAACCAAACAATCGCCCCAATCAAGCGGTACTGACCTTGCTCTAAAACGATTTCTGCATTTAAACTAGACATCTAAACCTGCCATCACTTGAGAAACAGTAAAGAAAGACCCCCAAGCTAAAACAGACTGAACATCATCTTTTAATGCTTGTCTCGTTGCGGATTGAATAGAATCAAAAACCATAATATTACTTGCTTCAACCCCTGCTGACTCTAAAAGCTTAGATAGTTGCTCTGTAGACAAAGAACGGGGAATATTTAAATCGGCAACCATCCAATATTTAACATAAGGAGCAATTGACTTGACCATCGGCAAAGAATCCTTATCTTCCAGAACAGAAAATATTGCACACTCAAAAGCCTGAGTTTGTTGCTGTAAATATTCAGCTAAAACCCTTGCCGAATGAGGATTATGAGCAACATCCAGCAACCAATTCTGTTCTTCAACAACTAAAGCCTGTAAACGACCAGGATTGCTAGCCACTTTCAGTCCTTGAGAGATTTGTGTTTCTGATACAGGTAATTCAGGTGTTAAACTTAAAATAGTGGCAATTACTCCCGCCGCATTTTGTAACTGAAAACGCCCTTTTAAAGCAGGCAAGGGTAAATTCTTTAAATGAAAATCTTCCTGCTGAAATGACCACGCCTGGTAATTTTTAATATTTTTTGGGTTTTCAGGTCTCCACTCAAAATCTTTTCCTAGTCGCTTTAAAGGAATATCATATTTTTTAGCATGATTGATTAAAGTATAAGGAACATTGGGATCAGAACAAATTGCACGATGCCCTGTTCTCATAATGCCAGCTTTTTCTAAAGCAATTTGATTAATATCATTGCCTAACCATTCAACATGATCAATATCAATGGCAGTAATTAATGCTAAATCTGCATCAATAATATTAACCGCATCTAGTCGCCCGCCTAAACCTACTTCAAGAATAATTACATCCAAAGGAGTTTGTCGAAAAATGGCTAAAGCCGCTAGGGTTGCAAACTCAAAATAAGTTAATTTGGTGTTACCTCGAGCCATCTCAATCTCACAAAAAGCATTAACAATTTGCTGATCTGACACTGGCTGTCCATCGACTTGAATACGCTCATTAAAACGCAATAAATGCGGAGAAGTATATGCCGCCACTTGATAGCCCGCTGCACGATATATAGCATCTAACATGGCAACGCTTGAGCCCTTGCCATTAGTTCCAGCGACTGAAATAACTGTTACTTTTGGGCTTAATAGATCCATAGCTTGTGCGACCAACTTAACGCGATCAAGCCCTAAGTCAATTTCTTGAGCGTGTAAAGCTAATAGCCAATCAAGCCATATAGTCAAGGTTGTATTCTGATTTGGTTTCACAAGTTTTACATCTAGTTGAGACCTTTGCACGAGGTTATTCACGGATTAAAATGACTATAATTCCGCATCTTTCAGTCAAAAAAACGCTCAATAGCTAGCTATTAAGCTTGTTTTTTGACTAAAACCTGCAAAATTCTATCTCATTTTATTCTCGTGACTAACTCGTGCAAAGGTCTCTGGTTTTTAAAAAAATTAAGAGCTTTTTTAAGAGGTCTCTGATACTGACTCTTCTTGTTTAGAGGCCTCACAAGGTTCAACATCTTTAACCAGAGGCTTTTTAAGCAACATACGACAAATAGAAGCGAGTTCTGAAGTTAGTTGGTGACGGTGTAAAATCATATCTATGGCACCGTGGTCTAATAAAAACTCACTTCTTTGGAAGCCTTCAGGTAGTGTTTCTCGAACCGTTTGTTCAATCACTCTAGGGCCTGCAAAACCAATTAAAGCTTTAGGCTCAGCAATATTAACATCACCTAACATAGCAAAACTTGCAGAAACACCTCCCATGGTTGGATCGGTTAAAACCGAAATAAAAGGCAGTGCTTTTGCACGTAACCGTCCTAGTGCAGCGGAAGTTTTTGCCATTTGCATCAGTGAAAATAATGCCTCTTGCATTCTCGCTCCACCACTAGATGAAAAAACAATAAAAGGGCAATTCAATTCTATGGCTTGATTCACGCCTCGCACAAATTTCTCTCCCATCACCGAACCCATTGAGCCACCCATGAATTTAAATTCAAAGGCTCCCGCTACAATATCAAGACCGTCAATCGTCCCTAACATGGTTATAAAAGAATCTTTTTCACCAGTTGCTTTTTGTGATTGAGATATTCTACTTTTATAGGATTTAACATCTTTAAATTTTAACCTATCAACAGGTAAAAGTTCAGCTGAAATTTCTTTACTGGAACCTTCATCTAAAAAAGCTAATAAACGGGTTCTCCCTCCTAAACGCATGTGATGATCACATTTTGGACAGACCTCTTGATTACGAACCACTTCTGAGCGATACAAGGTCTCTTCACATTTAAGGCATTTAGTCCATAACCCTTCAGGAACCGAGTTTTTTCGTTCTGTTACCTGCTTAATACTCGGTAAAATTTTTTCAAACCAATTCATTTTTTTCTCCGCATAATACTTACACCTAAATCCTGCAAGTGGTTGTGCATATATGGCGTAACATATTGATTTGTAGAGCAATGTTCATTCAAATGGAATACTTATTGATATTCCCGAAGAATTAAAATTTGCTATACGAATTAATAGCTTACGTCAGATGTGTGCAAGCACTTGCATGATTTAGGTTACATCCTCTGCATCAGCTTTATCTATTGCCGTGCGAAACACCTGCATCTTATCAGAAATAGATTTTTCTATCGCCAAATAACCTAACTCAGCGTTTTGTTCAATTAAACTCACCAAAACAGAACCCACAATAATCGCATCGCCTATTTTTGCCATTTGATAAGCTGTTTCAGCATCTTTTATCCCAAAACCGATACCAATAGGCAGGCTTGTTTTAGACCTTAAATTTGTAACATGCAACCTAACATCATCTAAATCTAAAGCCTTAGATCCCGTTACCCCTTTTAAAGAAACATAATAAACAAAACCACTACCTTGCTGGTTTACTGCCATCAAACGACTATCAGGAGTGGTTGGTGAAACTAAAAACACTCTATCGAGTTCTTGTGATTGCAACGCAGGCAAATAACCTGCGGTTTCTTCTGGCGGCATATCAACGGTTAAGACCCCGTCAACACCTGCCAATTTAGCTTTTTCGGCAAACACTTCAAAGCCTTTCGCCTCAATAGGGTTTAAATATCCCATTAAAATTACAGGAGTAGCTTGATCGGTTTCTCTGAATTTAACAACATAACTTAACACATCCAGCAAACTTACTTGATACTTTAAAGCTCTTTCAACAGCTTTTTGAATCACCGGACCATCTGCCATGGGATCAGAAAACGGCACACCCAGTTCAAGCATATCTGCGCCTTTTTCAACCAACAGATGCATCAATTTAACCGTCATATCTGGCTGAGGGTCACCTGCGGTGATATAAGGAACTAACGCCGTTTTACCTTGTGTTTTTAAATTTTGTAATGTCTGCTGTACTCTACCGCTCATCACCGTCTCCATTTAAAACTCAAAGCCTTCGATTTTGGCAAGAGTATCCATATCTTTATCACCCCTACCCGACAAGTTAACGATAATAACTTGATCTTTGCTCATGGTTGGTGCAAGTTTGGTGGCATAAGCAATCGCATGGCTTGATTCCAAGGCGGGAATAATACCTTCATACCTAGTTAAATCCCGAAAGCCCTGCAAAGCTTCATCATCATTAATGGCAACATATTGAACCCTGCCAATATCTTTTAGCCACGAATGCTCAGGCCCCACTCCAGGATAATCTAAACCTGCTGAAATAGAATGAGTACCAATAATTTGACCATTTTCATCTTGCATTAAATAGGTTCTATTACCATGTAAAACTCCAGGTTTGCCTTCACAAAGAGGCGCGGCATGCTGTCCTGTTTCTAAACCATAACCGCCGGCTTCAACGCCATACATAACGATCTCTTCATCAGACAAAAAATCATAAAACAATCCAATTGCATTAGAACCTCCTCCAACACAAGCAATCAAAACATCAGGTAGTTTTTTTTCTTTTACTAAAATTTGTTGCTTGGCTTCACGACCTATAATCGCTTGAAAATCACGCACCATTGCAGGATAAGGGTGGGGCCCTGCGACTGTGCCAATAATATAGAAGGTATCGTCAACATTGGTTACCCAATCACGCATCGCTTCATTCAAGGCATCTTTAAGAGTTTTCGTACCTGACTCAACTGCAATCACACTAGCACCTAGCATTTTCATTCGTGCCACATTAGGGGCTTGCCTAACCACGTCTTCCGCCCCCATATAAACCACGCATTCCAAACCTAAACGAGCCGCAACCGTTGCACTGGCAACGCCATGTTGCCCTGCTCCTGTTTCAGCAATAATCCGAGTTTTACCTAAGCGTTTTGCCAATAACGCCTGCCCAATAGTGTTGTTGATTTTATGAGCACCAGTATGATTTAAATCTTCCCGTTTCAGGTAAATTTTAGCGCCCCCTAAAGATTCAGACCAACGCTTGGCATAATATAAAGGCGAAGGACGACCGACATAGTCCTGAAAATCTTGAGTTAATTCATCTAAAAACTGAGGATCATTTTTGACACTTTCATACTGAACATTAAGCTCTTCAAGAGCTGCCATTAAGGTTTCTGGAGCAAAAATACCGCCGTAAATACCAAAGTGCCCCTGCTTATCAGGGAATTGTGAATAATCAATAGACATTTAGCTCTCTACTTTTAGGTTGCAGGATTTAGGTTGCACCATTTACATTTTTTATAAATTCTAACATAGCCTGTTCATCTTTTTTGCCAGGCATACTCTCTACACCACCACTCACATCAACTGCCCACGGTTGCACTTTTTCAATCGCTTGCGACACATTATTTGCAGTTAATCCACCAGCAAGAATAATAGACTTAGCAACTTTTCCATCAAACTTAGTTAACCATTGCCAATTAAAAGACTCTCCTGTACCACCAGGAATGCCTTTTTTATAGGTATCTAATAACAAACTCTGAGCAGAAAAGTAGGTCTGACTTAACGCTATTAAGTCTGTATTCTCTTGCATCCGAACCGCCTTAATATAAGGGCGATCAAATTGCTGACAAAATTCAGGTGTTTCATCGCCATGAAATTGAAGCAAATCAACTTTGACATCACCAATAACCTGTTTTACAAACTCTACCTGAGGGTTAACAAACAGGGCAGTAGTAGTAACAAAAGCAGGTAATTTACTAACAATAAATTGTGCCTGTTCTATTTCTACATAACGCGGGCTCGGTGGATAAAACACCAAACCCAAAGCATCTGCACCAGCATTAACAGCAGCAATAGCATCGCCCGTATTAGTAATACCACAAATTTTAACCCGAGTACGTTGGTTTGCTATCATCCCCACAAAATCTCATTAACAGGTACTCGTGGAATATTCCATTTATCAGGATAAATAGCATTAACAAAATATAAGCCTGCCGCAGGTGCCGTAACTCCTGCCTTTTGCCGATCTTTTAGAGCTAATAACTCTTGCATATAATTTACTGACTGCTCGCCCCTACCCACAGCTATTAAAGAACCTGCAATATTTCTAACCATATGGTGTAAAAAAGCATTGGCTTGTAAGTCTAAAAACACAAAATCTCCCCGACGAGTTACAGAAACATGCTGAACTTCTCGATTAGCATGTTTCGCTTGGCAACCAGAGGCTCTAAATGAAGAAAAATCTTGTTGCCCTAACAACGCTTGAGCAGATGCATGCATTTTAACCTCATCTAAAGGTTTAGCAATCCAAGTAACTCGGCTAGCCAGCACCGCTGAGTGAACCGAACGATTAAAAATTACATAACGATACTGACGAGCAATGGCCGAAAATCTAGCATGAAAATCATCCGCTAACTTTTTTACCCATATCACACGAATATCTCGTGGCAACTTAGTATTCACTCCTTCTGTCCAAGCCCTATCAGGTCGAGTAGCAAGGGTTTCAAAATGCACCACCTGCCCCACGGCATGAACTGCACTATCGGTGCGACCCGCACAAAACAAACTAACCTCTTCATTAGCAACAAAGCTTAAAGCTTTCTGCAAGTTTTGTTGTACCGAATCACAGTGATCTTGAAACTGCCAGCCACAATAATGAGTACCTTGATACTCTATGCCTAAAACAATTTTTTGCATAACGTAGATTCTAAATAATTCAACTACAAATAATCCTTAATGAGTAGTTCCGCAATTTGAACCGTATTAGTTGCCGCTCCTTTGCGAACATTATCCGCAACTACCCACATATTAATACCATTTTCGGTTGAAATATCTTCACGAATTCGCCCTACATAAACTGGGTCAGTATTTACTGCATCACTAACTGCGGTTGGATAACCACCGTCAACCTGCTCATCGATCAGTACAATACCAGCAGTCTTCTCCATTAAAGCTTTAGTTTCGGCAGCGGTTATTTTTCGATCAGTTTCAATATGTAATGCCTCACTATGACCATAAAATACTGGCACACGAACCGCTGTTGGATTAACTAAAATAGCATCATCTCCCATAATCTTTTTCGTCTCCCACACCATTTTCATTTCTTCTTTGGTGTAGCCATTGTCCATAAAGACATCTATTTGGGGAATACAGTTAAAGGCAATTTGTTTAGGGTAAACCTTGATCTCAACCGGCTTCATATTTAAAAGACTAGCAGTTTGAGTAACCAATTCAGTAATAGCTTCTTTGCCAGTTCCTGATACCGCTTGATAAGTTGCAACATTCACCCGCTTAATACCCACCGCATCATAAATAGGTTTGAGAGCTACCAACATTTGAATAGTTGAGCAATTGGGGTTAGAAATAATGCCTCTATTTTTATAATCAGCAACGGCTGCTGGATTAACCTCTGGAACCACTAAAGGGATATCGTCATCATAACGAAATTCAGAAGTATTATCGATCACCACGCAACCTGCCTCAGCTGCTTTAGGGGCATAAATCTTAGAAATATTTGCTCCTGGAGAAAACAATCCAATTTGGACTTGAGAGAAATCAAAAGTTTCTAAATCCTCAACCACCAACCACTTGCCATTAAACTCTACTCTCTTACCCGCAGAACGACTGCTGGCTAACAGATATAATTTTCCTACTGGAAAATTACGCTCTTCTAATACCTTTAAAATAGTTTCTCCAACCGCACCCGTTGCTCCAACTACAGCAATATCATATAATTTAGACATCTTTTACCTTTTATCCTCTAAAACTATTTCTTCAACTTCAGCTTTATGTTCCAACAACTCTTCTTCAGGAAAGCTTACAATTAAACCTTCTTCCGTTAATTCTTTGCTTTCACCAATAAAGCGTCCACCAGATTCAATTTTCATCTCTCCAGAAATGACCTCTCCTACCACTTTTCCTGTAGATAATACCTCAATAGATTGACAAATAATTTTACCTTCCAAAGCACCACTAACTACAATATTATCAGCTTTTATCAAACCAGAAACTAATCCAGATTCACCAATAGAAATATCAAACTCTGATTCAATCACACCTTCTAGATGACCGTCAACATGTAAAACGCCGTTTAGCTCGGCGAATTCTCCGCTGATTTTACAGCCAGAGGCAATAATTGTTCTTCCACCTTCTGGACGTGGTTTCTTATTCTTTGCATTAAAGATGCCCATGGAATCCCCTTAACTTCAGTAAAAATAGCTTCATAATTATCAAAATCCCAATACACAAAAGGTTTTGGGTCAAGCTTTCGCCCTAAAAATATTATTTCATAATGCAAATGAGGTCCTGTTGACCTTCCCGTATTACCAAGTTCACCAACTTTCATGCCTTTGGTAACCACTTGCCCCCTGGTAACCAAAACTTTATTCAAATGTGCATAAAGAGTTCTAAAACCATTAGCATGAGTGACAATAACCATATTCCCAAAACCACTACCTTTGTTGTAACCGGCATATTCAACCACCCCATCAGCGGTTGAAAACACTGGAGTTCCTATTTTGCCACGAAAATCTAACCCGTGATGAAACCTCCTAACCTTATCAATTGGGTGAATTCGATAACCAAAACCACTAGACTTGCTTTTTACATCTGTTACCGGAAAGCCACTAGGAATAAGATCAAAAGCCAGCGATTTTTCTATTGTGGAAAGCTGTACCATTTTAACTCGCTCTTCTAGGGGCAGTGCTTCTCTTGGGGTTTGACCCAGTAATTCCTCCAAGCCTTGAAGCGTACTATCTAAAAACTCAAGTTCTCTTAATTTATTATCTAAATCTGCCTGTAAATCACGCTTATTGTTATCTAACAAAATATAAGCTTTTTGATGCTCTAACAAAGAGCTTTGATGCTGCATTTCCTCTTGTTGCCGTTTATTTTCAAGCTCCAAGGCCTGCTTATTTAGCCACCAAATAGTAGCAGCACCGACAAACAATACTAACAATATAAAAAGAATTAAATATTTAATAAACTTTTTAATGAACTGTTTAAAAGAGTAGGTTCTCGAACCATGTACATCACTAATGGTGATACTAAAATAATTTCTCACTCAAAGCAAGCCTCTACAAAGCGGCAACGACCGCATCTCCCATTTCTGCAGTACCAACCTTAGTCATACCTGCCGACCAAATATCACTGGTACGCAAACCTTGATCTAATACCGATGCCACTGCCGTTTCAATTTTAACCGCCAAAGCCTCCTGCCCTAAACTATATCTCAGCATCATCGCCACCGATAAAATTATTGCTAAAGGATTAGCAATATTTTGCCCTGCAATATCAGGTGCAGAACCATGACTTGGTTCATACATGCCCTTGTTATTAGCATCTAAAGAGGCTGATGCCAGCATGCCTATTGAACCGGTTAACATAGCAGCTTCATCTGACAAAATATCACCAAACATATTACCTGTTACCATAATATCGAATTGCTTCGGGTTAAGTATTAACTGCATAGCGGCATTATCAACATACATATGCTTTAGCTCAACTTGCGGATATTCTGTTGCAATCTCATCCATCACCTCACGCCACAATTCTGTTACTTCAAGCACATTTGCTTTATCAACGGAGGTTAATTTTTTATCACGTTTCATCGCCGCCTGAAAAGCTACATGACCAATACGACGAATTTCAGACTCCGAATAAACATAGGTATTATAACCCTGACGCTCACCATTATCTAAGGTACGAATGCCACGAGGCTGACCAAAATAAATACCACCAGTTAACTCGCGTACAATTAAAATGTCTAATCCCGCGACTACTTCAGGCTTTAAAGTAGAGGCATTGGCTAATTGTGGAAATAAATAAGCTGGACGTAAATTGGCAAATAACTGCATTTCAGAGCGTAACCGTAACAAACCTTTTTCTGGTCTAACTGCAATATCCAAAGACTCCCACTTATAGCCGCCTACCGCTCCTAATAAAACTGCATCCGCAGCTTGTGCTTTTGCCATAGTTTCATCCGACAAAGGCACTCCATAAATATCATAGGCTGCACCACCCACCAAGTCTTCAGATAAGACAACATCTAACCCTGCTGATATTTTTAAGGCTTCTAAAACCTTAACAGCTTCTACGGTAATTTCAGGCCCTATGCCGTCGCCGGGTAATACTAATATTTGTTTTGTCATTTTTTATTTCTCTATATTTTTTACCTGAACCCTGCGAGTGTTTGTGCATACATAGTGCAAGATGTTTATTTATAGAGTGATTTTAGTTCTAGCGGAATACTTATTGATATTGCCGAAGAATTAAAATTCGCTATATGAATCAAGAGCTTGTGCTATATATGTGCAATCACTTGCAGGGTTTAGGTTTAATCTTTTGCAAACAACCAAGGGTTTTTTAATTTATGCATCTCTTCAAAAGATTTAATCTTTTCTGCATGCTGTAAAGTTAAGCCAATATCATCCAGGCCATTTAACAAACAATGCTTTCTAAACTTATCCACTTCAAAAGCAATAATTTCGCCTTCAGGCTTAGTTATAGTTTGTTCTGTCAAATCAATAAATAATTGATAACCTTCCTTAGCAAAAACCTCATTAAATAATCCGTCAACTACTTTTTCATCCAAAACAATTGGTAAAATTCCATTTTTAAAACAATTGTTAAAAAATATATCTGCAAAACTCGGCGCAATTACCGATTTAAAACCATAACCTTCTAATGCCCAAGGAGCATGCTCTCGACTTGATCCACAGCCAAAATTATCACGAGCTAATAAAATATTCGCCCCTTGATAACGAGGTTGATTTAGCACAAAATCTTTTCTTAACGGCCGCTTAGAACTATCTATTCCTGGTTGACCTACGTCTTCATAACGCCATTCATCAAATAAATTAGGACCAAAACCTGAACGCTTAATTGACTTTAAAAACTGTTTCGGAATAATGGCATCAGTATCAACATTAGCACGATCTATTGGGGCAACAATAGCAGTCAATTGAGTAAATTTATTCATTACACTTCACTACCTAACATAGTACGTACATCTACAAAATGACCTGCAATGGCAGCCGCCGCTGCCATTTCTGGACTAACCAAGTGAGTACGTCCTCCTGCACCTTGTCGTCCTTCAAAATTACGATTTGAAGTTGAGGCACAATGCTTACCATCTGGCAATTTATCATCATTCATAGCTAAACACATTGAACAACCAGGATTACGCCATTCAAAACCTGCCGCAATAAAAATCTGGTCCAGACCTTCTTTTTCCGCCTGCATTTTTACCAAACCAGATCCAGGAACAGCTAAAGCCTGCTCAACACTAGAGGCTACTTTACGACCTTTTAAAATTTTTGCTGCGGCACGAAAATCTTCAATCCTTGAATTGGTGCAAGAGCCAATAAAAACATAGTCAGCAGGAATATCAGTAATCTTCATATCCGCTTGTAGACCCATATAATCTAATGCTCGCTGAATTCCAGCAGCTTTAACCGCGTCAGGTTCATTAGCAGGATTAGGCACGGTAGCATTGACATCAACAACCATCTCAGGCGATGTTCCCCAAGAAACTTGCGGCTCTATTAAAGCACCATTCATCTCAACAATGGTATCAAATACTGCATCAGGATCAGACTTTAAATCTTGCCAACTACTAACAGCTGCCTCCCAATTCTCTCCATTAGGTGCAGAAGGACGACCCTTAACATACTCAAAAGTTTTTTCATCCACAGCCACCACACCAACACGAGCACCAGCCTCAATCGCCATATTACATACCGTCATACGCCCTTCAACCGACATATCTTGAAATACCTGCCCACCAAACTCAATGGCATGACCATTGCCCCCTGCTGTGCCAATTTTGCCAATAATAGCTAAAACTACATCTTTAGGAGTTACACCAGCAGAAAGCCGACCATTTACCTTCACTAGCATATTCTTCATTTTCTTTTGAATTAGGCATTGGGTAGCCAAAACATGCTCAACTTCCGAAGTTCCTATTCCATGAGCTAACGCCCCTAACGCACCATGAGTTGCGGTATGAGAATCACCACACACCAACGTCATTCCCGGCAAAGTTGCTCCTTCCTCTGGGCCAACAACATGCACTATTCCCTGACGAATGTCGCCAATTCCAAATTCGGTAATCCCAAACTCTTCCGTGTTAAGGTTAAGTGTTTGCACCTGAAGACGAGAAATAGGATCAACAATATCTTCTATACTATTAAAAGCCGTCGTCGGCACGTTATGGTCAGGGGTAGCTAAGTTGGCATCAACTCTCCAAGGCTTGCGATTTGCAAGACGCAATCCTTCGAAGGCTTGTGGCGAAGTTACCTCATGTAATAACTGGCGATCAATATAAATCAATGCCGTTCCATCATCCTCTTGGTGAACAATATGGCTTTCCCATAATTTATCGTAAAGCGTCTTACCTGACATTTGCTATAATCCCAACCTTAGAGCTAAATCCGTGACATTACTACGGCACAGGACACAATCTATTGATTCATCACAGGTTTAAAAAATACCCGCTTAACCTAAGGGAGAAGCTAATATTTTTTAAATCCCGTGCTAAACCAATATCCTTGCGTCCTGTTGTCCGCATTAACGTCACGGATTCAGGTTAAATCTTAACTAACAAAAAATTATAACATTCTCAGAAAGGGAAATCATGGGATACCGAGTAAAAGAGGTCTTTTATTCTGTTCAAGGAGAAGGGTTTCATTCAGGGCGACCAGCTATCTTTTGCCGACTCACCCAGTGCAATCTTTGGACAGGGCGCGAAGAAGACAGAGTAAACTCTGTTTGTCAATTTTGTGACACCGACTTTATTGGCACAGATGGTCAAAACGGTGGTAGCTTTAAAACCGCAAAAGCACTAGCACAGCACCTACTAAACTTTTGGCCAAAAACTAGCATTGCCCCATTTGTAGTATTAACTGGTGGCGAACCCTTGCTACAAGTTGATCAAAACTTAATAGACACATTACATCATCACAGGTTTGAAATAGCCGTAGAAACCAATGGTACTAAATCACCCCCAAACAACATTGACTGGATTTGCGTTAGTCCAAAAGCCGATGCCAAGATAATTGTACATACTGGTCACGAACTTAAATTAGTTTATCCACAAGAAAAAAATCATCCTAAACAATTTGCTGATTTAAATTTTGAACATTTTTACTTACAGCCGCTTGACACCCAAGAACCTAAATCAACTCACACCAACTTAAACGCTTGTCTAGACTATTGCCTACAACACCCTCAGTGGAAAATAAGCATACAAACTCACAAAATATTAGGGGTTGATTAAACTCTAATTTTCATTCCTGAAAAACAACTGTGGCTTGCTTTTCAAAAGCAATGTCTAAGATTTTATGTGTGCGAGCCCACTGCAATACTTCAGGTTCATCATTAGATATTAACCACAAAGCAGCTCTTAAATCACTAGCATTACTTAAAACATGTTCGCCCAGTTGAAACAGCCTATCGCCTGATTTTAAGCCTATTTCTTTTGCAATAGAGTCCTGCAACACCTTTTTAATTACCAAGCCACCAGCTGTTACATCAATTTCAATACCTAGACTGCGTCGTGCAGGAGAATTTATTTCGGGCAATAAAACATAATAATCAAAAGCTCGTTCCTCAAAGCCATCGAACTGACCGCTACCTACAGTTACAATCTTCTGCTCTGGCAACATTCTTCTAAGCACGTCTTCTATTCCTTGACCACTCCCTGCATGCACCATTCCAGTAAAAATTAGTAGCTTATAACTTGGATTCTCTTGTAAAAATATTTGAGAGGTTTTAGCCATGGTTTGATCCCAAATAGCTTGAATCAACAACATCCTTTCGATCCTATCCTCAGAGGCACCTCTTCTGGTAAAAAATTCTCGCAAGAATTGTTCATATTTTGCTGATTTAGAATATAAAGGATTTGGAAACAAACCTCTAGCCTTTTCATCTACCGAATCTAAACCATGACGTGATATTTTTCTGGTTATTTCTCTAGGTGCATTCAACCCCAATAAAGGAATTGCATTGCCTTTAGAGACATGAGATTTCTTAATGTAGTTGAAAATTGGCGATAGAGGTCTAAAATCATGCCCCCAATTAAACACATATTCAGAGGTTTGCAAAAATCTAAAGGTATTTACTTTCCCGGATAAATAACTATCTATCGCCCCCTGAGAAGTTACAGGCAACCATTCCACCCCTACTGCCAACTGCTTAGATGATAAAACTGATAAAGATGTTAAAATTTGTTTTTGTAACGCATGAGAAGCAACATTACCATGATATTCACCAACAATCACGACATCGGCACTATCCAATCTAACCACTAACTCTTGAAAAGTTAAACTATCTTCCTCACGCAAAACCTCAAGCTCATTTAGCTTTAATTCTACCGCCACGCCTGATCCCATCAAGCCTAACCACAAAACTAAAACCCTTCCAAACAGTTGCATTGCTTTCTTCCTTTGAAACCTCTTAGGGAGCCCTTTTAAGCCAAAAATTTAATTAATACAGTTTTAAAGACATTAAAATTGCATCTTCTCTTCCAGATTCACAAGGATAATAATTAAAACGCTTACCATCTATTCTAAAACCTAACTTTTGATACAAATGAATAGCAACAAGATTGGAAGCCCTAACCTCTAATAAAATCACTAAATAGTCACTAAATTTAAACTTTTCAACTAGGGCTTGCATTGCCAGCATCCCTAAACCCCTTCTTTGAAACTGGGGAGCAATACAAAAATTTAACAAATGTAATTCATCCAATACTGCCATACAGCAGGCATAACCAAGGGATTCTCCTTCACGACTAGAAAAAACATAAGACAAGCCGTCATCTAAGGCTTTAATAAAACCTTTTTCAGACCATGGAGAGTAATAAGCTATAGATTCGACGCTTTGCACCCAATCTAAATCCGATTCATTCATTAAGCGGATATAACTAAATTCTGTTATAGACAACTAACTGAGACCTTTGCACGAAATAAATTACGGTTAAAAATTGCTATATTCCACCTTATTTCACTTAAAAAAACACGCAATAGCTGGCTATTACATGTTTTTTTTAAGCAAAATAAGGCAAAATCTATCTAATTTTTACCTCGTAATTATTTCATGCAAAGGTCTCAACTGTCAAACAGTTTAGAGAGAGTTAAAAAACAATCTTTTTTCGCATAAGGGTCAGCTAACATTTGTGATAAATCTGGTAGGGAAATTATTTGCAACCCTTCGCTCAAATGCTCAGATAACAATGACTCAGTATCCATTGATAACACCCAGTCAACGTCTATTGCCATCACCTCATCTAAAGTTGCATAAATGGCTTCTTCTGAGATGATGTGTTGGCTATCATAATAGTATAAATTTTCTAAATCCCAAGAAAAAACCTTGGAAATATTTTTTAATAATTGCCACTCAATTTTCTCTTCATTTTGCCAAATGGTATCAAGACCTGCACCAATAAGAATAAAAGGTAAGATTGCTTGCCTTGAGTCCTTATCTACTGAATCTGATACAATATTTTTTTTAGATTCTTCTATTTCTACCCCCTCTAACTTTTCTATCTGCGAATCAGCCAAGCTAGCTGTGTTAAAAATAAAATCTTTTTTCCCCTGCCAAGGTTGCACCCCTATTTGCTGCAAGAGATCTTCTGAGTATTTAGGGAAGGAATGAGACACTAAAGTAGTCCTCTAAACAGACGCTTGAGGATGAGCTTTCATATCAGCCGTTGCTAGTCGATTAAGAGCATTTAAATAAGCTTTAGCAGAAGCAATAATAATATCGGTATCAGACCCCTGACCATTAACAATACGACCTCCCTTTTCTAACCGAACGCTAGTTTCCCCTAGAGAATCCGTGCCATTGGTTACATTGCTTACTGAGTATAGTTCTAAATTCACACCAGATCCTACAATCAATTCAATCGCTTTAAAGGTTGCATCTACCACTCCGCCACCCACTGAGCTTGCCGATTTTTCTGCACCATTTACCCAAACCACAACTTCAGCAAAAGGCTCTTCACCAGTTTCAGTTCTTGCTTGCAAAGACACTAAACGATAGCATTCACTTTCAGCCCGCAAATTACCCGCTTCTGTAGCTAAGGCTTGTAAATCTTCATCATAAATCTCATGCTTGCGATCCGCTAAGGCTTTAAAAGCAATAAAGGCTTCATTTAACTCCTGCTCTGTTGCAAACTCCACCCCCAACTCTGTCAAACGAGAGCGAAAGGCATTACGACCAGAGTGTTTGCCTAAAATCATTTTATTAGCAGACCAACCAACATCTTCCGCTCTCATAATCTCGTAGGTTTCACGGTGCTTTAATACGCCATCTTGATGAATTCCAGATTCATGGGCAAAGGCATTTGCTCCCACAATTGCCTTATTGGGCTGCACAGCAAAGCCAGTAATATTAGCGACTAAACGCGAAGCCGATAAAATTTCTGTGGTTTTAATTCTAGTTTCCACATCAAACGCATCTTGCCTAGTAGCTATTGCCATAACCAACTCTTCCAGTGCCGCATTCCCTGCACGCTCACCCAAACCATTTAAAGTACATTCAACCTGTCTCGCGCCCGCAGCCACGGCTGCTAGAGAATTAGCCACCGCTAAACCTAGATCATTGTGACAATGGGCTGAAAAAACTGCTTTATCTGAATTGGGAATTTTGGTTAACAAACGCTCAAACAAATGTCCAAACTGCTCAGGAACATTGTAACCAACTGTATCAGGAATGTTAATGGTCGTCGCTCCGGCATCAATAGCCGCCTCAATCACTCTGCACAAAAAATCTAAGTTAGAACGACCAGCATCTTCTGGAGAAAACTCCACATCATTGGTGAATCTTTTAGCTCGTTTTACTGCCCAAACGGCTTTTTCAACCACTTCATCTGGCGACATACGCAATTTCATTTCCATATGAATAGGAGAAGTTGCTATAAAAGTATGGATTCTGCCAGAATTAGCCAGCTTAATAGCTTCTCCTGCTCGGTCAATATCGCCTGCTACTGCCCGTGCCAAACCGCAAACAGTGCTGTCTTTTACCGCAGCAGCAACTGCCTTAACCGATTCAAAATCTCCTTCGCTCGCTGCTGGAAAACCTGCTTCTATCACATCAACTCGTAGTTTTTCTAACTGCTTAGCAATTCTAACTTTTTCTTCCTTGGTCATTGAGGCACCAGGGCTTTGCTCGCCATCTCGCAAGGTAGTATCGAATATAATTAATTGATCTTTCATTATGGGTTCTCTGATTTAACTATTTCTTTAGTTGGTGGTTCTGAAGTATCTAAATCCTCTGAGACGGTAGCTTTTTCATAAGCTTCTTCTGATGAATGTAGCTTTCCTTTAGTGCGTAATTTTTGACGATTTTTTTTAGTTTTCTGTAGTTTAATCAACGTCATCACTGGCCCTGAAATCATATAAAGCAATACGGCTAAAAATAAAATAATTGCGGGACTTAAGGTGACCACCACAATAATTAAAACAAAAACCAGTAAAGTAACAAAAGGAACCTTGCCCTTTAAATCTATTGCTTTAAAAGAGCTAAACCTCAAATTGCTAACCATCATTAAACCAGTAACAAGCGTTAATAGCAAAGCAATATAATACTCTATACCTGTTTGAATTTCATGCGTCTCTACCATCCATACAAAACCAGCTAGAACGGCTGCGGCTGCTGGACTAGGTAAACCTTGAAAGTAACGTTTATCTGCCATACTTACTTGAGTATTAAAACGTGCTAAACGCAATGCTGCTCCTACCGTAAAAATAAAAGCTATTAGCCAACCCAGCTTGCCAAAATCATGCAAAGCCCACTGATACATTAGTAAAGCTGGCGCTAGACCAAACGAAATCATATCAGACAAGCTATCATATTCCGTCCCAAAAGCACTACAAGAGTTGGTCATTCTAGCAATACGACCATCCAAACCATCAAGTACCATAGCAACAAAAATAGCAATTGCTCCCATTTCAAAATGACCATTCATTCCTGCAATAACGGCATAAAATCCTGCAAATAAAGCAGCTGTAGTTATTAAGTTTGGAAGAAGATAAATACCTTTATCAAAGGACTTCATAAATTAAACTCACTTAAAAAATTAAAAAATCTTTGCGAGACCTTTGCCCTAATCCGCAAGTAGAATCATAGAATTAGTGTGCAAGCACTTGCAGGATTTAGGTATAACCTAGATCCGTGAATCATATCGTGCAAAGGTCTCACATAATTAAATCACCTCTCCTCGACCTACCCCGAAATATCTAAAGCCTTGTTGAGACATCACCCTTGGTTCGTAAATATTACGACCATCAAAAATAACAGGGCGTGCCATTTTCTCTAATAGCTGTTGATAATTTGGACTCCAAAAACTCTTCCACTCGGTCAAAACCATCAAAGCGTCCACACCTTCAATGCACTGATACATATCCTTTACCAAAGTCAGCCCAGCTCTATCCCCCCAGTATTGAGAAAAAGCCGGCATGCCTTTAGGGTCATAAGCAATCACTTCTGCCCCTTGTGCAACTAAAGCTTCAATTGTTTTCAGGCTTGGAGCATTATCAACCGTTGCAGTATTAGGTTTAAAGGATAATCCCCAAATAGCAATTTTTACTCCTCGCAAATCTTGCTTAAAAAATCGCCACGCCTTACGAAATAAAACTTCTTTTTGTGATTCATTATTAGCTAAAACTGTTGTTAATAAATCAGCATCATAACCCTTAGACTGCAAGGTAGCGACTAAACTCTGCACGTCTTCAGCAAAACTAGGCCCCCCAAACCCGCAGCCAGCATAGAGATAACTAAAGCCTATCCGATGATCAGACCCTAAACCTTGGCGTACTTCTTCTATATCTATATTAAAATGCTCGGCATTATTTGCCAACTCATTAATTAAACTAATTCGAGTTGCCAATATCGCATTCACTGCATACTTGGTATATTCTGCCGCCCTAGTAGACACCACCTTTACCTGATCGGTAACATAATTGAAGGGACGCATTAAATCTTTAACCGCCCTCACTGCATTTTTATCACTACAACCTAAAACAATACGGTCTGGCTTTAAGAAATCTGCAATTGCAGAGCCTTCACTAATAAACTCTGGCATAGCGACAACCACCGCTTTAGCGACCAAACCTCGTTCAGCAAACGCCAAGTTTAACATCGCTTCAAAACGATCTGCAGTACCAACCGGTAAGGTACTTTGATTAACTACCAAGACATCATCTTGCGATTTTTCTCCCACTAGCTTAATCACTTTTTCTGCTTGTTTTGAGTTCCAAGAAGGCATGCTTAAAATAATAATATCAGCATTAACAAGACCTTTCTCCCAATCTGCTTCAAAAATTAGACGCCCTGCTTGAAGTTCACTCGCCAATAAATGCGATAATCCGGGTTCTTCCCTAGGTAAAACCCCTTTTTCAAGGTCTTCAACCTTAACTATCCCCACAGGTAACGCCATTACCTGATTTCCTACTTGTGCCAATGATCCCGCCGTCACTAGACCACTTAACTCACAACCATAAATTGATATTTTCATTTCAAAATCCTTTTAATTAAGGATTGCGTCGAATCATCAAATGTCGCTGCTAAATTAGGTGATTTAATAGCCACATAGGTTTCTTGTGCAATCAGCTTCCCTAGCTCTACCCCCCATTGATCAAAAGGATTGATTTCCCATATAACTCCTTCAACAAAGGTTTTATGTTCATATAAGGCAACCAGCATACCCAGTGTTCTAGGTGAAATAGACTTAAGCAAAATAGTGTTCGATGGCTGGTTGCCAGGATAGTGCTTAAAAAGAGTGTTAAAGCTCGCCTTTAAAGACTCAGGAATTGCGGCATCGCCTAACATCAATACTCGAGACTGGGCAAAGCAATTTGCCATCGACAGATCCTGTTGATAGCACAAACTGCCATTTTTTTCTAAGCAAGAAGACATATCAAAATCATCCCGCTCAATCGGAGCAATAAAGTCACACATCACCGGTTGAGTACCTTGGTGCAATAGCTGATAAAAAGCGTGTTGAGCATTAGAGCCTACTTCTCCCCATAAAACAGGGCAGGTTTTATAAGTTACCCGCTCACCATCTCGATTAACCGACTTACCATTACTTTCCATGACTAATTGTTCAAAATAAGAGGGCAAATATTTTAAACGCGCATCATAAGGTAAAATAGCCTTATCATGAATACCTAAAAAGTTAATATTCCACACATCAATCAACCCTAAAATAACTGGAATATTTTTAGCAAGAGGAGCGCTGCCAAAATGCTCATCCATAATACGAGCACCCTCTAAAAGCTCATAAAATCGTTCCATACCAATTTTTAAAGCAATAGAGAGCCCTGCGGTTGACCATAAAGAATAACGTCCTCCTACCCAGTCCCAAAAAATAAGTTGATTTTCTGCTGGAAGCCCCCATTTTGTCATTATATCAGGCTTGGTAGATACGCCCAAAAAATGCTGTGCTAACAAGGTTTTTTCACATTTAATAGCTTCTCTTAGCCAATCTTTAGCAGTTTCAGCATTCGATAGAGTATCTATCGTGGTAAAAGATTTAGAGACTAGAATAAATAGCGTTGTCTCTTGATTTAAATTTTTTAAAACATTTGAGGTTTGGGTGCCGTCTATCGAAGAAATAAAATGGAAATTGACGGGAGATTTTGTGGTTTGCAAACTATGGGTAATCATCAAAGGACCTAGATCAGATCCGCCTACACCGATATTCACTACATCAGTAATCGGCTTGCCGCTAAACCCTCGCCAATGCTTAGCACGAACTTTATTGACAATCTTTGCCATTTTAGAAAATTCAGTGGCAATATCAGGCTGAACAGATGCGGCGAAACCTGAAACATTTTTATTTAAGGCTCTTAAAGCCGTATGCAATGCCGCTCTATTTTCAGTGTTATTCACCTTTTCACCAGTTAATAATTTTTCTATCCAGTTTTCAAGACCTTGCTGATCAGCCAATTCCAACAATAAACCCATGGTTTTTTGACTAACTCTATTTTTAGAAAAATCAACATACATTTCATCTAATTCTAATGAAAAATTTCTCGTTCTATTGGGCTCTTTAAATAAATCTCTTAAATGCATACTGCCCGCACCTGCATCACAATGAATATTTAAAGCTTGCCACGCAGCAGAAGTTTCAACCGCCATTTTATTTCTCCAACTTAATCTTAGAAAGATTTAAACCCTGTAAATAATTTTTAAATTCATGCCCTAGCTTAGGATCTCGCAATGCATACTCAACATTAGCTTGCAAAAACCCCAATTTATCGCCACAGTCATAGCTCTTTCCGCCTTTAAATTCAAAACCAAACATGACCTCTTCCCTTAACAAAGCATCCATAGCATCAGTTAATTGAATTTCTCCTCCAGCTCCTGGCAGGGTTGTTTTTAACAGTTTCATTAATCTTGGGGTAAAAATATAACGCCCTACCACCGACAAATTGGACGGTGCTTCTTCAGGCTTAGGCTTCTCAACCAACTTTTCAATCCGTAAATCATCACCCTTTACCGCTGCAATGCCATATTTTTCTACCTGTTCTGGCTCCACCGCTTCCAAGGCGACTACACTAGTATGTACTTTTTGATAATGTTCTACCATCTGGGCTAAACAGCCTTGCTGCGAGTGATACATCAAAACATCTGGCAGTAAAACTGCAAAAGGCTCATCCTCAGAAATAATAGAGGCTGCACACAAGATGGCATGCCCTAACCCTAAAGCTTCTGGCTGACGAACACTTACTATACGAACCCCTTCTGGAGTAATTTCTTTCAGTGAAATTAAATGCTCATCTTTTCCTCTTAACCTTAGTTCTGACTCCAGCTCGTAGTGCTTATCAAAATGATTTTCAATCGCTCCTTTGCTCGAATGAGTCACTAAAATAATATCCGTAATCCCTGCTTCTGCAGCTTCATGAATAATATATTGAATCAAGGGTTTATCGACAACCGTTAACATTTCTTTAGGAATCGCCTTAGTGGCAGGTAAAAACCGTGTTCCTAACCCTGCAACAGGTAACACAGCTTTAGTGAGTTGTTTATATGACATTTATGTTCCTTAAAGTATTCTAAGACCTTTGCCTGAAAAGGTCTCTCTATATAAATAATGATTGATTGCTGGGAGAACTGGAAAAATAAGTCGCAGCCCCAGAAAAACCAACTCCTTCAATAAAATCCTCTTCTTTAAAGCCCATTAAATCAACCGTCATTTGACATGCGGTTAATTTCACTCCTAATTCTAAACAAAGATCTCTTAATTCAGCAAAAGATAATTGATTTTGCTGTGCTATTTGTTTTTTAAAACCAATTGTTGCTAAAGAAGTCATCCCTGGTAGAGACCAAACCAACGGAGGTAATACATTATTCCAATCAACAGACCTAAACCAACTAGGTCCTACAGGACTCTTCATTACCATTCCAGGGTTTCCTAAAGGAGAAACTTTTAATCTTGAGGTATCTTTTAGCAAACAATTCAAACCATAAAAAGTAAAAAAAATTTCAACCTGTTTATCCATTACAGCTGCTGTTGACGCGAGAATAAAGGCAGGATACGCCCAATCCAGCGTCCCCTTAGCTTGAATAATACTCAGCTGACCAGAAAGCGTTGTGGAATTCACAAAGAAGCTACCTCTATTCTAATTTGATAGGGTGGTTCGGAAGATACAATTTGATAAGCAAGCTCTTTTTGCTGACAAAATGCAGGGACATCTTTTAGCACGCCCTTATCTGTTGCTTCCATCAATATTGAATCCTGTTTCTGACAATGTGACAAACATTTCTTTAATTTTACTAAAGGCAAGGGACAAGGTAAATTTTTAACATTTAAATAAATTTTGGCCACAAAAACCCCTGTACAAACTTAAATATTCTATTACACACCTCTTCACGCTTAATAATAACGTATTAAGAAAGGATTTATCCTACAATGATAATCATGGAGGCGTTTTATACAATGTTATGAAACGCATAAAACAGCACTTTTTTCTAAACTCCACAAACCGTACTTTAAATTATGTAAAGACCTCATGATAAAACTATATATTCTATTATTAAACTTAAGTTTAGCATTATTTTTCACAACAAACTTAGTAGCCAATACACTCCCTGACTTAGGGTCTCCTGATCTAGTCAAGTATGATGCTCAAACTGAAATCAAGCTAGGTAAAGCTTTTTTAACTGCACTACACAAACACCACCCAGTTATTTCTGATTTAGAAATCCTTAATTATGTTAGAAACATTGGCCATAAGATTAGCAGTAAAACAGGCAATAAACGCCACTTTAAATTCTATGTGATAGATAACAGTGGAATCAATGCCTTTGCTGGTCCCAATGGTATTATAGGCATTCATACAGGGCTGATTATGGCCGCTAAAACCGAAGATGAGCTCGCAGCAGTCATCGCCCATGAGATTGCCCATGTCACCCAAAACCATCTCTCACGCCGATTTAACTATCAGCAAAACTTAAGTGCCAGTAACATTGCCAGTATCATCGCCGCCATTCTTATTGGGTCACAAGATCCTAATGCTGGCATGGCTGTCTTTATGGGAGGGGCAAGCATCAATATTCAACAACAACTAAGAAACTCTAGAATTCATGAATATGAAGCAGATTACTTTGGCATAAAATATCTTGCTGATGCAGGATACAATCCCTTTGCAATGGCCGATTTTTTTGGAAGACTATCTAAATCTGGTCAATTTTACGAATTTAAACTGCCAGAAATACTAAGAACCCATCCCGTCACTGACAGCCGCCTAGCAAAAGCAGATGACCGTGCTAGGCTACTGCCACCCTTTAAAGTGAAAAATAACAACTCTCTCTCTCTTTCCCTCATTAAAAAAAGAATTCACGCCATTAGCCAAACAACTAAAAAAGACCCATTCGTTAGTTCATCAAACAGCAACAAGCACACAATATGCTATGAAAATAATTTAAATAAGCTCTTAAACAAACCTAAACCAGAATCAAACTTTAACCCATCCTGCCTAAAGACGGCAATTACCAAGCACCCTAAAGAGCGTTTATTTAAAATAATAAACGCTCAAGTTATAGGCATAAATGATCCAAAAAAAGCACATGAACAGTTCAACTACCTACGCGAAATATTTCCAAGAGACTCCTCCATACCTTTTAGACAAGCAAAAATGTGGCAAAAACACCAACAGACAGATAAAGCAATTAAAATATTAGCCTCAGCAAGTTATTTTTATCGCTATCGACTTTACAAGCTCTTAGCTGAACTCCATGCAACACAAAATGAACTAGACTATAGTTATTATTACGTTGCTCTTGCAAACTTCCATATAGGAAATGTTAAATTTGCTAAACACCTGCTAGAAAAATCAAAAAAACTTGCCTTGAATAATAATTCAAACCTGCTTAGAGAAATAGAACACCTTTCAACCAATCTCTCTCAAGACATTGAAATAAAAGAAAAAACTATAAAATAAAACCTTCTTCATAAATAAAAACTTCTCCCCAATTAAATATTGCTATAGGCGAAAAGACCTAAAAAGCTTGCCATAGAATAAAAACTGAGTAATCTATGAAGGCAAGGGCTTTATACACTTGCCCGAAAATATAAGATTCCAGATGTGAAGCCTTTGTTCAAATACAAAAACTTCAAAATCATAGGAACAATCGCAAGGCATTTTTAGGAGGATTATTCATGTTAACAACAAAGATGAAGCAACTCATCACTGCTATTGCTTTTTCATCTACTGTCGCATTTGTGCCAGTTAGCGTTCAAGCAACCGATGCAAGTAGTGCAAGTGCAGGTGCAAGTAAGATTGAGCAGGGCAAATACTTAGCTTTTAGCGGAGCAAAAGGTAATTGTTTAGCTTGTCATGCAATTAAGGGTGGAGAATTAGCGGGTACAACCGGCTCTCCTCTCGTTATGATGGCAATACGCTATAAAAATAAACAAGCCCTGCGCAATAAGATTTGGGGGACACCTGAAACCCGAATCAAAGGTAGTTTGATGCCTCCATTCGGACTAAATGGAGTTTTAACGGAAAAAGAAATCGACTTAATCACCGATTTTATTCATTCTCTTTAAGGGAATACTTAATTATTTAATGTCATTTCTTGAAGAGAATATTTTTATTTAACCTTAATTGGGAGTTTAAAACCTTATGAAACGTAGATCTTTCCTAAAGGGAACCTTAGCTACTGGAGTAGCTGCGGTTGCAGTTAAAGCGGGGTTACTAATACCTTCGACAGTTCTTGCAGAATGGAATTCTGCAGCATTTAGTTCTAAAGATTTAGATGGTGCCCTAACGGCAATGTATGGCTCTGCTGATGCATCAGCTTCTGATGATGTCAAATTAAAAGCCCCTGCCATTGCTGAAAATGGAGCTGTAACCCCTGTTACCGTTGATGCAACGGGTTTATCAGACGTTGAATCTATTTCTATCATTGCAACCAAAAACCCTATGCCTTTAGTTTGTGAATATAGTTTCACGGCTGGTGGACTAGGTTATGTTTCTACTCGTATTAAAATGGGTGAAAGCCAAATTGTTATGGGTATTGTAAAAGCGGGTGGCAAACTATTAAAGGCAGAACAAGAAGTTAAAGTAACCATCGGTGGATGTGGAGGTTAATTCTCTTAGTCAATTTGATTGTTATTTAGTAAGTTGCAAAAATTATAAAAGGAATAAACATGTCAATCAGAATCAGAATGCGTGGAAAATCAAGGGATGGAATAGCTGAAGTTAAGGCTCTAATCAAGCACCCAATGGAAACAGGTATGCGTATGGACAAAAAAACAGGAAAACCTTTTCCTGCTAAATTTGTTGATAAAGTTACCGTTGCAGTCAATGGTGCAGACGCCGTTAATGCTCAGTGGACTGCAGCCGTTTCAACTAACCCTTTCATGGAGGTCAAGGTTAAGGCCAATGCTGGTGACGAGGTAGTGGTTTCACTAACAGATAACACAGGAGAAACTGGCACACAAACACTTAAATTAAAATAGATTAAACACTTCACTTACCTCTTATCAAGTTTTAAAACATGAGGTGGGTGAAACCCAAGCATGGTATCCGAATTTATTCGGAGATCTTTGCACTAGTGAATGAACGGACAAAAATAGTTAAACATTTTACTGAAGCTAGTTAAAACCCTTGCGAATTACCCTATAAGGGCTTAAAACACTGCTATAAGATAGATTTAGAAATGCTAAACAGAGTGTTATCTAAAAACTATATTTTTTCAGTAAAATTCACACTCCATTTTCTTTCACACCCAGCAAAGTTCTTCCTTAATAAAATCAGATTCGGATAATACCTAAATTCTGCAAGTGCTTATATTCCATTTATGTACAGTCATTTGCAAAATTTAGTAATAATTAAAAGCTCATTAGTTTAAGGCTACCTCTGACTAATAAAGAGTTTTCTGGAGGATTAGGATGAAGAAAACATTACATAAAACACTATTAATTACCTTAATATTAGGTACAGTAGCAACTGTAAATGCAACAGAAACAAAAACTGTTGCTACAACTACAATGGCTACAGATATTACCCCAGAGCAAAGCCGGCAATTGCTTGTTGACTACTTTAAAAAAATGCATCCGGATGTTAAATTTGAAGATTTAAGATTTGGTTCTTATAATTTTTCGGCTGACAAAAAATCTCAATGGGAATCTATCAAAGAGTTTCCACCCTATTTAGATCATATTGATGAGGGAGAAGCGTTATATAAAAAAGATCTCGCTATCTATTCAAAATGCTTTGGAGACGATGTCACTAACATCAGGGTAAACTTTCCTTATTTTAATGAAGAAACCCAAAAAGTTGTCACTCTTGAATTTGCTATCAACCAATGTCGTATCAATGCAGGGCTAGAACCATACAGGTGGAAAAGAGGCGACCTTGCTAAAGTATCAGCTTATCTTGCTTACAATTCTCGTGGACAAACAATAAATGTTAGGATTGAAACTGAAGGGGCTCGCAAAGCCTTTGAAAATGGAAAAGACTTCTTTCTCGCACCTCGTGGACAATTTGATCTTTCTTGTGCCGAGTGTCATACATCTAATGCAGGTAAAAAAGTTCGTGCACAAATTTTATCTCCTGTCGTAGGTCACACAACACACTTCCCAGCTTACCGTGCTAAATGGCAAGACATAGGAACTCTACACCGTAGATATGGTGGTTGTAATGCCAATATACGAGCTAAACCTGAAAAACCTCAGAGTGTTGCTTATAGTAACCTAGAGTTTTTCCAAGCCTTTATGTCTAATGGCCTAGAAATTGACGGACCTGATTACCGAGAATAATACTTCTTAAGATTTACATAACAAATAATTACGTGTAGTGACTCAAACTTTATCTGACAGTTCCTAGTTTTTAAGGTAACTGTTAGATCAAGCAGGAGTGTCTATAACCAAAACTTATATAAAACCCTACAGGTTTATTAAACCATTACAAACCCTTCTAGACGAGTATTAACAGTTTTGGATTTAAAGTCATTTGCGTAGTCATGGCGTTGTTCTGAACGCTCGTATGGCTGACAGCCAAGATAGTCCATTCCTTCTAATCCATTCTGTTGAATAATTTCAAACATATTTTGAGATGAGTTGTAGTTTTCCATGTAAGTTTGTTCTGTTAACTTTTTGGTGAGATTAAATTAGACTTGCACTTTTTTCAAGTGAATTTGGTCAGGTTTCACTTAAAATCACAAATATGAATTTACAGAACAAACTTTACACTACCTAAAAACACAAACTCTTCAGGTCTTTTACCAAGACTTTAGATTGTCTTTGGTGGTTATATAAAGGTTGTTTTTTTGCTGGTAGCTGGTCTAGTGAAACAAGTTTAAAATCATGTTCAATAAACCAGTGATGGGTTTGGGTGGTGAGTAAGAATAACCGGGTTATTTTTTTTGCAATGGCTTGTTTCTCAATATAAAAAAGCAGTTCTTCTCCGAGAGAGCGTCCTTGATATTCTGGAGTTATAGCAATACAGGCAATTTCGGCATAATTTTCATTAATTGGATAAAGAGCTCCGCAGCCGATAATATCTTCATCTCTGGTAATGACGTAAAAATTCTCAATTTCTAGCTCAAGACATTCGCGTGAACGTTTTACTAAAATGCCTTTATTTTCCAGAGATGAGATGAGGTTTAAAATATTCGCTACGTCTTCAATGTTTGCAGCACGAATTTGGTGGTATCTATCCATAAATATTAGAGAGCCCACTCCGTCACGGCTAAACAACTCAAGAATCATCGTGCTGGGTTGGCTCTGATCAATAAAATGAATCCGATTTATTTTTTTCTGCGTGGATAAGGTTAATTCTAAAAGGCGTTTTTGCAAACTATTTTTAGAATGCTGCAATTCTGTACCAACACTTGAAATATTCATCTGTTTGGGAAGGGTTGTTAAAACTTCATTGGAAGTAAATATTAAGAGCTTATTTGCTTTGAGGCTTTGGGCAACCGAAAAAGCTTGTTCTAAAGTATTTAAGTTAAAAATCTCCCCAGTGAGCGAGTAGGTAAGAGGGGTGAGTAAAACCACATTGCCTGTATTTAAAACTTCAGAAATGGCTTGGTGATTGACTTTACGTAATGATCCTGTGTGTTGGTAGTCCACCCCTTCTATTACGCCTTTAGGTTTTGCAATAACCCAGTTACCTGAGACAATATTTAATAGCGATGCCTGTTCGGCACAAGCTTGAGTGAAAGCAGCCTCTATTTTCGCTCTAACTAACCCAATAGTTTGCTTGAAACTTTTGAGATGAATCTGTTCGGTAACACGACAATTTAAATGAGTTGACCAATTTAGGTTTTCTTGGGCTAATGCCTCATTAATTTGTTGCTCGGCCCCTAATGTGATGACGGTTTTAATTCCCAGTGTATTTAAGAAGATGACATCTTTAGCAAACTGAAATAATGCACTGTTTGAAGGCTCACCAAGGGTTAAAAGCTCACTTGGACAATAGATAACGAAGGTTTTTCCACGATGTTTTTCAACATAAGGCGAGGCTTGTCTTAAGTTTTTAATGAAATCTAATTCAGATTGCAGCATAGGTATGAGAGAATAGTAGCTTAAGTAAAAAAGATAAGTATAACAGAGCCTTTCTATTAAAACACTAACTCAAGGTTGGTGGAGGGCGAGACAAAGGAGAGTATAGTGCCAGAATATCGTTCAAGAACTAGTACCCATGGTCGTAATATGGCTGGAGCCCGTGCGCTATGGCGTGCAACAGGGATGGAAACAGAAGATTTTGGTAAACCTATTATTGCGGTTGCAAATTCATTTACTCAATTTGTACCAGGGCATGTTCACCTTAAAGACATGGGTCAGTTAGTAGCAGGTATTATCGAAGAATCAGGCGGAGTCGCCAAAGAATTTAATACCATTGCCGTGGATGATGGCATAGCTATGGGGCATGATGGCATGCTCTATTCACTGCCTTCACGTGACCTTATCGCTGATTCAGTAGAATATATGGTTAATGCTCACTGTGCAGATGCACTAGTTTGCATCTCTAACTGTGACAAAATCACACCAGGGATGATGATGGCAGCTATGCGTCTTAATATTCCTGCTATTTTTGTAACAGGCGGGCCAATGGAATCGGGTAAAACCGTGCTTGGAGGAATCGAAGTTAAACTAGATTTAGTTGACGCAATGGTAATGGCGGCTGACGATACTTGTTCTGATGAAGATGTAGAAAATGTCGAAATTTCCGCTTGCCCAACTTGTGGTTCTTGTTCTGGAATGTTTACCGCTAACTCAATGAACTGTTTGGTTGAAGCTCTAGGAATGGCACTACCTGGAAATGGTACGGCTTTAGCAACTCATGTTGACCGTAAAAAGTTATTTATTGAAGCAGGTCGTCGGATTGTAGAAATTACCAAACGATATTACGAAGAAGATGATGAAAGGGTTTTACCTAGATCTATCGCCACCTTCGAAGCTTTTCAAAACGCTATGACATTAGATGTTGCGATGGGGGGTTCAACCAATACCGTATTGCACTTGCTAGCGGTAGCTCATGAAGCCAAAGTTGAATTTACCATGTCTGATATGGATGATGTTTCGCGTAGAGTACCCTGTTTAGCCAAGGTTGCCCCTAATTCAGATAAATATTATATGGAAGATGTTCATAGAGCTGGCGGAATTATGCGTTTGTTAGGCGAGCTAGAACGTGGTGGGCTGATTAATACCGCAACACACACAGTGCATGCATCAACAATGGGGGCGGCTATTGAACTATGGGATATTCGTCGTAATGACGACGAAGCTATTCACGAATTCTTTAGAGCAGCTCCGGGGAATGTACGAACCATTGAAGCTTTTAGTCAATCAAAGCGTTGGGGAAGTGTTGATATAGACCATGAAAACGGTTGTATTCGTTCAGTAGAACACGCTTACACTCAAGATGGTGGGCTGGCGATTTTATTTGGTAACCTTGCCTTAGATGGTTGTATTGTCAAAACCGCTGGAGTAGATGAATCAATTTTTAAATTTTCAGGCAAAGCTCGAGTATTTGAAAGTCAGGATGATACTGTCGCCGCTATTCTAGCTGATGAAATTAAACCTGGAGACGTGGTTTTGATTCGCTACGAAGGACCTAAGGGAGGGCCAGGAATGCAAGAAATGCTTTACCCAACCAGTTATCTAAAATCCAAAGGGCTGGGAAAAGAATGTGCTCTACTAACTGATGGTCGTTTTTCTGGCGGAACATCAGGGCTTTCAATTGGTCATTGTTCACCTGAAGCCGCAGAAAGAGGTAACATTGGACTGGTTGAAGAAGGAGATACTATTGAGATAGATATTCCTAATCGTTCAGTTAATGTTATGGTGTCAGACAAGGTATTGCATGATCGTAGGGAAGCGATGGAAGCCAAAGGGAAATCTCATTCTTGGACACCTGCATTACCTAGAAAAAGATTTGTTAGTCAGGCATTAAAAATTTATGCCGCAATGACAACTAGTGCCGCCTTCGGCGCGGTTAGAAGTCTTGACCAAATAGAACATAAACATTCGAATAGGGGATAGGCATTAATTTAATGCAAAGTCTGATTATGTTGTTGCTTGTGTTTTTTTAAGGTTTATTTCTTAAAAGCTAAATCCTGCAAGCATTTGCAGGATTTAGGTAAAAAAATAAAGAGGAAAATATCATGTTTGCTGATAGGTTAACCACGGAACAACGCCAAAGTGTTTTTGATTTAGCGGTCAATCTCGCAGCGGCAGATAATAATATTTCAGAAGAAGAAGTGCAGTATTTAAAAAGTTTTTCAACGGCTTTTGGTATTAAATATACGCTTGAACAGTCAAATATAGATTTACAAACCTCTTTGAGCGTATTTAATACTAGGTCGTCTAAAATTATCGCTCTACAAGAATTGATTAAACTTTCCTATAAAGACGGGCATTTTAACCAAGAAGAACAAGAAAATGTGTTTTTAATTGCACAAAAGCTAGGGTTAAACAACCCCGAGCTTATTCTTAGAATTGAAAAATGGGTAAGAGAAGGCTACGATTGGGTTTACGAAGGAGAGGAAATGCTTGCATCTGATTAGTATGTAATGGTCAAGTAAAACTGTAAGGTTTCTAAGCCACATTTAGTAATTTCTGTCTTTTCTGTGCTGGAATTATATAACCAATTGCAGAATTAATTCGTTTGTTGTTGTAATATCGAATGTAATGCTCAACAGCACCCACAACTGATTGGTGAACAATAACTCATTCAAATATTCACTTTTTAAGCTCCTAAAAAAACGTTCTTGAACCGCGTTGTCCGAACAGTTTCCGCGACGGCTCATACTTTGAGTTATGCCATGTAACTGAAGTGTATTCTTAAAAAGAGTGGCATCGTACTGTACACCTTGATCCGAATGAAACATTAATTTAGAGACCTTCGGTAGCTTGGTTTTCGGTTGTTGTAATTTTATGGCGCTTATCAATGCTCGTTTCGCAAGTTCTGCGTCTGGTGTTTGTGATAGTGCGTAACCCACTACCGAGCGAAATCCTCTAGTTTGTGAAATTAAGCAAGGTATGGAGACTGGAAAGCAGGTTGAATTTAGCTATTGGTAGCGACAGGTCTCACGGTGCTGTGGTGGTTTAGGAACTTACAAGTAATTGCAGGATTTAAGTTATAAATTTTTCAACCTTTTTTCTACACGCTGCACCGAAACAGGTTTTAGCGTTTTCATTGGCTGAGAAAATAATGACAGCCTTAACTCCTCAATTAACCACCTAATATCCACCAGATCTGGTAATTTTTGATAACTTTTATCTTCTGCAAGGCTTCGGTAGTGATCTAGCAGGGGTTGTATTTGTCGAATATAGTTTAAATCTTTGCTTGGATCTATATCTATTTTTGCTAGTCGTGCTTCTATCCCTTGCAAATAACGCGGTAGTTGTTTAAACCATTGTTGCGGGGTATTTCTTACAAAATCTTTTGAAATTAAGCTATCTAATTGGCTCCGTAAATCTCTTAAAGAAGCTAACCAACGTGGACTTACTTTGCCAGTTATTTTTTTAGCTATTTTTTGATGTCCAATTAAAATAGTTTCTACCTGTTTGGCGATGGACTGTGCTTGATTTACCCAATCTTTTTTAAGCTGTTCTAAGGTTTTTTCAAACTGCTTTTGCAATCTTATCTTATGGGGTTCAGGTACTAGAATTTTTAAGGCTCTGTATATAACCTGCTGGGTTAAGTCTTGACAGGAGCCATAGGGAGCATAGCACAAGCAAGCTTTTTGCAAAAGTAGCTTTTTTTGTAAATAACTTTCTTTATCAGCTAGCTTACGGCGAAGTAAAACTAAAACTGCTTGTGCATGTTGTTGTTTTGCTTGTAGCTCATCGCCCATTAACCCTAATATTATTTGCGAATCTTTCAATTGCAAGGCTGGATAAACCAACATTTCTCTTCCTTGATTTTTGATGGTTTTTTGTGTTACTAAATCACCAAACAACCAATCTTCAATAATTTTTTCTGGCTGACTTTTAGCTTGATGCTGATGAATCTTCTTCTCTACTAAATGCTGATAATCATTTTTGAGCTGTATTAAATCTGTCCCTTTAGACAGTAATTTACCCTTATCATCTTCTAGAACATAGCAAGGAGTTAAATAGTCAGGCAATGCAACTTTACCAAAATCGGAGGCAGACACTCGTTGTTGCCCATGACGGTTTAACGCCCATATTAATTGTTCTTCAAAAGCCCCCTTCTCTACTACCTTGTCTATCGACATTTCATTAAGCACTTCTTGCGCATATTGCGGTACAGGAACAAATTGTTTACGCAAGCTTTTAGGCAAAGACTTTATATAACAGACTATCTTATCTTTTAAAAAGCCGGGGGTTAACCACTCAAAATCAGTAACTTGCACTAAATTAAGTGCTGACAAAGGGATATGAAACACAATACCGTCTGTTTGCTTACCTGGATCAAACAAATAATTAACTTTTAAAGGTAAACGATTAGCTAATTGAATTTGATCAGGAAAATCACTTAAAACATCATCAGCAACAGCTTGTTTCATTAAAAAACTTGCCGTAATTTCACACCCAAGCAACACCGACTTATCTGTTTTTTTAACCCACTTTTCAAAGGCTGGTTGACTATAAATATGGCTTGGTATTCTGCTATCATAAAAATCATACAATACCGTTTCATCCACCATATAATCTGGACGACGCAACTTATTTTCTATAGCTTCAACTTCTTGAATCACCTTTTGATTATGTACAAAAAATCTCACCCGAGTATTTAATTCCCCCCTGACCAAAGCATCTTGAATAAATATTTTACGAGACTCTTTGGAATTAACAGGCCCATAATTACAACGGCGACGATTCACAATAGGCAAACCGTACAGAGCAATAGATTCATAAGCCCCCACCTGACCTGATTTTTTTTGCCAATGAGGATCACTATAAGAATGTTTAATTAAATGTTTAGCAATACTTTCAACCCAACGCACATCTACAGCAGCATTATTACGAGCATAAAGTTTGCTAGTTTCAACCAATTCTGCCGATAACAACCACTTGGGCTTTACCTTAAATAATGCCGAACTTGGGTGAATAAATAACTTAGTATTTCTTGCTCCTAAATAAGAAGAGTCTTCATCACGTTTGGCTAAATTACCCAACAAGCCTGCCATTAAAGAACGATGTAGTCCCAAATTATGTATATCTGATAAACGCTCCAATACCAAACCACCTTCTGTTACTTCTTCATACAAATGCAAAGGCGGAATCTTATAGCCAGTGCGTTTTAAACTAGAATGTAACTGCATATATAAATCATGCCACTCCTTCATTCGCATATAAGATAAGAGATTAGTCTTACAGAGCTTTCTTAATTTACTTTGCGATAAATGACGGCGTTTATCCTCATAAAAACGCCACAGATTAAGATAAAATAAAAAGTCTGAACGTTTATCTTCAAAAAGACTATGAGCTTGTCTGGCAAGCTGACGATTAGATTCATTGCCCTCCCGAGGATCTTGAACACTAATGGCAGAAGCTATTACCAAAACCTCCGCCAGTACGCCATTTTTTTGACCCTCTATTACCATTTTAGCTATGCGTGGCTCTAATGGTAACTTTGCTAGCTCACGTCCTGACGCGGTTAATTGTCGATTTTCATCAAAAGCCCCAATTTCATATAACTGCCTAAAGCCATCATTTACCACTCTATCTTCAGGTGGCTCAATAAATGGAAAAGACTTCACCTTACCTAATTTTAACTGTGCCATTTGCAGAATAACCGCTGCCAAAGAAGTTCTATGAATTTCTGGTGCGGTAAATTCAGCACGGGAATTAAAATCATCCTCATCATACAAACGAATACAAATCCCTGCACTCACCCGACCACAACGCCCTTTTCGTTGATTAGCCGAAGCTTGAGAAATTTTTTCAATCGGCAGCCTTTGTACTTTAGAACGCACCGAATAACGACTAATACGAGTTAAACCTGGGTCAATTACAAATTTAATTCCCGGCACTGTTAAAGAAGTTTCTGCAACATTAGTTGCTAAAATAATGCGGCGTTTTTGTGAAGTTTTAAAGACTTTATTTTGCTCTGCCATACTTAATTTTGCATATAATGGCACGATTTCGGCATTGTTAAACTTATGCTTTCTCAAAGCTTCTGCGGTTTCTTTAATGCCTCTTTCGCCAATTTGAAACACCAAAACATCCCCAAAAGGGTCTTCTTTTTCTAATTCATCTAAGGCATGCACAATTCCCATGGAAATATCTTGCTCAAACTCATTACCAGCATCGTCGGTAAATTTGCTTAAAGGTCGATAACGAGTTTCTACCGCAAAAGTACGCCCTGAAACCTCCACCACAGGAGTATTTTTTCCAAAATGCTCGGCAAAACGCTGCGTATCAATAGTGGCAGAAGTAATAATAACTTTCAAATCGGGGCGTTTAGGCAATAGTTGCTTTAAAATTCCCAATAAAAAATCAATGTTAATACTACGTTCATGAGCTTCATCAATAATAATAGTGTCGTATTGATTTAAGAAACCATCATTTTGAATTTCAGCTAACAAAATACCATCGGTCATCACCTTAATTAAACTTTGTTGATGCACCATATCATGAAACCTAACTTGATAACCCACCAGTTCTCCAAGCTTAGAACCTAATTCCTCGGCAATACGTTCAGCTACACTTCTTGCCGCTAAACGCCGTGGCTGAGTACAAGCAATTCTCCCAAAAACTCCTCGCCCCGCTTCTAAGCATATTTTAGGAATTTGCGTGGTTTTACCAGAACCAGTTTCCCCTGCAATAACGATAACTTGATGTTGTTTAAGTAACTCAATTAGATCAACTCTACGCTTGGCAACTGGCAAACTCTCGTCGTAAACAATTTTGGGTACACTTAAGCGATTACGCTTAGCTATCTCAATAGAGTTTTCAACTTTTTGTAAGAGTTTTAACCAATCCAAGTTTTGCTCTAAATTAAGCAATTCCTTAAATTTATACGCCTGACGCCTTAAATAAAAGCGATCCTTAAGCAAACAACTTGCAAGAAGTTCAGACAGTATTTTAGAGCTAAATGATTTTTTAAGAGTTTCTAAAGAGTTCAAAATTTTCCAATAAGTATAAGATTAAAGATATAATGGGTTTCTAATATAGGGATAAACCCTAATCCCTGAATAGAAACAAGGAGCTATTTTACTATGAAAATTCGCCAATTGTTTGATTACGAGACTTGGACCTATACTTATATTATTTGGGATGAAATTACCAAAGAAGCCGCTATTATAGACACGGTTTTCGAACAAATAGATAGAGACGTGCAGCATATCGAAGAAATAGGTTTAAAAGTTAAATATCTACTAGAAACCCATATTCACGCTGACCACATCACTGGAGCAGGAGCGATTAGAAAAAGGCTAGGAGGACAGATTGTTGTTCATAAACATTCAGGCTCTGCATGTGCTGATATTTTAGCAGAAGACGGCAATAGCTTTAAACTAGGCGAACAGACTATTAACGTACTTCACACACCTGGCCACACCAACAATGACATTACCTACCTAATTGACGGAGCTGCCTTTACTGGAGACACATTATTAGTTAGAGACTGTGGTAGAACTGATTTTCAATTAGGCAGTAATGAAGCGATGTACGATTCCTTAACCCAAAAACTGTTTAACCTGCCTGAAGATACTTTAGTTTTCCCTGCCCACGATTATAAAGGCTTAACTCAATCTACTATCGGCGAAGAAAAACAATTTAATGTCCGCGTTGGTGAAAATGGATCAGGACAAGCCAAATCTTACGCCGATTTCTCAACCATTATGGATAATTTAAATCTACCAAACCCAAAACGAATTGACATCGCTGTACCGGGTAATATGTCTTGTGGTAGTTTAGATAAATAATAAAAATCAGGTGGTTACGCGACTTCTAAAACTTCCACTTTATAATCTAAAGCTTTATCTGCTAAAGGGTGATTACCGTCTAAAAAAACTTTGTCGCCTTCAATTTTGGTAATTCTAAATTCGATAACTTCGCCTTCTGGATCTTCTGTTTCAACAATCTCTCCCACTTTTAACTCAACAGAATCATCAAAATTATCTGCACCCGCATAAACCATTAAATCTTCTTGAGTCACGCCATACCCTTCTGCTGGTTCAATGGTTACTCTAGCTGCAAAGCCGGGTTCTTCACCATCAAATAACATTTCCAGACCGCTGATAATATCCCCATCTCCATGAATATAATGCACGGGTTCATCATCAAATGTAGAATCAATTACTTTGCCCTTGGCATTTTTTAACTCATAATGAAAAGTAACCTCAGAACCTTTTTTAATTTTCATATATTTTCCTTAATCAAATCCTTTAAAATAGTTGCCCTATTCTAACCCAAGAGACTCTAGAAATGCGTCAAATTCTACTAGATACAGAAACAACTGGTTTTAACCCTCTAGATGGAGATAAAATTATTGAAATTGGTGCAGTTGAACTCATTAAAAGAAAATTAACCAATAACAACTACCATCAATATATTCAACCTGAACGTAAAGTACCAGCGGATGCGATTGCCGTTCACGGTATTACCGATAAATTTTTAATCGGAAAACCTATTTTTGCCACCATAGTTGCAGAGTTTATGACCTATGTATCAGGTGCTGAGCTGATTATTCATAACGCCCCTTTCGATGTCGGCTTTATTAATGCCGAACTTGCCAACTTACCCAATAATCCATGGGGGAAAATAGAAGACCACTGCACCATCACAGATAGCTTAAAAATGGCTCGCAAAGCCTTTCCTGGACAAAGAGCTTCACTTGACGCTCTTTGTAAACGCTTTGGCATAGACAACTCTAACCGCACCTTACATGGTGCTTTGTTAGATTCAGAAATTCTTGCGGATGTCTACCTTGCCATAACAGGCGGACAAACCGACTTAATACTGGCAAGCGCCTTTAAATCTGCCGCCGTAAATCAAACCCGTAATACTCACTTACACAAAAAACGCTCTGCTCTAAGAGTCATTAAAACCTCTGCAACTGAACTTGAAAAACATCAACTTAAACTGACCGAAATAAACCAAAAAAACAATCTAAACCTAAATTGGTAACCCCGTTTTTAAAAACACTCTTAAAAACCCCCTCCAATTTTTTTAAGACATAACCTGTAAAGCTATGCTATAATCTTCGTAGTTACGTAAATTAAACAAATCATAAATCTATGCTCTCTATTTCCTTAGCAAATGAAGAACCTTGCTCTCAAGTCGTCATCAAGAATAATCACTGCATTCAAAGTCTTGCACAAGACGTTACTGAATGCCTCGTATTAAAGTTGCAAGCAAGCTCTGCCCAGCTTTATCTTTACTCTGGCGAGTCGCAAGTATTAAAAAACATTTATAGCTCTAGTAGTTCTAGCGAAGCAAAAAACCAAACACTGTCAGTACATATTCCAAAAAATGACGTACTTTTTATTGAAAATGACCACTTAATTTTTCCTATCAGCCTTGAAAATCATCTACTTGGTATTATAAAAATTGAATCTATCGAAAAAAGTTTTATTCAACAAAAAATAGAAGATTTAAAATTACTCCACTACCTATTAGGCTACAGGTTTTTTACCCTAATTGAATCCGAAAATCGTCAAAATAAAAATCGGATTATTAATGAACATATTATCAGTTTTGAACTTTCACCTGCGGGCAAGATTACCCAAGTAAGCGAGGCTTTTCTTGCTGAATTAGGTTATTCACGAAAGGAACTAATTGGACATAGCCCCGAAAAGATTTTTTATCCTGATAAACCATCATCAACCTCCATAAATATCAACCCCCCGTTAAAACCTAATGAAGTTCTGCTACAGAAAAAAAATGGCGAACCATTTTGGGTAAGCTCAGAACTTTTCCCTTTAAAAAAATTTTTAGAAGAAGATCAAGGTAGCCTATATCTACAACAAAATATTTCACAGCAAAAAATTATTGAAGACATGGCGATTAAAGATGAATTAACAGGGCTGTATAATCGACGGTTTTTTAATCAAATTTTTGACAAAGAACTTGAGAATGCAAATCGCTATAAACACTATCTAGCCTTTATGATTATAGATATTGATAACTTTAAAAAATACAACGATACCTATGGACATCAACAAGGAGATGCAGTATTAGCAAAAGTTGCTCAAACTATCTCTAGCTGCTTTAAGCGTAAAGGAGATTTTACTTTTCGACTAGGAGGTGAAGAATTCGGTGTGGTTTGTAATATTACACAACCTGAAGATTCCGAGATGCTGGCTAACTTAGCTAGAAAAGCCATTGAAAATTTAGCCATTGCCCACACAGAAAACCCTTATAGGGTAGTCACTGTTTCTGCCGGAATTTACAATGTTATTCCTAGTGACATTCCTCCCGACAAAGATGAAATTTACAAATCTGCCGATATTGCTCTTTATGAAGCTAAAGAAAAAGGTCGTAACCGGGTAGTCATTGCTGGTTTAAAAGATGATATTGAGCTTTTTAGCTTAAGATCTAAATCCTGCAAGGATTTAGCTACATAACTAATCGTTAGCATTGGACTGCCGACTTGAAGCCAGTGTTTGGGACTTCTTAACAGGTAGCCAGTGAGAGAGCTTCCAGTTTAACCCTGTGGGAGTAGGCGAAGAAATACGTTTAACCGCTGAAACACAATAGATATTACCCGTTTCAACCCCAAGCCAAGACAATATTTTACCCATCTTTTTAACTACCCACCAAGCTTGATTGTTTTTTGAAACAAAACAAGCTGTTGGCGTTATTTCTACATGCTCTACCTCATAGCCTAATAGTTTTAACCAGTCGACCAACCTTGAGATTCTAATCAAATTTGCCTGCTTAAAAATATCTTTACTGCTTCCCAATCTTTTCTTTACAACCCCACAGGCATGCGGATTAAAGCCAGTAATAATCAACCGTCCCTCAGGAATTAATAACGCATCAATTTGGCGTAATAAATGATAAGGGTCTTCTACCGATTCCAGTGTATGCGGCAAAAAAACCACATCAACGGTATCTGCTTTAATTGGCAAATAATCTAAATCAGCTTCTACCATACTTTGAAACAAATTTTCTGCTTCTTGAGAAAGCGGGCTGTCCACTAATAGCTTATGACTTACCCGATTAGAACCCAACAATTCTTGAGAAGACGTTAAGCCCACTTGCAGTAAATAATAACCAAAAACATTCTTTAATGCTCGCTTAACTAGTTGGGCTTCTAATTCAAAAAAAGCTCGTCCAGAATTAGTCTGATAGAATTTTAACAAAAGAGATTGAAACAAAGGAGTTTCCATAATTTCGTACGCCATTTTTAAGTTATTTTTGCTACAATACTACTGAATAGAACTTTGCACCTAAATCCTGCAAGTCCTTGCACACATATAGCGTAAGCTATTAATTCGTATAGCAAATTTTAATTTTTCGGGAATATCAATAAGTATTCCGCTCAAATTAAAATCACTCTACAAATCAATATCTTACGTTATATACGCACAATCACTTACAGAACTTAGGTTGCATTATATCAATTTACTTTTTTAAAATTATGAAAATTATTGCCCTGCCTGCTCTTGTTGGCTCTTATGACAATTATATTTGGATTTTGCACAATCAAACCAGTGCATGGGTAGTCGACCCTGGTGAATCTGCACAGGTTATTGAATATTTAAAATCTCAAAAATTACAACTAAAAGCTATTTTAATAACCCATAATCACTTTGACCATGTTGATGGTATTGTAGATATTAAACAGCATTTTCCTCTAGCACAAGTTTATGGCCCAGAAAAAACTACACATCCCGCCATTCAAATTAAGTTAACAGAAGGCGATACTATTAATCTTGCCACTGATTTATCCTTTAAAATTATGGAGACTCCAGGGCACACATTAGATCATATTAGTTATTATAACGATCAATGGTTATTTTGTGGCGACACTTTATTCACCGCTGGCTGTGGACGACAGCTAGGTGGTGGCTATAAAAACTTTGCTAATTCCATCTTAAAAATTAGAGACCTTCCTGACCACTTAGGTTTTTATTGTGCGCATGAATATACCCAAAGTAATCTCAAATTTGCTTTATTAGTTGAGCCAAACAACTCTGCTCTACAAGACCGTTATCAGCAATGTGAGATTTCTTATCCCAAAGTACTGCAAGAGGCTCCGTCAACTTTAGGAATTGAAAAACACACCAACCCTTTTTTGCGGTTTGATGAACCCAATATTTCATCACAACTTGTAAAACGTGGCAACAACAATCACTCTTCTGCAAGTCTCTTTAAAGCCCTTAGAGACTGGAAAGATTACATAGACAAACATGGACTGCCATCTTGAAAAAACTATCACTCTTACTACTTGGTTTAATCGCTATTTTCACGCTCTCTGGTTGCGGAACATTGCAAGGGGTTGCACCCCATGAAAGAACTGTAGATAAAACACCTGACCCTATTATTACTCCAGACCAAAGAGCAGAACCCAGACCTTCTCATAAAATAAAACTTCCTCCCGAGCAAGATTTATGGAGAGAATTAAGCAACCATTTTTATTTAATTCCTCCATCATCTGATATTCTTGAAGACTATATTGCCCACTATTTACGCCACCGTAGTTACCTTTCTAAAATTTCTGTCCGTGCACAGCCGTTTCTTTATTTTATAAGCCAAGAAATAACCGCCCGCCAAATGCCTTATGAACTAGCATTATTACCCATTGTAGAAAGTGGCTTTTTGCCAACAGTAAGATCTCATATGGGGGCAAAAGGTTTATGGCAATTTATGCCTAGAACAGGTGAAATGTTAGGCTTAGAACAAACTCAATGGTATGACGGCAGAAAAGATATTTACACCAGTACTCATGCCGCCTTGAAGTACCTTCAATCTAGATACAAAAAAAATAACAACGACTGGTTACTTGCTTTAGCTTCTTACAACGCAGGCTATGGTAATGTCGTAAGAGCAAAAAATAGATTTCTTAAAAATAACCCCAATGGTGTAATTAATTTCTGGAACATTCGCCGCTATTTACCAAAAGAAACCCAGCACTATGTTCCAAGACTACTTGCAGTAGCCTATTTAATTAAAAATAGAGAAAAATACAACCTTAATATTCCTCCCATTGATAACGCACCTTATTTTAAACAAATAACCTTAAATCAACAGATTGACCTGTCCAAGGCAATGCTTCACTCCAATATAAGTAAGCAGCATTTTAAACTCCTCAATCCAGCTTACCTTAAAAGAACCACCCCACCTAATGGACCACATACCATCATACTTCCTATCAAAGAAGCTAAACTATTTAAACAAGCTCTCAAAAACTCGCCTAATTTACTGAGTGTGAATTGGCTAGAGCATAAAATTAGAGCAGGTGAAAGCCTAAGTGTTATCGCACAAAAATATCAAACATCAAGTCGTGAGATTAAAAGACTCAACAATATGA
>CAZRMK010000001.1:0-29853 GCA_964601165.1 uncultured Piscirickettsiaceae bacterium | reverse complement strand
ATCGCACAAAAATATCAAACATCAAGTCGTGAGATTAAAAGACTCAACAATATGAGAACCGATCGTCTTCGAGCTGGTAGAACCCTGCTCATACCTGTCACGAAACATTCTAAACAATCCCCCAATTTAATAAGAGTGACCTCGGTAGAGCATAAAATTAAAGCCGGTGAAAGCCTAAGTGTTATCGCACAAAAACATCAAACCTCAAGTCGTGACATTAAAAGACTCAACAATATGACAACGGATCGTCTTCGAGCTGGTAAAACTCTACTTATCCCCATTAATAAACCTCTGTCTTCACATTCTTCTAAATCCAATCAACCTAAAATCCATACTCATACAGTACGACCAAATGAGTCCTTATGGTCAATTGCACGTATCTACAATACCAGCGTGCGACACATCAGCAAATGGAATAACCTCAATACAAAAAATGCTCTCAAAAAAGGTCAAAAATTAAACATTCATCTTACACAAAACCGTAAAAAAATCACTCATACCTTAAGAAAAGGCGAAAGCCTGTGGAGTCTTGCTCAAAGGTATAATACTAGCGTGCAACAAATTGCTCGCTGGAATCATATTAAACAATCGATCACCTTACACCCTGGTAAACAACTCAAAATTTGGATTAGTGGCTAATGAAAATCCAAGGCTTAAGGCCTCACTCCCATGTTATAAAATTTTTGGTAATGGCTTTAATTGCAAGTTTTTTTATCATACCCTCGGTCAATGCTAAACCATTAGACCACTCAACGCTTACCCAAGACCAAAGAGATTTTCTAAATGCCCATACCGCTATCCAAAATGGGGATCGTCCTTTAATCGCTCAATATAAAAAACAGCTAAAAGATTATCCCCTACTTCCTTATATTATTTACTTAGATTTACTGCGTAATTTAAATGACGTTCCAACTATCTCTATTCTTAACTTTATTGCAACCCATAAAGACACTCATTTAGCAAACCGCTTAACCTTAAGATGGTTAAATCATCTTGGTAAAACTAAACAGTGGCCACTTTTTCTTAAACACTATAATCCTAAAGAGCAAACCTCAACCAACCTTGCCTGCTATCACATACAAGCCCAGCTCGCAAAATCTGACTCTTATTTTGACCTATCAACCATTAAACCCCTTTGGATAACAGGACGCCCTCTTTCTAAATCCTGCCAACCATTAGATACCTATATAAGAAAACACCATAAACTAACTGGTTCGATGCTATGGGATAACATCATTTTAGCTTTTAAAAATCGTCAAATCAGCTTTGCTAATCAACTAAGTCGTGACTTATCTTCAAAAGAACGCAAATTTTATCAAGCTTGGCTAAAAATAGATAAAAACCCTAAACTTTTAGCCGAAGGCCTTCCCAAAGATATGCCTATTAAAATTAGACGAGCTATCTTTAAGCAGTCCATCGTTCGTTTAGCCCGTAAAGAAGCGGTATTTGCCAGACAATTATTAAAAGAACATGCCAGCACCCATAATATTAGCCAACAAAATATTAATGAACTTAAACGCACTATTGCTCTACGACTAGCTTATAGATATAAACCCGAAGCTAAAGAATTCTTATATAAAGTAAATAGAATTGAACCCTCAAAAAATACTTTGCGATGGCAATTACAAGTAGCCTTAAGGAATTCAGACTGGATAACTATTCTTAAAACCTTTGAATTACTTGAACCAGAAAAACAGCTTAAAGACAAATGGCAATATTGGAAAGCACGCTCTCTTGATGAAACTGGTAGACAAAAACAAGCCAAGCCTATCTTTCAAAAACTTGCTAAAAATCGTAATTTTTATGGCTTTTTATCTGCCGATATATTAAATTTAGACTATCAATTTAATCCCCGCACTAATGAAAATATTGCAACCGACTACCTTATTAAGAAATACAGCCAATTAGCAAGAATAAAAGAATTACACGCTATTAATTGGAACATCAATGCCAATAGAGAATGGCACCACCTACTAAACAATGTTAAAGCCGATGATCTCGAAGGTATTAACTACATTGCATTTAATTGGGGACAATATAATGTTGCCATTAGAGGAGCAGCTAAAGCCAGAGATTGGAATAATATTAGCTTACGTTTCCCAACACCACACAAGAAATATATTATGAAAGCTGCTAAAAACAACAAAATAGATCCAGCTTGGATATATGGCGTTATGCGTCGTGAAAGTGCTTTTGCTAAACATGCCAACTCCTCAGCAGGAGCACAGGGATTAATGCAACTTATGCCTAAGACTGCGCAATATATCGGAGAAAAAATAGGAGTCAATTCCGGAGTTTATCGTAATTTAACCAATGCCAGTTCTAATATTAAACTAGGATCAGCCTATCTTAATTATCTATATTCCAAATTTGATAACAACCGTATCAAGGCAACAGCAGCCTATAACGCAGGACCACACCGTGTTAACTCTTGGACTCCTCAAAACAAATCCATTGCAGCAGATCAATGGATTGATAGCATTCCCTTTACAGAAACTCGTAAATACGTTAAAGCGGTGATGACATATACCATTGTTTTTCAGTCTCTACTTAATCAAAAGTATGAACGGCTCGAAAGCCATATGCAACCCATAGGCACGCCAAAAATACTAGACGAAAAAAAGCCCTAGGGACAACTAGGGCTTAAAAAATTACTTCCTGAAATCAACAGGAAGTAACAGAGGAGGATATTCATGAATAAACATGAATGACTAGAGTATATAAGCATCATCTAATCTTGTCAAATGTTTTTTTTATTTTTTTATGACCCTTAAAAAAAAACTTATAAAAACAATAACATATTGTTTTAACAAGCATTAACCCTAAAAACTATAAGACTTTTACCTAAATACTACAAATTATTACAGAATTTAGTTTTAAGTTTATCTCAAATGCTTTTCTTGTATCTCAACTAATAAACCCTTAGAGGCAGAAGAAACCATATCAAACACCCTTTCAAATCCCTGCTCCCCACCATAATAAGGGTCAGGTACTTCTCGTTCACTAAAGTCCTTAGAAAAATCTAAAAACATTTTAATTTTAGGGTGATGCTCAGGTAATGCCATGTTTATTAAATCTGCATAATTAGCTTCATCCATCGCTAAAATATAATCAAAAGTAATTAAATCCCCAAAATCAACTTTTCTAGCCCTTAAATCCTCCATATTAATGCCTCGTCCCAAGGCTACTTGACGCGAACGCTCATCTGACTTCTTACCCACATGATAAGCCGCGGTACCTGCTGAATCTACTGCTATTTGATCGAGAAAGCCTAAATCTTTTACCAAAGACCTAAAAACCCCATGTGCAGTTGGAGAACGACAAATATTACCCAAACACACGAAAAGCACTTTTATCTGTTTCATACAGCCCCTAACCAATTAATTTTTAATAATTTCATTTTAACAACTCTAAACAATTTAACCTAAGCCCATTTTAACTACAGTACTTCTACACTTCTATTTGAGGTATCATAACCACTTTTGGCAATTAAATCAGGGAGAATACCTCCCTCCATAATCCAAACATAGATGCAGAAAATCTCTAAACACGAATATTGTACAAGCTATTGAGTTAGACCTAATTTCATAAGGTAAAACATGTCTGCAAAAATTTTAGATGGTAAGGCGATTGCTTTAGAACTTAGAGAAAAAATTTCTCAACAGGTTATAAAGCAAGTAAGCTCAGGAAAGATGCCACCTGGCTTAGCGGTTATTTTAGTGGGCACTGACCCTGCCTCTCAGGTTTATGTTCGTAACAAAAAAATTGCTTGCGAAGAAGCAGGGTTTAATGACGTTTCACTTGAGCTCCCAGCAGAAACCACCCAAGCTGAGCTACTGGCTAAAATTAATGAACTTAATGCACGTGAAGATGTGCATGGAATTATTGTTCAGTTGCCTGTTCCTGATCATATTGATACTAATGTAATTATTGAAGCTATCGACCCTCAAAAAGATGTTGATGGCTTTCACCCATACAATATGGGACGTTTAGCAACTAGAACAACTCATCTTGCTCCCTGTACTCCTCATGGTGTCATGACTATGCTTAAAAAAATGGGTATTCAATTGCGTGGTCTAAATGCTGTAATCGTAGGAGCCTCCAATATTGTCGGTGTACCTATGGCACTAGAACTACTTAATGCTAGGGCTACGGTAACGATTTGTCACAGTGCTACCAAAAACCTGCCTCAAAAAATATCAGAAGCTGATCTTGTCGTCGTTGCTGTAGGAATTCCAGAAATGGTTAAAGGTAGCTGGATTAAATCTGGAGCGATTGTTATCGATGTTGGCATTAACCGCCTTGATGATGGAAGATTAGTAGGTGATGTTGAGTATAATACCGCAAAACAAAAGGCCAGCTGGATTACCCCTGTTCCTGGTGGAGTTGGCCCTATGACGATTGCGACACTGTTACAAAACACCCTTCAAGCTGCTTATTCTGAATAACTCCTAACAATTGATTATGCATATACATTGGTGCAACACTTGCAGGATTTAGGTTTTAACTAATTAATTTTTAATTTAAAAATTTGAACATAATATCTTCCTATGGTAGTATCAGTAAAGATAATCATTATTGCTTGTAAATAACAATCATATAAATTTACTTTTCTATCAAATTAAGAAGGAAGCGATTAGATGCTAAAAAAATTAACTAAAGTGACTGCACTTACCCTATCCGCAGGAGTTTTAACCCTTGCTATGAGCCACACCGTAGTAGCAGCAGAAAATAAGTCTAGCACTGCAAATACTAACCCCACTCTTTCAGTACATTTTCCAAGCCCTTTAAGAGCAGATACCAAAAGTTTTATTGATGCCGACTTTTATTCTAAAAGTAGCCACTATGCAACTATCTACATGAAAAGAAGCCGTGGATTTTCTAAAGATCTTATTTATGGCGTAAAAGAAGGCAAGCTTAGACATAGCGTTATCCTGTCATATGGAAGGACTGGAGAAGTTCCTCCTGGAACAGATATTTTTAAACATTTACATAATGCTAGAGATCTTTTTGCATCAAAGCCAGGGCATTTAGACCTTAGACCACAATTCTCTCATTTCAATGAGTATCAAGGACAGCTACATTATCCTTTCGTAGAAACCATGGTTATTTTTTACAATCCTAAGTTAATAGATACCAAAGACGTTCCTAAAAGCTGGGCGGATCTTGCCAATTTTAATGATACTCTTGCCATTCCTGGAAGAGGTTGTTATGCGGTAAGAACCTTATCATCTTTGTACCATACTGTAGGCGAAAAAAAGTTTGAGCAGATTATTATAAATGCAAATATGCCTAAACTTATTAGAGCTGATAAAGACGCACCTAAACCTCTTAAAGTTGAAGGCGTAGCTAAGGCAGTAGCTGAAGGCAAATTTAAAGTTGGTGTTGGCGTTTTAACTAGCAAAAAGACTCTACAAGCAATTGCAGATGGAAAACTAGCAGTTATTTGGCCTAAAGAAGGTGCTTTTGCCTTCCCTTACACTGTTGGCGTTCGTAGCAATCCTAATGAAGCTGAATTAGATTTGTTTAACTATATTACCAAAGATACTGATTTACAAAAAGAGATGGTAAAAATTGGACTTAGCTCAACCTTACGCGATGGTGCAGTTAATCCAGTTGTAGAAGAGAATAATTTTAACTATAAGTTTATCTCTATTGAAACTTTAATGAAACAAGACGTGCATCAACATATAATAGATACGGTTGCAAAGCATAGCTAAAAACTTTAAAATTTCAACTTTAATCTAAGGCAGATATTTTTATCTGCCTTTTTTATTACTAGAAGAGACCTTTGCATAATTAAAATGCGGTTTAGGGAATGCAGAAAATAGTGCATTTTAATTATGCAAAGGTCTCTAGAATTCAATAAGGGATAAATTTATGAATAAAAAATCTTTATTTATCCTATTTACACTACTTATATTTTATTTAAATCAAGCTTGGGCAAATACTTCTCCAGTAGAACGCATTATTTCCCTTTCTCCAGGTACAACAGAGCTAATCGCTTCTGCTGGTGGGGTTGATAAATTAGTTGGAGTGGTGGCTTATTCAAACTATCCCAAGTCTGTTCAAAACTTACCTATTGTTGGCAATTACAACGCTATTAGTATCGAGAAAATCATTGCTTTAAAACCTGACTTAGTAGTGGTTTGGCGCTCTGGAAACCGTGCTCAAGATATTGCAAGAATTGAGGAACTTAGCCAGAAACTTGGTTTTAAGATTTTCTATTCTGACCCGAAATCTCTATTTGATATTCCTAAAGAAATTGCATTAATTGGTGAAGTTATTCAAACTCAAGATGTAGCTCAGAAACAGAAACTAGAATTAATTCAACAGTTAAATAGCATTAAAGAACAGTACCAACATTTAGATTTAGTCACTATTTTTTATCAAATTTGGAACCACCCTTTCATGACAATAAATGGCCAACAATTTATTAGCCAAGCCTTGTCTTTATGCGGTGGATATAATATTTTTTCAGAAATGCTAACTCTTGCAGGAACGGTAAGTTTAGAGGCTATTATTCATAAAAATCCACAAACTATACTACTAGGTGGAGAAAAACCTATTCAAGAGATTTGGCTTAAAGAATGGCAAGAATGGTCAACTATTCAAGCCATTAAGCAACAACAAATTTATAAGATCAATGCGGATAACCTACAACGTCCTACTGCAAGATTAATTCATTATCTACCCACTTTGTGTCAAACTATCCAACAGGCAAGAACTCATTATTTTCATACCCCTTAAGGAAAGCGAAACTAGCTCTTTTCTTCTTCTGTTGAAACTTTAAATCCTTGTTTGATTGCTCTTTTTCTACAGTATTCTACTGCAAACTCAAGAAGCTCTCCTACTGCTCTATGACGGAACTTGTGCTTTTGTCTAACGTGAGAAAAAGGGCGATATAAAGGTGGATCTAACGGAATAGCTTTTAAAGTTCCTAGTTGTAGCTCTTTAGATAAGGTTGATCTTGAAACAACTGCCAAGCCTACTTCACATTCAACCGACATTTTAACGGCTTCTGGACTACCTAGCTCCATAACCACATTTAGGTCACTGTAGCTAAACCCCTGCTCACGAATATAGCTGTCAATCACCGATCTCGATCCTGAACCCTCTTCTCGAGAAATATAGCCATACTTACGAATTTGTTCAATCGAAATTTTATCTCTATTTGCCAAAGGGTGGTTCGGTGGGCAAATTAATTGCATCTCGTCTAGGCGACAAACTTCAACTTCTAGGTTTTTATTATAAACAGGAGCTTCAACAACTCCTAAATCAATCATGTTATTTTCAACCATTGCAACAATAGCATCGGTATTACCCACCTGAAGGCGAATACTGACATTTTCAAATTGTTTTTTAAAGGCTCCTAATAAACTCGGTAATAAGTATTCTGCAATAGTGGTACTTGCACCAATAATTAGGCTACCCGTAACTTCACCCGTTAATTCTCGAATTTCGTCATTCATTTTGTCGTAGCTGTCTAAAATCCTTTCAGAATAGCCGTAAACGACCCTTCCTGCCTCTGTAAGAGTAATTTTATTATGAGTACGGTCAAACAATCTAGTGTTAAAAAATTCTTCTAGCTGTTTTACTTGGAAAGTAACCGCTGGTTGGGTCATATGAAGTGTTTCTGCCGCTTTAGTAAAACTCATTACTCGAGCGACAGTATGGAATACTTGTAGTCTTCTATCTGCCATTAGGTTACCTTATAGACTCCTCTAAAACCTAAGCACAATAAAAACGCACTTAAATTTTTTAGAGGTGTCCTTTATTTAAATTTAAGCCCACTTTTCCCCAAATTTCTATCTAGAAACTGAGCCTTATTAAAAATAACAACATCCGAAATATAAAGCTTTATGACTACAAAGTCAAAGTATTTCCAGCCTCTTCTTAATCCAAAGTAAGTAATATTTATTTTCCCACATCAAACCACGTCCATAATATGCAAGATATTAGTTTTACGAGGAAAGAAGTAAAAGAACTAGTCGGCTCCCTCTGATTTAACAGAGTATTTCTTTTAACTATTTTTTAATAACATCAGAATGAAGTTGCGTCATCTTTTGTTCAATATTAGCTAAACGTTTATCCATTTGAAGCATTAACTTTTCTATTTTCTCTTCATTTTGTTCACTGGCTTCTTGAATACGATTTTCAATTACTCTTTCCATTTCCACAAAATGGCATTCCATTTTTTTCTGTTCCGATTCGACCAGAAAAGAAGATATGTTTGCGATGATTAATGAAAAAAGAATGACTCCAAAAACAATTAAAAAGGCACCAAAGATTTTTCCTACATCGGTAACAGGCGTCACATCTCCATAGCCTACAGTGGTAAGTGTCACTAATGAATACCATAATCCTGTGGTAAAAGGTATGTCTTCAATTGCAGAAAAAATAGCTCCAGAAATAATAATAAAGAATAATGCTCCAATCAGTATAAATCCTAGACCATGATTTTTTAGCATTAAAAACATGTCTTTAAATACTGTTATAAAAACTCTAATAAATAACAATAATCTTAGACTTCTAAATATAGCTGCCCAGTTTCCTCCCCAAGGAATCCAAGGAATGGTCAATACAATGATTAATAAGTTCATCCAGTTATATTTTATATAACGCTTTTTATTATGAACTAAATATAAACTAACCATGAACTCGGTGCTAAAAACTAGCCAAACTATAATCGCAATTCGTATATCGTGGAAAGGTTTACCATCGACAATAGCAGATACTAATTGCACCACTACCACTATCAGAACCATTAAAACCAAATAAGAAAATAGTTTTCCGAAACTAACTGCTTTCTTATTTTCTGTTTTATCAACTCCTGACAGCCCAATATAGGATTTAAAATCTTTATTCATGCTTGTCCCTAATTTAGGTTACAGCCGTTTTTTGGCTAAACTCGGAAGAGCTTCTCGACCATTTAGCACTTGACCCATCAACCAGTTTTTAACAGGCTTTAATTGATTGGCGAGAGGCAAAAACACTTTTCTAAATTCTGTTTTAACTCTTTGGTGTTTAAACATCCAATCAAACCCTTCCATTGAGCGTTGTACAATAGCATTGTCACCTCGTCGCCAGCGTTCGTAGCGTCGCAATACAGAATGCCTTGCCCAGTCTTTAGGTTTCTTTTGTCGCGAACATTCCTGTGAGGTTTGTTGCGCTTTTTGTCTAGCGTCAGTTAAAGTTTCTATTAAGGCGGCGGCATCAAGCAAACCTAAATTCACTCCCTGCCCTGCTTGTGGATGAACCGTGTGTGCCGCATCTCCAACCAATACAAAATGGGGCTTAACATAACTGCTTGCATGTCGGCGGATAAGCGGAAAACCTGCTCTTTTACCCACCATAATAACTTCACCTAACTTTTCTCCAGAGGCTTCGGTAACTGCTTTAGCAAATCCCTCATCATCTAAACCTAACGCCCATGACATTTTTTCTGGCGGTAAATACCAAGCGATTGAACTCATATTATCTTCCATCGCTAAGTAAGCAAAAGGTCCATCATGGGTATATCTTTGCCAACAAGTATCTTGGTGAGATTTTTCTGTTTTAACACAACCGACAATCGCACACTGCTGATAGTCATGGGTTATCAGTTCAATTTCAGCAAGTTGCCTCATATTTGAATTTGCCCCATCTGCGGCAATAACTAATTGGGTATTAATTTTGCCAACTGTTGCTATAAATATAGTTGCTTGGTTTTTTTCTAGGGATAAATCATTCACTTCTAAGCCAAAAACACTGGTAATATTAGACTGTATTTTAATTTCATTCCACAGAGATTCTTGAACCACTTGATTTTCAATAACGTAACCTAGGTTAGGTTCTAACATTTCTTTAGCTGAAAAATGAATTTCTGCTCCTGAAAAATCGTCCCATACATGCATCGCTTTAAAGGGGTGAAGCCTTCTGTTTTCAATACCCTGCCATGCTCCTAAATTTTTTAAAATATTTTCAGAGGCTCTCGTTAAGGCACTCACCCGAGTTTGATAGGGCATAGCTTCACCCCAATTCAAGCTAGGTTTTTGGTTTTCTAGCAACAGTACCTTAAAATTTTGTTGCCCTAAACCTAATGCTACCGTTGCTCCTACCATTCCACCACCGACAACAATTACATCCCAGTGAGTTTGAGTTAAGGTTTCAATGTTTTCGGCAAGCAAAGGTTGTTCAATAAAACTCACAAGGACACTCCCATTGATATTTTAGCGAAGCGTTTTCGTAACGGTGAAAAAGTTTGCATAGCCATTAATCCTATTCCTCTAGCATGACCAATTACCGGTGATTTTGCTTGAAAAATTTCGATTAAACTATCGGTTAAACCCATAATTTGTTGGTGATGTTGATGGCGTTGTTTGGCATAGGTTTGTAAAAACTCTGTATCTCCTAAATTCTGCACCAATAAGGACTCACTCAAATCTAAAAATGCTTGAATATCTACAATACCTAAATTTAATCCTTGTGCGGCAACAGGGTGTTGGGTATGAGAGGCATTTCCCATTAACACCGCACGCCCTTTAGTCATTTGTGGCACGTAGGTTTCTTGAAGCGGATAAAAAACCCGCTCTGATACTTGAGTAAATCGTCCTAATCTTTCGCCCATTTTACTAGCAAACAACTGCATAAAAGCTTCGTCTCCTAAAGTTTTAACATGCTCTACCTGTTCTTTAGGGCAAACCAACACGGCTTTACTAAAATTACCTCCCATCGGCAATAGTGCTACCGCTCCTTCTTTAGTAAAGCGTTCGTATGCCCAGTTGTTAGGTGATAACTCGGTTTCTATTTTGGCAATAACCCCAACAGCATGGTAATCTTTTACTGTCATTTCTAGATCTAATAACTGACGAACTGTCGATTGCGTTCCATCCGCTCCAACCACTAAATCAACAGTAAACTTTTGTAATTGCCCCTCTACGGAAACCGATAAATTAGCTTGATTATCTGTCATTTCTAAAGACTCTAAATTAGCTGGACATAAAACTTGAATTTGTTGATAAGATTGAACCCTTTGCCATAATACTTTCCCTAAATCACTAGCGGTAATACTATAGCCTAATGCAGGCAAATCTACCTCTTTAGCGTGAAGATGAGTAATGCCTAAAAAACCTTTTTGCGACACATGAACTGATTTTATTTTAGTCGTGAAAGGATAGATTTGCTCCCAAACTCCAAGCTTTTCTAATATCAATTTAGAACCATAAGTAAGTGCTATCACTCGACCATCAAAAGAACTATCAGGAGATTTATTGGAGTTAACCAAGTTCATTTCATCAGGCAAGTTTTTTTCTGCCAGAATAACCTCAGCCCCTAACTGAGACAAGCCTATTGCCAATATTAGACCTACTGGACCACCGCCAGAAATAAACACTTTGCTATTCATTTTATAGAGTTCCTTTAACCCAATTTCTAAGTGGGGATTCGGGTTTAAAATCTTTTTTTAAAAGAGGCAAAATTAACGACTGCTCATCCACTTTTCAATCTCCACTACGCTTCTAGGCAAGCCTTGGGTTAATACTTCATGGCCTGTTGCCGTTACCAGTAAATCATCCTCAATTCTAATACCAATACCTCGCCATTTTTTATCAACCGCTAGGTTATCTGGAGCAATATAAATTCCAGGCTCTACTGTCAGTACCATGCCCTCTTTTAAAGCTCGCCATTGACCCTCAATTTTATAACACCCGACATCATGCACATCCCTGCCCAACCAATGTCCCGTTCCATGTATAAAAAAAGCTTTATAAGCCCCTTCTTCCAACAAACTTTCAAAGTTGCCTGATAAAATCCCTAATTCAATTAAACCTTGAGTAATCACTCTACTGCTCTCTAGGTGCATGGCATCATAGTTATTACCTGGCTTCACCGCTGCAAAAGCCGCATGCTGTGCTTTTAAAACCAATGAATATAAACTCGCTTGTGCAGTACTAAACTTACCAGAAACAGGAAAAGTAGTGGTAATGTCTCCAGCATATCCTTGGTATTCTGCTCCAGCATCAACTAATAATAACTGCCCATCTTCTAGTTGAGAGTTATTTTCTGTGTAGTGTAAAATGCAGGCATTATCTCCGGATGCAACAATAGAATTAAAAGCGACACGAACAGAAGCATTCATTTTAAAACAATGTTCTAATTCTGCCTGAATTTGATATTCAAAACTACCAGGTCTGGTAATTTTCATCGCAGCCAAATGCCCCTTAACGGATATTTGTGCGGCTTGGCGTAACAGCTTAATTTCTTCTGCGGTTTTAATTAAACGCATTTCGTGTAGCACACTATCTAAATCGTTTAATGAGGAAGGTGCTGAAATACCCTTACGAACCTTAAATTTTAAATTTTTAATCCAATTAGATAATTTTATATTCCAAAATTCTAGTTCAGAAAAACTAAAATAAACATTATCTATATTTTCTAAAAGTTTTAAACCTTCCAACTCTAATGTTGCAATCGACCAAGCACCATCTAAAGTTAAAGCTTGAACTGCCTTTTCAACTCCTAAACGCCTACCTTGCCAAACTTCTTGTTTAGAATCTTTTTCTCGCAAGAATAAATAAGAACTTTCTAACTCTGATTTTTTTTGCAAAATTAAAATACAATCTGGTTCTTCAAATCCTGTTAGATAATGAAAATCGCTGTTTACTCGAAAAGAATATTCCACATCTCTATTGCGAATTTTTTCTTCTCCAGAAGCAACCAACACCACAGAGTTATTAGGTAATTGTGGTAGTAGTTTTCTTCTTCTTACCACAAATTCATTTAAAAGATTAGGCATTATTGCAAAGTATCCGTCGGGCACTTCGCATCCATCAAAGGGGCTGCTTTAGTTGGGTTTAATGATTCATTAACCATTAACACCCCCATACGAACAAATTCAACAACCTCCACAAAATCAACTTCATCATTTTCTTTAGATTCAGTTAAATCGTCAATTACAATACCAGAGATATCTCCCATATCGTTAAAAAACTCCAACACTTCTCTCTCTAATTTTTCAGTCTGCTCTCCCGTCAAACCCACACCATACAAAAATCCTTCTGCCCAGTGCCCTAACATAGTCGCCCTAAACGATAGTTTTTCACTATCATCTGGCAAACACATTTCAAATTCAAAGCCAGAACCATTTAATCCAGCATCTGTTTCTAAAAACATCTCATGTAAGCCCTTTAAAAAAGATTCTTTAACAGACTTAATTTGAGCTTCCGCAATTAATTTTTTTATCCAAGAAGCTTCTTGAATATTCTCTCCTGCACACATTAAACCAGCCAACATGCCATGAATAAAAGCGGGCGACTCCAGTTCTGGAAACGGAGTGATGATTTCATTAATATAATCAAAGTCCATCATATTTATCCTTGTTTATTTCTTTTTATTAATCAATAATATCACAATGAGGTCTTTGTGGAAGCAGATCTGCCTCCCTTTATTCAATCCCAGAAACAAACCACCGAGGAATGATTATGCTAAAACTAACCTTGATGAATCACCAATTTCAAGTTCCTTGCGAAGACAAAGATAAAGCACAGCTCATTGAAGCCGCTACCCTTCTAGAAGATAGACTAGATCAAGTTCCTAATTTAAAAGGCGAAAAAAAAATTTTAATGGTAACTCTTAATCTCTGCTTTGAATATTTGCAACTTAAAAAAGAAACCTCGCAATACACATTAAGGCTAGATGAACAACTAGAAGATATTATGCTACAAGTTAACCAAGACAGCTTATTAGATAAAAAAACCACGCACTAAGAATCTAGTGTTATAATGAAACTCAGCATACGGACTGGGTATAAACCCCCTTCCGATAACTATGACTTTGGGGCCAAAAGCTTTTTACGGTGTGATTCTCGCTTATGTCCGAGAAACCTAAGTTTCTTGCAAAGGCTGCCACCTGAACTTAACGGTTCAGGGCGTTAATGCTCGGCTCGTATGCCCTCTAATTTTATAACAGAACTTTAGTCAGATTTTAAAACCTATATACGCACAATTACTTGCAGGATCTAGGTGAAACATGAAATCGGTGCAATCGCTTCGCCAACTTTGTCGTCAAAACAGACAACAACTATCTAAGCAGCAACAATTTGAACACGCTCGTTCTGCCACCCAAATACTCTTAAGAAGTCACTACTGTCAACGTCCTAAAAAAATAGCTTTATTTCTTGCTCAAGATGGCGAACTTTCAACCGATCTTTTAACAACCCCACTTAGATCTAGAGGTCATCAACTGTACTTACCCATAGTGAAAACTTTACGTGGTCGATATAACATGTTATTTGCCCCGTATACCGAAAAAACCCCCCTTAAACCTAACCAGTTTGGCATTCTAGAACCAGACCTATTATCACAGCAACAATACTTAACTGGCAAAAAATTAGATTTAGTTTTAACTCCTCTCACTTGCTTTGATGAATCTGGCAATCGAACAGGAATGGGAGGAGGATTTTACGACCGAACTTTTGCTTTTAAAAAACTGTCACCTACAACTAATAACCCTGAATTAATTGGCTGGGCACACGAATGCCAAAAGGTAGATAAAATCATACCTGAAATTTGGGATGTCCCACTTGATGGGCTAATAACTGAAAATAGACTGATTAAATTTTGAACTTACTAATCATGACAATGAGACCAAGCTAGATAACTGCCCATGTTGTGAACTTCTTTAAAACCTAAAGATAATAAAGTTTGCTTGCCCAGATGGGATCTTTGTCCTGATTGGCAGAACACAATAACAGGAAGTTCCTTGTTTAGTAAACTTTCCGCGTCCCTTTCAATATCATACAAATCAATATTAGTCGATCCTGGCAAATTACTCATCAAAAACTCATTTGCTGTTCTTACATCTACCAACTGTGCTTGTTGTTCTTTTATTAGTTTCTTCACATCTTCACAAGAAATAAACATAACTTCCTTATCCCCCTATTAACCTAATCCAAATAGCTACTGAAAGCCTGCAAATATACCCATTTCCATGCTCCGCGCGAAAATACAGGATTTCAAAGTATTATTTTTATTGGGGAGGGAGTATACACTATTTTAAATTATAAATCCATATCCATAATCCCCCTTGAATTCGCATCCCTATAGAAAATACTGTAAACCCCAAATAACCATAATAGCGTAAGCTGCGGCAATAACATCATCCAACATAATTCCTAAACCGCCCGACAGCTTTGAATCTGCCCAATTAATAGGCCAAGGCTTAAAAATATCGAAAATTCTAAAAAACACAAAAGCTAATACCCACATCGTTATTGTTTGTTCTGGTAAGAATAACAGCACCAACCAAATACCAATAAATTCATCCCAAACAATACCGCCATGATCGTGCTCACCCATTAACTCTGCCGATCGACCACAAATCCAAATCCCTGCAACCATAGAAAAGGATAAAACAGCCCATGCCACCATTTCTGACCAAAGTAAAATTGGTATAAATAATAACAAGCCTAATAAAGTCCCCCAAGTACCAGGACCGGGTTTAAGCAAGCCTGAACCAAAGCCAAACCCGAGCATAAGCACAGGATTCTTAATAAGCTCTTTAAATGATGGTGTAGATGATATTTCTTTTTTATCATTCATTTTTTTAACCCCCCTAAAACTAAAAAAGCACTCAATAAATTAAGTGAGACCTTTGCATAATTAAAGTACGGTTTAGGGAATGCAGAAAATAGTACATTTTTTATACAAAAAGAAGGAGAATAGCCAGCTATTTGACGAGTTTTTGGGTAAAAAAGGTGCTGTTTTATGTGTTTCATAAATTGTGCTTTAATTATGCAAAGGTCTCTAAGTACTTTTATAACCTAAATCCAAAAATAGTTGCCGAAAATCTCCAAGTACGAATATTGCACACTAACAACCAAGCTCACCAGAAAAATAAAGCGTAGTGAGGAACGAACGCAGCTTTATTTTGTCCGCGTGTAGCGCCTTGTTATACATTTATCATGCCTTCATTTTCAAAAGTTGCCCTATAATCATCCTCACTTAACACTGTATCATAAAGCCCGATTTCCTCACCTTCATGTTTATTTATTCCAATATACTCAAGGCTCGCATCTTCATATCTTTTGAATTTATAAACAGCATCATTCATTAAACCACTATTGAAAACTCCTAGGCTTACCAACAGTCCAAAATCATCTACACTTAATCCAGTTACTTTTTTAAAAAGAGAGGGTTCTAATTGGGTGATAACATCTTTCAAGCTTCTTTCCCTGTAATCTGTTAAATACATAAAAACGGGGATTCTTGTAGAAAACTTAATTAGCTTTTCTTGAATTTGCTTGCGTAAACTCTTAAACTTTTTCTCTTCCTCAGACAACTCTTGCTTTTCTTTTTTAGTCATCTCTTCATCATTTTTTTCTTTTTTGGCTTTCTTAATCGCCGCGGATTTATTAATGATGGTTGCAATATCTTGATTAAGATTTCTAAAGCCCTCAATACTCATTAAAGCATCCAAGGCATCTTGGTTATTCATTAAACGGGCAAGTGTGGCGTTATCTACATTCACCAATAATGCGCTTTCCCAACGTCTTGCAAGCATTGTTGCCGACGTGCCACTCATCGCAATGTCTAAGACACCTGCCGCATCGACTTGCTTCATCGAGCTACCGTCATAAGCTAACACAGGCAAGAAGTGGATAAATTCGGCAACATTCTTTTCAGGATTAGATTCATTGACATTTAAGCGACAAGCATAATCTGCCACCTGACTTAATGCTCTATTTGGGGCAAAATCAAACACATAACACTCATCTTTCATAATCTCAATTTTATTGGGAGATTGACTATCAGGGTTTTTAATTGCCCAAGGGGTTTGCACTCTAAATGCAGCTTGAAAATAAGTTTCTGGGCTTGACGAATTACGCAACATAAAAATACCAGTCCAAGGCTTAACAGAAACCCCCGTGGTTAATTTTCCACAAGACAAGGTAATGGTTTTTGTCTTTAATGGATTATCCATTGCATCTAAAACAGGCGCTAAGGCTTCCACACCAATTCCCGCACTTGTACCTGCGGCAACAATAATTTCATAATCTTGATAAAAGGTATTTTGTTTTTGTTGCATTAAATTACGCATGGCATGACAAGCAGCAACGGTGGGCAAAAACCAAAAAGTATGCGTGAGTACATTGAGTAATTTTGCATGAGAAAAGGGCATAGGTGGTTTTTTAGCGCCTAGCTTTAAGTTATCTAAGGTGGTTTCTCTAAGCCCACCTCTTATTAAGTCCAACCACATCTGCACTTCATTTTCTAAAGTGAACTTAGCATGCTCTTTTTCACCGGTAGCGGTAAAAAAAGTATTTAAATCAAATTCATTATATTCACCGCCTAAAGCAATTTCACGAATAGCATCGGGTAATTGATAAGTCAACATAACCATTCTAGGCAAAGTAGCGTAGGGGTTATCCTCTCCTTGCCAGTTTTCCTTGGCTTTTTGTTCGTCAGAATAAGTCCAGTTAAAAATCTCTTCCTCTATAAATTCACCTGAACTTAACGCCTTAAAAGGTGTGCCAGATAAATATAAAAAAGCATCGGTGGTTATTGGCATGATTGCTTCATCAAAATTTTCGATTTTATCAACAAATTTTAAATCTTCATCTTTGCCCTCTTCAAATAATTCAGTAAACAAGCCTTTAGCATTATCATTCCAAGCACCATAATGGTACTCATCAAAAATAACACAATCCCAGTTAGTGGTATGCACCCATTCATTGTTGGTTTTAATACCACCTGTTGAGGTATTTTTGCCTAAATAATCTTGAAATGAGCCAAAACAAACAATCGGTCTTGTTTTGTCTGCCACATCATAGCTTAAGCCACCTTTAGATATAAATTGCCAGCCTGCAAAATCGACATGCGAGAGCAAATCTTCTTGCCACGCACTTTGTACCGCAGGTTTAAACGTTAGCACTAATATTTTTTTCCAGCCTTGTTTTTTGGCTAATTGGTAAGCGGCAAAGGTTTTACCAAAACGCATTTTGGCATTCCATAAAAAGTGCGGTGTGCTGTTGGGGTTTTCTTTTTTGTAACTGGCAAAATAATGAATAACTTTATCAACCGCTTGCTGTTGCTCTGGTCGCATTTTAAAATCAAGCGTTCTATTTTCTTCGTTCAACTCGCCTTTTTTAACCGCGATAATGGCGGCTTGCACATCTTGTTCCGTGCATTTAAACCATTCACCCGCGGTATTTTTAATGCCTCGGTTGCGTAAGTATTGATGCACTTCATAATCACGAAACGAACTACCATCTTTTCGCATGGCAGATTCCTCCAATACAATATTAAAGGCGGCTCTGGTTGCGCCTATTTGCTCTTTAATTCGCGCTTGAGCGGTTCTGTTGGTATCGCCAATTTTTAATTGCCCTTGGCGAGAGCTGTCATTGGGTAACTCGTAGGCATAAATGGTAGGCGTTGCCTCTGGGCGTTGGGGAAAGAAGTCTTTACTCATCACTTAGCTCATTTTGTAACAACCTATTTTTTGCTTGTTCTATTGATTGGTGCAATTTATTTTTCAACAATTTCATATCGGGTAATTGCAGCAGGTATTCGGCAATTTTAATGTTGCTTTTTTCAAGTTGCATCAACTCTACATGCTCGTCGTTTTTAGTAGCACACAGTATCAAACCTAAAGGCTGATTTTCTCCTTCCATGCTTTCGTGTTTTGCCAGCCAAGCTAAATACAATTCCATTTGCCCTTTATATGAAGCTTTGAATTTACCTAGTTTTAAATCTATGGCAATCAGGCATTTTAATTTTCGGTGATAGAATAGTAAATCAATGTAGTAGTCATCATTATCTATGGTTATTCTTTTTTGACGAGCCAAAAAAGCAAAATCAGAACCTAATTCAATAATAAAATTTTGTAATTCTGCTAAGATGGCAGATTCTAAATCTTTCTCTGAATAGCTATTGTGTAGCCCCAAAAAATCTAAAAAGTAAGGATCTTTAAAAACTAAGTCGGGGGTAATTTGTTGGGTATCTTTTAAACTAGCCAACTCATTTTTAATGGTTTCGTCTGGTTTTTTGCTGATAGCGGTTCTTTCGTAAAGCATCGAATTGATACGCTCTCGAAAGATGCGAACACTCCACTTTTCCATTTTGCACATTTCTATGTAAAACTCACGTTGCAGAGGATCTTCAATTGGTATAATCATTTTTATATGCGACCAACTTAATTGTCGCCACAGTGTAGCGACAATTTCTTTGTCATAAAAAACTTCAGCAAATTGCATCATCCTACGAATATTTTGTACTGAAAAGGAATTTCCGTATTCATTCGCTAATTGTCGTGCCAATGATACGACAATCTGTTTGCCATACTCCGCCCTTTTGTTCTGCAAAACATCATCATTTATACGCTTTCCTATTTGCCAATACATCATGCTCATAGTGGCATTAACACCAACCGCTATTTCTTGTTTGCTGTTGGCAACAATGGTTTTTATCTCATTGAATAAGTTATGACTATTTGCTGGGTTGTTACTCATGGCTTATTCCACCGCTTTAATTTTTGAGTCAATAAAAGCCCATTCTTCATCTGTAATATCCCACCTTTTTCTCAAAAGCTCATCTGTAAATTTGGTGTCATATTTTTCTAAATAAGGTATGAATACAAACTTCTCCCGGGTTACATCTTGAGAAACTACAGTTTGTAATAAAAGGAAGCGAACGATTTTAGTGAATAAATAAGATTTAAAAAAAAGCACTTCTTCTTGTGTTGAAAAGGCACAGGCTACTAGCCAAGATTCTGTACATATCTCATCAGGTTTTGCGATTATCGTATTGCCATTGTAATAAAAACCAACAGGCTTAGAGAAATCTGTTTGACCTGCAATTGGTGACCTAGGAACTAACAATTTCCATTTTTCTTTAATGTTGTATCTATCTGTTACATCATCAGGGCTTGCATATTGCAAGCCTATTCGTTGTATAAAATGGCATTTAACACCCTTTTTAGTTGGTTTGTAATTTGTGGGTAATGAAAAAGGTTTTCTTGAAGAAACAACCTTGTTTAAATTGTGCCTGACATTTTCAAGTTTTAGTACTTTTCTAATAATAGGCACTGCTTGGCTATGACGAATAAAAATATGGAATTCATTTAATGCTCTTTCAGAAGTTACTTTTTTCCTATCATAATCATTTGTTATCTCACAAAGTCCTTGATTATCTCTATCCCATAAGAAATAACAAATGCCACCAGCTATATCAACACCAGGGAACACTGTTGAGGAATTTTCAAAGTCAATCAATTTTCTGATATTGCTATCATTAAGCATTGATTCTCTAAAATCATCTAATCCTTTTCCTCCAGCATACCACCGAGCGGGAATAATCATGGTTAAGAATCTTGGCTTCAGCTTTTTTGCTTGCTCTATAAATTTATGATAGATAGGACTTGCACTTCTTCCATGTCCTCCATCACTCAACTGATAAGGCGGATTCCCAATAATGACATCAAATTTCATAGTAAATATCTCCTCTGGGTTGTCAGTATGGATAAACTGATAAGCATGGGTTTCTAATTGTTGGTCTCGGCTGTACACTTCTTCGCTGGCATTACAAAAAGTACATTTGCCGTTTTTCCAAGTGTGTTGGGTATTATCAAATTTGATATTGCCATTAGCACTATCAAAGCTTTCACAAATAGAGTATTTTCCATTCGCAGTTTTTGAGCAATATACACTTCTGCGAGAAAGCAAAGCGGTTAATTCCGTAATTGCAATGCCATAGAGTTGCTTTGCAAAAATATGGTTAATGCGTTGTTGCTGGTCGGGTATTTCAGTTTCTAGCCCGATCATCAATCGCTTTGCTATCTCACGCAAAAATACTCCCGATTTACTCACAGGGTCAAGAAAAGTGGTTTTTTTATCCGTAAATAATTCTTGTGGGAGCATATCCAAAATAGCATTGGCTAATTTGGGTGGGGTAAAAACTTCATCATTACTTAAATTAGCAAGGCAAGACAATACATCTGGGTTGTAATTGACATTAAGCATGGTCAGCCAATTTTAAAAAGTGTGTTAAAGGAAAATCCTTGATGGGTTTAGGTAAAAACGCAGGATCGGTTTCATAAAAATCACTAAAAAGTGAATCTGGCACTTTGCATTGCTCGGTTTGCAGTAAATTATCCATTGTAAAGTCTCTTCTTTTTATCATACTGCCGTTTACCGCAGACCATTCAGAAAACACAATAGGCTCATCACCGTTACCGACTGTTTTTAAAGTCAAAGCATCACCTCTTAAAATGTTTCTATCAAGAATATATTTTATACTGGCTTGACATGCTTTATTAGCTTTTTGCTTGTAAAAGGATGTATATTGTTTATCGAATATTTCAAAAAGTCTATTTCGGCATTCTATTATATTATCGCCTAAAATATCTATACCATAAATACTAGATACTGCAATCACCGCATACCTCTCATACTCTAGCTGACTTTTTTTGTAACGTCTTGCTACAACAGCTAATTTTCTTCTTAATATTTCAACTAAAAAATTTCCCGTGCCACAAGCAGGCTCTAAAAAACGCGAGTCGATACGTTCTGTTTCTTGTTTTACTAGATCTAGCATGGCATTCACTTCACGCTCAGAAGTAAACACTTCACCGTGGTCAGTTACTCTACTTTTTGATTTTACTTGAACTTTTTTACTCAATTGTTATTTTCTCTGGTAGACTAATCCGCAAATAGAAATTGGATATAGAGTGCTATCCCTTTTTATACTTGCAGATTAGGCTATAAAACTTAGCCATACCTTCGCAGGATTTAGGTAAGACGTTTTTTAGCTGCGGTTCTTAAACGTAATGCATTTAGTTTAATAAACCCTTCTGCATCTTTATGGTCATAAGCCCCACCGTCTTCTTCAAAAGTAGCAATGTCTTCATCAAATAAACTATAGTCCGAGGTGCGACCTACCACCGTAATACTGCCTTTATATAATTTAACTCGCACGCTTCCTGAAACAAAAGTTTGAGAATTATCAATTAAAGCCTGTAACATTTCACGTTCTGGTGAAAACCAAAATCCGTTATAAATCATCTCGGCATATTTTGGCATTAATTCATCTTTAAGATGACCTGCATCACGATCTAAAGTTAAAGACTCCATCGCTCTATGAGCTTTTAACATAATAGTTCCTGCTGGAGTTTCATAACAACCGCGAGCTTTCATGCCTACAAAACGATTTTCTACAATATCATCACGTCCAATAGCATTCTCGCCACCCACTTTATTCAAAAACTCCATCACAGTAGCTGGCGACATTTTCTCACCATTAACAGCACTAATATCACCCTTTTCAAATTCAATATCTAAATAAGTCGCTACATCAGGTGCATTTTCAGGGGATACTGTCCACAGCCACATATCCTCCTCTGGCTCATTGGCAGGATCTTCAATAATGCCACCTTCATAAGAAATATGCAGTAAATTAGCATCCATAGAATAAGGTGATTTTTGACCTTTTTTCTTTTCAACTTCAATACCATGCTCTGCGGCATAAGCCATTAATTTCTCACGAGATAACAAATCCCATTCTCTCCAAGGAGCGATGACCTTAACATCAGGCATTAGAGCATAAGCATTCAACTCAAAGCGAACCTGATCATTGCCTTTTCCTGTTGCCCCATGAGAAATAGCATCAGCTCCTGTTGCTTGGGCAATTTCTACTAACCTCTTAGAAATTAATGGGCGTGCGATAGAAGTTCCTAAACGATATTCACCTTCATAGATAGCATTAGCTCGCATCATAGGGAAAACAAAATCACGTGCGAATTCTTCACGCAAATCTTCTATATAAATTTCTTTAACTCCCATCGCCTCAGCTTTTCTTCTAGCCGCTTCAACCTCTTCACCTTGCCCTATATCTGCGGTAAAAGTTATCACTTCACACTGATATTCATCTTGTAACCACTTAACGATAATAGACGTATCTAAACCACCAGAATAGGCTAAAACAACTTTTTTAATCTCAGACACAATTAAACCCTCTATAATTAACTATTACCTAAATCCTGCAAGTGATTGCACACATCTAGCCTAAGCCATTAATCCATATAGCAATTTAAAATTCTCACCTATCACAATAAGGATAGGTTCAAATTTTAAAATTACTATACGAATCAATCTCTTAACCTATATATGCACAATCACTTGCAGGATTTAGGTATTAATTTATCGAATTATACATTAAAATCAAGAATTCTATAGCATCCAAAAAGAGCTTTCGATGAGTTTAATTGATTTTTTAAAGGTGACGCCGCAATACCTCATACCAAAACATTTTTTATCAACCGGTATGCATTGGTTTATGCAAATTAAACAGCCTTGGATTAAAAACGCCACTATAAAAACTCTCACTAAAATTTATGGCATAAATATAAATGATGCTCTAGATGAAGACATTAACAATTACCCCGACTTTAATGCTTTTTTTACTCGGGCATTAAAACCTACTGCTCGCCCTATTAACAAAACTAACGGGCTTTGGATCAGCCCAGTTGATGGTATGGTGAGTCAATCTTGCCCAATTAAAGATAACCGTATGGTTCAAGCAAAATGTCATGACTATACGATAGAAGCATTAGTTGGCGGGGATATTAAATATGCCAAAAAATTTTACAATGGCGATTCTGCGGTAATCTACTTGTCACCAAAAGATTATCATCGTATTCATATGCCCTATCAAGCAAAGCTTATTTCTATGACCTACATACCTGGGGATTTATTTGCCGTTAACCAAGCAACCGTCAGAAATATTCCAGGATTATTTGCCCGTAATGAACGATTAGTAATTCGCTTTAAAAATCATCACGGACATTTTTGTTTAGTGATGGTAGGAGCTATTTTTGTTGGCAGCATGGAAACAGTTTGGGAGGGTAAAATAACCCCAGAATACCAACCAATTATTCAACATTGGGACTATACTGAACAAAAGCTAACTTTTAATAAAGGTGAAGAAATAGCACGCTTCAATATGGGATCAACGGTTGTACTCTGCACCCCCGCAGGGGTCATGCCTGAATTAGGAAAAATAAAACCCAACTCTCCTATAAAGATGGGAGAAGCCCTCGCTTATTACCTGCAAAAAGATAATAATAATGACAACCAACTAAAAGAAAAGGTCTCATCATGAAATTAATTACCGCTATTATTAAACCCTTTAAACTAGACGAAGTTCGAGAAGCCCTCCAAGACATTGATATTTTTGGCATGACCGTCTCTGATGTAAAAGGCTTTGGTCGCCAAAAAGGTCACACTGAAATGTATCGTGGAGCAGAATATGTGGTGGAATTTTTACCTAAAATAAAAATTGAAATCGCTGTTTCTGCAACTAAAGAAGAAGAAGCAGTCGAAGCCATTATTCAAGCGGCACAAACTGGAAAAATAGGTGATGGTAAAATCTTTGTCCAAACCATAGAAAAAACCATCCGTATCCGCACAGAAGAAAGAGATGAGGATGCTCTTTAAAATATTATTTAGGACAATCTTTGCGGTATTATTTAAAAGGGTGTTTAAGATTCTGTTTAAACTCGTCCTTAAAAAAAGATCCTCAAGGAAACTTTAGAAACCTTTGCATAAAACGCGAACTAATCTGTAAGCTACTGACTTAACAGGATTTAGGTTTAATGTAAAGATTTTAGGGTTACCCTAATCCCTATATAGAATCATAGGTTAGTGTGCAAGTGATTGATGTGCATAGTGAATTTTAAAAAACCGTGATCACCTAATTGGTGATAAGGCTTTTTTAAAATTTGCTAGGTGCATCAAGCACTTGTGCAATAATTATGATTTCTATATAGGGATTAGGGGGTTAGCACTCCTCACAACGAACAATAAAAACAGAGCAACTTGCACGGTCAGCAATACTTGAACTACAAGACCCTAGCAAGCGTTGATTATTACGTGATTTTTTACTCCGACAACCAATCATTATTAAATCTGGCTTAGATTTACCTTCTTCCCTAAGTATTTGAGAGGCTTTCTTTCCTTGCCTTAAAATTAAATTAACTTTATTATCACTAAAATAAAGTGCTGATAATTCTTGAAGCCTATCTTTAAATTCAGCTTTTAATTTATCTTGAGCTTCTTCAGGAAAAAAACTCCCAACAATAGACATACCATAGTCTGGTATAACTGCCAATAAATTAATTTGAGCATCAAACTTAAGCCCCAACTTTGATGCTTCCTGACATAGATTTTGGGTAGTGTTAAGAGTGTTTATATCTACTGGTACTAATATTTTTGTAATCACAACGTTTCTCCATTTTGAGAACTTAACTGAGTCTCACGAGCAACTCGTCGTTTTTGACTAAACCAAACAAGAGCCATTAATAAAGCTGCTAAAATATAAAACCACTGTTTTGCTGGGCGTTCATTTTCAACTTTAACACTAACTATTTCCCAATCAAAGTCAATTTTCTGCCGCGATGCCACACCACCAAAAGCCAAGTCTTCAACAAACATTCTGCCATTTTCTTCTCTCAACTCCAGCCCTGCAGCATCCAGCAACCGCTCTTCGCCAGTTGCACCGAAATCACCTAAAGGTAACATTACCACTTTATCAATATGCTTGCCTTCTAAAGTTTCTCCCACCACCTGCAACATAATTTGTGCTCTTTCAGGCATTTCTTCCGCTATTTGAAAAATTTGTCCAGCATCAACAGCACTTAAAGGCGGGTGAATTTTATCCATAAAATAACCGGGACGAAATAACATAAAGGCAACCAGCAACATAACTATAGCTTCCCAAAATTTATTTCTAGTAAATAACCACCCCTGAGTAACAGAAGCAAAAATTAACATCGCTAGAGTTGCAGACGTAAATACAATGAACAGATGTATAGGCCCAGTAATCCCTATTAATAACAATTCCGTATTAAAAATAAACATAAAAGGTAATATAGCAGTTCTAATATCGTAGAAAAAACCTTGTACTCCTGTCATTATTGGGTCTGCCCCAGAAATAGCGGCGGCGGCGTAAGCCGCCAACCCAACGGGTGGCGTTGAGTCTGCCAAAATACCAAAATAAAACACAAATAAATGCACGGCAATCAAGGGTACGATTAATCCAGAGTCTGCTCCTAAAGCAACAATAACCGGAGCCATTAAGCTAGAAACAACAATATAGTTAGCCGTTGTAGGAAGCCCCATTCCTAATAATAGGCTCAAAAAAGCGGTAAATACCAGCATAGCCATTAAGTTACCGCCAGAAACAAACTCTACTACTTCTGCTAAAACTAAGCCAACACCTGTAAGTGTAACTGCTCCAATAATAATCCCTGCGGCGGCGGTGGCAATACCAATACCAATCATATTCCGCGCACCTGATACCATGCCCTCTTGGAAATCAACCCAACCATCTTTCCAACGCTTCATAGGGTTATTCTCACCGCGGAAAACGGCTTTTAAATACTTATGAGAAATTAAGATAGCAACCATTCCGATTGTTGCCCAAAAAGCAGACAAACTAGGTGACAACCTAATAACGGTTAAACACCATATTAGAACTACAATCGGCAACATAAAGTACAGCCCAGACTTAACCACAGGACCAGGCTCTGGTAGCTCGGTAATTTCATCACTACGACCTAAATCAGGATATTTAACTGCTACTTTTAGCAATAAAACATAAGCAACAATAAATAATACCGCAGATATCCATGGAGTAGCATCACCGGCAACTACCGTAAGCCAACCAAGACCATAGTACATAGCCACTGACAACCCTAAAATAATAACTACTACTGTCATAAAGGTAAACATGCTTTGTAAAATGGTTTTATTAACACGACGCGGTAAACCAACCATACCTGCCTTACAAGCTTCTAAATGCACCATATAAATTAGAGCAATGTAAGCAATGGTAGCTGGCAAAATAGCATGTTTAATCACTTCAATATAGGAAACACCAACAAACTCTACCATCAAAAATGCTGCCGCCCCCATTACGGGAGGTGTTAATTGTCCATTAGTTGACGCGGCAACCTCAATCGCACCAGCTTTAACCGAAGTAAAGCCCACTTTTTTCATTAAAGGGATAGTAAAAGTTCCTGTGGTTACCACATTGGCAATAGATGAGCCAGAGACTATTCCAGTTAAAGCCGAAGAAACAACCGCCGCTTTTGCAGGGCCGCCTCTTAAATGCCCCAACATAGAATAAGCTACCCAAATAAAATAATTACCTGCTCCAGCTCTTTCCAGTAAAGAACCAAACAAAACAAACAAAAAAACCATAGACACTGAAACACCAAGAGCAACCCCAAACACTCCTTCTTGTGTAAGCCAAAGATGACTCATCGCTCGTGAAAAAGACGCTCCTTTCCACGCCATCACTTCAGGAGCTAGATGACCAAAGAAAATATAAACCAGAAAGATTAAGGCAATCACCATTAAGGGAGCACCTAAAGCACGACGCGACGCTTCCAGAACCAGAACCACTCCTATTCCTGAGATAATCAAATCGGCAGTTGTAGGCAAGCCTGGTCGACCAGCAAGCTCAGCTGCAAAAAATGATAAATAAAGTGTTACAGCTACCCCGATAAAGGCAAGCACCCAATCTAACAGAGGAATATGACCACGAGGTGAAGAACGCAGTGCAGGATAAGATAAAAACCCTAAAAATAAAGCGAATGCTAAATGTATACTGCGAGTATCGGTATTATTCATTATAGGAATAATATCAGCCAGCATAAAAGGCAGTGGTGATGCTATCCATAACTGAAATATAGACCAAGAAAATGCCGTCCAGAAAAGTAGTTTCTTAACTAATCCTTTAGGATTTCTAGCTCCAGTATCAGATTCAGCAACCATTTCTGCTAACGCAGAATCATCCACTTTACTATTAACACTGCTCATTTTTATAATGCCCTTTAGTAAAAACTTTTACATAATACCCTAATCCAAAAATAGAATTGCGGGTTAGAGTGTAAGATATTAATGTGCATAGTGAATTTAAAAATTTCGTAGTCACCCAATGGGTGATGAGAACAATTTTAAATTTGCCAGGCATATCAAGAGCTTGTGCTATAATCGTGATTTCTATATTTGGATTAGGGTAATCCATTAAAAGCAAAAACTTACTTTCATATTTAATTATGTAAATATTTTTTTAACACAAAAAAAGGACGAAGAAACTCGTCCCTTTTTATGTTTTTATAACTAATAATTAATTATTCAATCCAGCCTTGCTCTCTGTAGAACCTAGCTGCACCATCATGCAAAGGAGCAGACATACCAGCAGAAATCATTTCTGATTTTTCTAAATGTCTAAAAGCAGGATGTAACTTCTTAAAGGCTTCAAAATTCTCAAAAACCGCCCTAACTACTTCATAAATGACATCATCAGAAACTTTAGCAGAAGACAAGAAGGTTGCACCAACACCAAACGTAGGCACATCGTATGGGTTACCGTCATACATACCACCCGCAACTTTTGCCTTACTATAATAACTACGTTCGTCAATCAGCTTAGTAATGCCTTTTCCTGTAACAGGAATGATTTTAGCATCACAAGTTGTAGTTACTTGTTTAAGAAGACCTGATGGATGCCCTACTGTAAAGAAGAAAGCATCAATTTTATTATCACACAGAGCACTGCCTACTTCAGACGACTTAAGTTCAGAAACTAATTTCAAGTCTGAACGTTCAATACCTAATGCTTCAGCCATTACATCAAAAGTAGCTGCTGCACCAGAACCAGGCTCACCAATATTTACACGTTTACCTTTAATATCCATCACACCTTTAATGCCAGAATCTGCTCTAGCAACTAGTGTTGCAGGCTCTGCATGTATAGAGAATACAAAACGTAAATCTTTAAAAGGACCTTGATCTTTAAATCTAGAAGATCCGTGATAAGCATGATACTGCCAATCAGACTGAGCAATACCCATGTCTAAATCACCAGTACGAAGAGCATTAATGTTAAATACCGAACCACCAGTTGACTCAACTGAACAACGAATTCCAGTTTCTTTACGGTTCTTATTAACCAAACGACAAATAGATCCACCTGTAGGATAATAAACACCAGTTACCCCACCCGTACCAATCGTAACAAACTGGGTTGTTTTATTATTGCTCGCAGTTGCATGCCCTGCAAAAGCTGCCACGGCAAAAACCGTTGCGGCAATTAAAGCCTTACTAAACTTTTGTTTAATCATTTTTCTACATCCTTCAATAAAATTATAACTTCATATAATAGAGAATTATCAACACCCTTTTTTACTCTTCTAGAACAAGGAGTTACTCCTTAACGGTATAAATAATAAAAATCAACATCCGAAAATTAAACGTCTAACAAAGATCTAATTAACAAAATTGAAACCAATTTTTATACCTTCTAAAGCACCAAAACCATAAAAAAGATTCACCCATTATACACTCTAATCCACTAAAACGAAGTTTACTGCCCCCCACCACAACCAACTTCATTTCTAAGCGGTCTATTCGACCGTGAACTTTTTCAGACAAAATCAACCCCTTGGCAAAGATTTCTAAGCGGTCTATTCGACCGTGAACGGAGGAGGCACAGTAGAGCAACTTATTTTGATTTTCTAAGCGGTCTATTCGACCGTGAACTATCAATACCTGTCATCACATCTTTTTTAGCATTTCTAAGCGGTCTATTCGACCGTGAACATGCAGTATCATCAGCCCTTAGCTCTGTTTTTTTTCTAAGCGGTCTATTCGACCGTGAACCTTTAGTGCTAACCATCATCATTAGCTCTGTTTTTCTAAGCGGTCTATTCGACCGTGAACAAATAAAAAAAATAGAGATACGAAGAGCTTCGTTTATAAGATGTCTATTCGACAGTGAACTATCAGTTTAATTAAATATAAAATGTGTAGCTTTT